>CAVEBK010000032.1:0-26162 GCA_963613915.1 uncultured Collinsella sp.
CTTTTAATTGAATATCGCAAAAACTTTCATTAGAATATCGGGAATCATCTATTTCATAAGCAAAATGCCTGCTGACTATCTTGGCAGGAAATTACCCAAAATAAAACATAGAGGAAATAATTATGGAAAACATCAAGGAAGTCCGCGTACGCTATGCACCTTCTCCAACTGGAATGCAGCACATTGGCGGCGTAAGAACTGCGCTTTTTAATTATCTTTATGCGCGCTCAAAAAACGGAAAATTCATTCTCCGTCTCGAAGACACTGACCGCACACGTTTTGACGAAAAATACGTTAAAAACCTTTACGACACAATGGCCTGGCTTGGAATTGAATGGGACGAAGGCGGCGACAAGGGCGGCGAATACGGTCCTTATGTTCAGAGTGAACGTTTTGAGCTTTACAAAAAATATGCAAACGAGCTTTTAGAAAAGGGCGAAGCTTATTACTGCTTCTGCGATGCTGAACGTCTTGAGCGAATCCGCAAAATTCAGACAGAAAACAAGATGGCTCCGGGCTACGACAGAAACTGCCGCCACCTTACTCCAGAGGAAGTTCAGGAAAAATTAGCAGGCGGCATTCCTCATGTAATCCGTCTTAAGGTTCCGATGGAAGGCGAAACAAAATTCCATGACCACATTTTAGGCGACATTGTATGGAAGAACGAAGACATTTCGCCGGATCCGATTCTTTTAAAGTCAGACGGATTTCCGACATACCACCTTGCAAACATTGTTGACGACCATTTGATGCACATTTCTCATGTAATGCGCGCCCAGGAATGGATTCCTTCAACTCCGCTCCACGTTCAGATGTACAAGGCTTTCGGCTGGGAACATCCTGAATTCTGCCACCTGCCGATGGTAAACGGAAGCGACGGTAAAAAACTTTCAAAACGCCACGGTTCAACTTCGCTCAACGAATTCCGTGCACGCGGTTACCTGCCGCAGGCAATAATCAACTATGTTGCTCTTTTGGGCTGTTCTTACGAGGAAGGAAAAGAATTCTACACTCTTAAAGAACTTGCTGAAAATTTTAAGCTTGAACATCTGAACAAGGCTCCGGCTGTATTTGACTACAAAAAGCTTGAATTCTACAACGCAAACTATATCCGCCAGCTTACGACAGAAGAACTTTACAAATGGACTCTGCCGTTCATTACAGGAACAGGAGATGCAACTCTCGAAATTAATCCTGAAAATCCGCAGCCAAAGCCGAACGTTGGACCGCAGTTCTCTGGAGTTGCCCTTGGAGAAGACGGCGAGCCTTACTGCGTAGACAAATCAATGAACATGACAGGCGCAGACGTTAAGAAAACATTGCTCGGACTTATGCCTCTTATTCAGGAACGCTTAAAGTTCCTTACAGAAGCAGCAGAAATGGTTCACTTTATGTTTACAGAGCCGGCTGTTCCTCCTGCTGACCAGATTATTCCAAAGAGAATTGATGCAGAAAAGACAAAAGAAGTTCTTGAAGTAGCAAAAGAATTTGTGGCAAAGGTTTTTGAAACTGACCACGAAGGCGCAGAAAACTTTGCAAAGGCAAAGGCAGAAGAGCTTGGAATTAAACTTGGCGACTTTATGATGCCAATCCGCATGGCAGTTACAGGAAGCCGTGTTTCTCCACCGCTCATCGGTTCTATCAGCGTGCTTGGAAAAGAGCGCAGCCTGCAGAGAATCGAACGCACTCTTGCAACATTGTAGTTTTTTGGAAGAAAAAGAGATTGAAAGAGGAAAAGAAACCTTTTTAAGGTGTCGTTTCCTCTTTTTTTTGCTTTAAATTATTTTTTCAGATGCCTTTAACAGTCCCACCATTGTGCTGCTGTCTGGTCTGCAAGCTGCAAGAGCACAACTAAAGGATTCTGTAAAAAGTTTGAATAATTATAGGTTTCGTTCGGGCTCAGATCGCTAAAACCCATGTGGCGGCTGATTGCTTCGAGTACGGGGCGGTTTTTAATGTATTCCGGGAGAATTTCCAGGAGCATTAAAACTGATTCGTTGCCGTGACCTATATTTCGGCTTTCCTGCTTTATTTTGTAATACGGCTCGTAAACCCAGTTGCCCTGATAGTTTTTTGTCTTGCGGTGTTCTGTTCCGTAAAAGCCTGCCTTGCAGAAGTCGTGGGCAATTCCTGCAATAAAAATGTCGCCTGCCGTAAAATTGTAGTCAGCAGCGCGTTTTGTAAGTACAAAGTTTGAAAAAAGGGCAGGGGCAAATTTAAAGCTCTGGTAAGTAACCATAAGTGAATGTGCTGCAAGTCCGCCGGGAACATTTGCATGATACTTTGCACTTGCAGGACTCGTAAAAAACTCACGGGATTCCATCCAGTTTTTTAAGGCAGAAGCTTTTGCCTCGTCACTAAAGGCTAAGTCTGTCATTTTGAGTATCGTTGATTTTACTGTTTCCGGGTTAAAGGCTGAATTTGCGGAAAGTGGTTGAATTGATTCAAAAAGTTCTGTGTATTTTGAACATTCTCTGTTTAATTCTTCTAAATCTTGTGTAGTCATGTGCTCATTCTAACGCTTCGCGTTAGCGATTGGAAGGGCGGCGAAGCCGTTTAGCGTGGTGGCTGCAGACGCCACGCTAAATGCAGCGCGTAATGCGCGGAACCCTGCAAAGCGCGGCCGTGTCGAAAGACACGGAAACGCCCGCATAAAAATCAATTTAACTTGCATAAATATACGCAAGTTTTTATAATCAATGAATATTTATGCAAAAGCAGGGTTTTATATACTCAACTTTGTAAGATTTAACGAAAAAATTGACAGGGGACAACAATGAGCAGCGGATTTGTTTTTGTTGAAGGCGGAG
The DNA here is from genome assembly GCA_963613915.1 of uncultured Collinsella sp. Taxonomy (GTDB): domain Bacteria; phylum Spirochaetota; class Spirochaetia; order Treponematales; family Treponemataceae; genus Treponema_D. The sequence goes on from CAVEBK010000032.1 coordinate 2,811, forward strand.
TTGCCGCAGCAGAAGGTTTTAGCGCAAGTGGTGTTTTAAATAAAATCAAGGCAAACAGAACAACTTATGATACAGCCTTAATTTACAGTGATTCAATCTGTAATACAGCAGGAGTTTTTACTCAGAACCGTGTAAAGGCTGAATGTGTAAAATTTACAAAAGAACAGATTAAAAACGGAAAAGCCCAGGCTGTAATTATGAATTCCGGAAATGCAAATGCATGTACAGGAAAGCAGGGCTACGAAAATGCAGAAAAAGAAGCTGATGCAGTTGCTCAGAAATTGAGCATTTCTAAAGACGACGTTCTTGTCTGTTCAACAGGAGTAATCGGTCAGCAGCTTCCGGTCGAAAAAATCCTGGACGGACTCGACAAAAGTGTTCAGCTTTTAAGCAAAACCGGTAACGTAGAAGCACGCCAGGCAATCATGACAACCGACACAAAATACAAGGAAGTTGCCTTAAAAGCTCAGATTGGCGGAAAAACAGTTACGATGGGAACAATGGCAAAAGGTTCGGGCATGATTCACATTAACATGGGAACAATGCTCAGCGTTGTAACTACAGACTGTGCAATTTCTGCAGCAATGCTCGAAAAAGCACTTCGTTCGTCCGTTGCAGGAACTTACAACTGTGTTTCCATTGACGGCGACACTTCTACAAACGACACCCTGCTGATTCTTGCAAACGGAAAGGCCGGTAATGCAGAAATTACTGCAGAAGGAAAAGATTTTGACACCTTCCTGGAAGCCTTAAATACCCTTAACTCTCAGATGGCAAAGAAAATTGCTGCTGACGGAGAAGGCGCAAGCCGTCTTGTAACCTGCAATGTTTGTGGGGCCGATACTGTAGAAAATGCGCGCGGACTTGCAAAAGCCGTTATCTGTTCAAACCTTGTAAAGGCAGCTTTCTTTGGAGCAGACGCAAACTGGGGAAGAATCCTGGACGCAATGGGCTATTCTGGATTCAACTTTACTCCGGAAAAAACAAGCGTTACTTTCTTTAGCCGCGAAAACTCAAAGCGTTATTTTGAAGACGGAAAGCAGAATGGCGGAGAAGTGCGTTCTGTAAAGGTTTTTGACCACGGAGTTCCTCTTGATTTTGACGAAGACCTTGCAAAGAAAATCTTAAGCGAAGAAGCCGTAGAAATTCTTGTTGAACTTGAAGACGGAAAAGCCGAAGGAACAGCCTGGGGCTGCGACTTAACCTACGATTATGTAAAAATCAACGGAGATTACCGCACTTAAGTAATGAGTAATGACACACTTACTTTGGAGAAAACTATGAGTAGTGAAGAAAATTTTGTAGAAAATCCACGTTTAGATAATGCTCACTGGAGCGACGTTCTTGTTCAGGCTCTGCCTTACTTTCGGCACTGGGTTGGAAAGACAGTTGTCGTAAAATACGGCGGAAACGCAATGCTCAACGAAGAATTAAAGTCTGCCGTAATGAAAGACATTGTCCTTTTGAATACGATTGGAATAAAGGTTGTTTTAGTGCATGGCGGCGGACCTGAAATTAACCACATGCTTGAGCGGGTCGGAATTGAACCAAAGTTCATTAACGGACTGCGCTACACAGACTCCGAAACAATGGAAATAGTACAGATGGTTTTGACCGGAAAACTGAACAAAGACATCTGCGGACTTCTGCTGCAGGAAGGCGGCAAGGCAGTCGGACTTTCCGGCGTTGATTCCGGGCTTCTGCGTGCAAAAAAAATCCATAAGGGAGACGCAGACCTCGGCTTTGTAGGCGAAGTAACGGAAGTAAATCCGCATATTATTGAGTCGCTCTTAAACGAAGGCTTTATTCCTGTTGTTTCGACAGTTGCCCTTGGAGAAAACGGAGATCAGAGCCGCTACAACATAAATGCCGACACAGCTGCTGCAAAGATTGCAATTGCTCTCAAGGCAGAAAAATTCGTTCAGCTGACAAACGTTCCTGGCGTGCTAAAAGACGTAAATAAGCCTGAAAGCCTTATTCAGCGGATACATATTGAAGACGTACAGAAGTACATTGACGACGGTACGATTGCCGGCGGAATGATTCCAAAGATTGAATGCTGCATGATGGCCCGCAACGGCGGAGTTCCCCGGACACACATTATTGACGGCCGCGTACCGCATTCACTCTTGATAGAAATGTTCAGCGACCGCGGAATCGGTACAATGATTTATTAACCTTAATTTCGAGTTTTAAATAAATAGCTGAATGTCGAGTTTATTTTATTAAAAAATGCCAAATAGCCGTAGGAGAGGTTCTGACACAAACGCACTTTGCGCTTGTCGCAACCGTGCGGCTTGCTGGCAGGTTCTCGACGAGAGGCTATTTGATATGTTTTTATTGAAACTCGACATTCGAACTACTAAGATTTTACTAAGGATAAAAACATGGGAAGCAAAACAGTTGTTAATAATTACGGTTCGTTTGACGTAACCTTTGCTTATGGAAAAGGTTCAACCTGCTACGACACAAACGGAAAAAAATACATTGATTTTCTTGCAGGAATTGCTGTCAACTGCCTTGGACACGATTTTGAACCGCTCGTAAAGGCAATTCAAAAACAGGCAGAAAGACAGATCCACGTCTGCAATTATTTTACGAGCGACGTCGGACTTGAATTTGCACAGAAACTTTTAAAAGCTACGGGCTTTGAAGGCGTTTACTTTGGAAACTCCGGTGCTGAAGGAAACGAAGCTGCTTTTAAGCTTGCACGCAAATACGGCTACTTAAACGGTGGCGAAAAACGCCGTGTAATTTACACTCTCGAATCTTCTTTCCACGGAAGAACTCTTGCAACCTTAACTGCTACAGGTCAGGAAAAATTCCATCCTGCATGTTTTGCTCCTTATGCAGAAGGCTTTAAAACAATAAAACCAAATGATTTTGCTGCTTTAGAAAACGCTTTTGACGACACAACTGCAGCTTTAATGATTGAATGCGTTCAGGGCGAAGGCGGAGTTAATTTAATCGACAGAGAATGGGCACAGGCTGCTGCAAAGGCTGCACGAAAGGCCGGCGCAATTGTAATGGCAGACGAAGTTCAGACAGGCTTTGGACGCACAGGAAGCTTACTTGCGAGTGACGAATTAGGCTTTGAGCCGGATGTCGTAAGCTTTGCAAAAGGTGTTGCCGGTGGAGTTCCAATGGGCGGAATCCTTTTCCGCGGTAAGGCAAACGAAGTTTTTAAGGCTGGAGATCATCAGTCAACATTTGCCGGAAATCCTCTTGCCTGTGCTGCAGGTCTTGTTGTCCTCGAAGAACTTTTGAGCGAAGGTTTCCTCGAAAACGTAAAGCGCAAGGGTGAATATATCCGCTCTCAGATTCTGTCATGGAACAATAAAAACGTTACGGCAGTTCGTGGCAAAGGCCTTATGATTGGAGCCGACATTACAGACACAAAAAGTGCAGTTGAACTGGAAAAACAGCTTCTTGCAAACGGTCTTTTAACTTCGACAGCAGGCAAAAACACACTCCGCCTTGTTCCTCCGCTTAATATTTCTGACGACGAAATCAACGAAGGCTTAAAAATCTTAAAAGAAACTCTAGAAAATTTTTAGGAGCACAATGCACTGTCTCGTCCCGTGTTCCGCCCTTCGCTGGGCGCTCATTGCAGGCTTTGCCTGCAACTGCGGGGCTTCACCCGGGGCTGGGATAAACTGCTCACAAAACATCTCTTGTCTCGAGCGAGTTTATTCTACCTTATGCTTTCGATATTCGCCTTTCCTCCTGGAACAAAAGGCAGTACGTTTTCTTCCGGGTCTACTTTTACGGTTACAAAGCAAGGTTTATTTTTTCTTTTTGCATCAAATGCTTTTTTGTACCATTCTCTGTCATTTGCAGCGTCTGCTGTTTCTATTCCGAATCCTTTTGCAATTTCCAGCAAATCCGGCTGTCCTGCAAAATTGCTTGCAGAATAGTTTTTATCAAATAAAAATTTCTGCTGCTGATAAACCATTCCAAGAGTGTGGTTTACAAATACGATTACAGTTACTGCAAGATTGTTTTCTGCCAGAGTAGCCAGTTCCTGAATATTCATCAGAATAGAACCGTCTCCGCTTATGCAGATAACCCTTTTGTCCGGATTGGCAAAGGCAGCTCCAATGGCTGCCGGCAGACCAAAACCCATTGTGCCAAGACTTCCGGAAGTTAAAAAAGTGCGCGGTTCGTTAACAGGATAGTACTGGGCTGCAAACATCTGGTGCTGGCCTACGTCTGTTGTAACTAAAAGTCCGCTTTCTTTTATTCCGCATTTTTCTGCAAGTTCCGGCAGTTCTGCAATAAACTTTCTCGGATTTACGGAATCTTCAAATCCTGCCCGTTTTTCTTCTTTTGCAGGACTTCCTGTCTGCAATGAATAGTTTTCTTTTGTAAGTCCTGCAATTTTTTGAGCCCATTCACTGCGTTCTCTCGTAAAATCCGGAGTGTTTTTTTCTTTTAACTGCTGGCTCAGTTTTTTTGTAATGAGGGGAATTATGGATTCAACCTTGCAGACAAAATGAACTGCCGACGGAAGAATCTTATTTATTTCTGCTGCATCAATGTCAATGTGTATTATTTTTGCATTCGGGCAGAACTTTTTTACAACTCCTGTTGCCCTGTCGTCAAAACGCACGCCGGCTGCAAGAACAAGGTCACTTTCGTACATTGCAGCATTTGCAGAATACGAGCCGTGCATTCCAACCATTCCAGCATTGTCTTCATCCTTTTTTGGAATTACTCCAAGAGCCATGAGCGAAGTTACAACCGGCAGACGGTAGTTTTCCTTAAATTGCCTTAAGGCTTTTGCTGCTTCCGGGGAATTGCAGCCGCCACCGATATACAGAACCGGTTTTCTGGCATTGATAAGAAAGTCATTCGTCGTTTTTATAAGTTCTTCAATTTTGTCTTTTGGAGTGTGGAACCTTACGTTTTCTTCCTTTGTATTAAAGTCTGTTGATTTTGGAAATTTATCTACGTTGCAGGCAGCGAGCTGAACGTCGCGAGGAACGTCAACTAAAACAGGTCCCGGCCTTCCTTCCATTGCAATTGCAAAGGCCTGTGGAATTGCAGTTAAAAGTTCTTCCGGAGTTTTTACGGCAATCGAATGTTTTGTAATAGGGAAGGAAAGTCCAAAAGTGTCTGCTTCCTGAAAGGCGTCTGTACCGATTAAATATGTATTTACCTGTCCTGTAATTGCTACAAGCGGAATTGAGTCACTTCTTGCGTCGGCAATTGCCGTGAGTAAGTTCATTGCGCCAGGACCGCTGGTTGCCATGCACACGGCGGCTTTTCCGCTTGTTCTTGCAATTCCCTGAGCAAAAAATCCTGCAGCCTGTTCCTGGCGCACAAGGACGTGGCGGATTGAACTTTTTGCCAGTTCGTCATACAGCGGAAGAATTGAACCTCCTGGAATTCCTGCAACGGTTTTAATTCCTTCCTGCTCGAGTAATTTTACGATGATTTGTGCGCCAGTTAATTTCATATTTGCCTCCAGAAAATAAAAAAGGCCCTTTCCCGGAAAAAAAAAGTTCCGGAAAGAGCCTGTAATTAACGGTAAAAAGTCGTCAAAACAATACAAAAGCCAGTCTTTTTCCGGTTAAGGATTAACCACAACGAGAGAGACGCTGACTTTGACTGCTTTGTTTGTAAACATACTCAAAATTATGAATACAGAACTGTATTTTGTCAAGGAAAAATACAGTGCGACTTTAAAAATTTAATGTAACTTAAGAAAAATAAAGTGGCAATGTTTTATTCCCACTGTCATTTCAACATGACATTGCGGCGGTCTCTTTTACAAAAAAATGACATTGGCCTGAAACTGATTTAGAATAAACTTATGACAGACGTTGAAAATCTTGAATCCCTGATTTACGGCATCTTCGGAATTCAAAAAACTATAAAAAACAGGAAAAACACAAACAAATGCATTTCTCCTCTTAACAGCCAGCCTCTAAATCTCTTTGCCGGCAATTTTATAAAAAGGCTGAAACGTCTTAACAGAAAATTCAAAAACGACAAAAAAACACTTAACGAAATTACAGAAAAAATCAAAAATATCGGTGAAGCTAAAAATTCAGGCTGGGCAGGACCTTATTCAGAACTTGTTGCCCTCGATTTTTATTCACAGTTTTCAGAATTCTTCAATCTTTCCTACATCAACATTCTTCCAGTAAGTGAACATAAAACTTCAATTCCTGCAGTTATCGGCCACAAACAGACTATCGACATTGACCTTTGCCTTCACTTTAAAAATTCGCCTGTTTACACAGACGTAAAATCATTCAACTGCATTCATCAGAATATTCTCGAAGAAGTTTTTGAACGCGTAGAAGAATATTCTCTCCTTTCCCTCGGAAAATCCGTAATGCTTGGCGCAGACAACCGTTCGACCATTGATTATTCAGAAGTAAAGGCAAACCTTGGCTTTGAAAAATCAAGAATTTTCAAGGCACTTACAGACGCAGTTTCTCAGAATAAAAAAGTTTTAAAATACATTTCTTCTTCCGGAATCAATTTTACATTCCGCATTCAATACGCAGATACAATAACTACAGTTTGTGAATATTCACCTTTTGCAATGGCAGAAGCTTACAAATATAAATTTCTGGATTACGGCTCAAAACTTTTGGACAACGAATATTCAGTCATTACAATCGTAAAAAATCCGTGGTTCAACAGCGAAACCGTAGATTTCGGCGATTTTAACAATATGTTTTACCGCTCTTTAGCCCGCAGAACTTTTATTGAATTAAACCGCATTCAGACTATGGCATGTGAACATTCTGCAATTTACAATTCAACCGCACTTACAGTAAAAGAAGTTGCTTCGAATCTTGCAGGAATTATTTTTATAGACGACAACAGTGCAGGGGAACCGCTGGAAAAACTTCTTTACAATGCATATTTTTACCTTAATCCGAATTACAAAAACAAAACTCCGCTTACAATCCGCGACATGGAAAAATACTTTCGCAACCGTCGTGAACTTCAGATCCAGGATTTTGATGATTTTAAGTGGGATAATTATTAGGACCCACAGAGTCCGGCGTAGAATCTCTGCGCTGTATTTTTTAGTTTTTTTTGCTTACGCACCAGTTTATGCACATTTTTGTGTAATCTTTAATTGCTTCGCAAAAATCAGTCTGCTTTACTTCCCGTTCAATAAGTTTTAAGGCCTGTAAAATCAGCGGATTATTTAAACAGCTTGTAACCAGCTGGCCTGCATACATCTGAATGTCAACAATAAGTTTTGCAGCAGAACTTTCTTCAATATTCAGCATGACAGAAAGCCTTCTGCTTAATTCATCTGCAAAGCCGTACCATTTTTTCTTAAAAGCAGCCAGGCGTTCAACCGTAACGTTTGTTTCTATTATTGTCATAAGGTAGGCAAGATAGCGCAGATAATCTTTGTGAGCATTTAAAATTCCTGCCCAGACTTCTGCAGTAACTTCTGCCGAAAAATTATTTCCTTCAGGAAAGGCTGACAGCATTGAATTAAAGTAAGCCGTCATTTTTTCAGAAACAAGTTCAAGAAAAATTTCTTCTTTTGTCGTTACGTATTTATACAGGTTTGCCCTTGACCAGCCGAGTTTATCTGCAATTGTTGTGAGTGTTATTGACGTGTAAGGCATTTCCTTAAAAAGTGAATCCGCAGCGTCTTTTATCTGTCCTAAACGTTCTTCTTTCTGTTCGTCTGTGCGTGCGCGTATGTAATCCTGCATGTTTTTTATAATATCGAAGCAGTTTTATTTTTACAACACGTAAGCGACAATCCGTCAGTTGTTCTTGAGTTTCTGGAGATAATGTAATAACCGCAGAAGTTTTTTTTGTGCATTTTTAATAAAAAAGTTTGACAACTAAAATATCAGGGTACAGAATTATATTACTGATATTTTAGTATATTAGTGAGCTATTTTTTTAGAGATTTTTTTTGGAGGAAAATTTTATGAAAAAATCGTTACTTACTGCTGCTTGTGCAGTTCTTGCTGCCGGATTGGTTTTTACAGGCTGTAAAGATAAAAAGGCTGATGGAAAAATGGTTCTGCGCTATGCAGAAAATCAGGCTCAGGATTATCCTACAACTCAGGCTGCCTACAAATTTGCAGAACTTGTTGAACAGAAAACAAACGGAAGAATCCATATTGACGTTTACCATGGCGGACAGCTTGGAGACGAAAAAGCTGTAATTGAACAGCTGCAGTTTGGTGCAATTGATTTTACCCGTGTTTCAATTTCGCCACTTTCAGAATTTGAAAAATCTTTGAACGTTCTTCAGCTTCCTTATCTTTATAAGGATGCTGCCCAGATGTGGCGCGTTCTTGACGGAAAAATCGGTGAAAAATTCTTAAGTTCAATGGAAAAAAACAACCTTATTGGTCTTTCATGGTTTGATGCAGGTGCAAGAAACTTCTACGATTCAAAACGTCCTGTTACAAAGCTTGAAGACATGAAAGGCTTAAAAATCCGTGTTCAGGAATCTCAGCTTATGATGGGTATGGTTGCAGCACTTGGTGCAAACGCAACTCCAATGGCTTACGGTGAAGTTTATTCAGGTCTGCAGACTGGCGTAATTGACGGTGCAGAAAACAACTGGCCTTCTTATGACTCAGTTTCTCACTACGAAGTTGCAAAATACTACGTTCTTGACGAACATACACGTGTTCCTGAAATGCAGCTTGTTGCAAAGTCTACATGGGACAAATTCTCTGACGAAGACAAGACAATCATTAAAGAATGTGCCCTTGAATCTGCAAAACTCGAGCGTGAACTCTGGGCTGCAAAAGAAAAGGCTTCTGAAGACAAGGTTCGCGCTGCCGGCTGTACAATTACAGAACTTGCTCATGGAGAAAAAGAAAAGTTCCAGGCTGCGATGGCTCCATTGTATGCACAGTTCGGTGCCGGATACGAAGATATTATCAAAGATATTCAGGCTCAGTAATCTGTAAAAAATAAAAAAGACTGCCTTAAAAATTGAATTTTAATGACAGTCTTTTTTTAGGGCTTTTTACTGATATTTTAGTATATCAGTGAGCTTTCCGAATAATTATTTTAACGGAAGTTTGGTTTTATATTAGAAAGGTTTTATTATGGTTTCAATTTTTGACAAAATAAAAAATTTTTTTGCTTCAGCACCTGCTGAAATTTGTAAACCAGGATATAACACGGCAGAAAAAATTATTTCGGGAATAACTTTTGTATTTGACTGCATTTACAGAGTTCTTCTTGAATTTTCTAAGCTGGTTATCCTTTTAATCGTAATTATAGTAAGCTGTCAGGTTTTCTGCCGCCTTATCCTTCACAATTCAATTATGTGGTCAGAAGAAGTTGCCCTTCTTCTTATGGTATGGACTGCATTTATTGCAATGGCAATTGGTGTTGAAAAAGAACTTCATATTGCAATTACAATCTTTTTTTCAATGTTTCCGAAAAAACTGCAGTTTGTAATTGCCAAGTTGAATACTCTTGCAACAATCTTCTTTGGCTACATTCTTGTAAATTATGGAATAAAGCTTGCAAAAATGACATGGTCAAGCACACTTCCAGCTACACAGTGGCCTGCAGGAACTGCATACAGCATGATGCCTGTTGCCGGAATCTTCATCATCTATTTTGCACTTACAGACCTGTTCGGCTTAAAGAGATTCCGCCATCTTGCAATTGAAGGTGAAACTGGTGAAGACGGAAAAACTGACCAGCAGATTATTGAAGAAATGCGTGCCGGTACTGAAGAAGGTACTCCGGTAACTACAGAAGGAGGTGAGACAAATGTATGATCCAACAATAGCAATCTGGCTTCTGCTCGGAACTTTCGTTTTATTTATTTTAATTAAAATGCCGGTAACATTTGCTCTTGCAGTTTCTTCGTGCATTACACTTGTTTATGTTCACATTCCGTTAATGGCTTTTATTCAGCAGATGGGAAAAAGCATTAACTCGTTCAGCCTTATGGCAATTCCGTTCTTTATCCTTTCTGGAGAAATTATGGGTGCCGGCGGTATTTCTGACCGTCTTTTGCAGGCTGCAAATGCAATTGTAGGCCGTTTCCGTGGCGGGCTTTCGTATGTAAACGTTCTTGCTTCCATGTTCTTTGGACATTTGTCTGGTTCGGCTGTTGCAGACGTTTCTTCCCTCGGTTCCATCGAAATTCCTATGATGGTAAAGGGCGGATATGACAAAGACTTTTCTGTTGCCGTTACAGTAGCAACTTCCTGTCAGGGAGTTTTAATTCCTCCAAGCCACAACATGATTATCTATTCTGTTGCAGCCGGCGGAGTTTCTGTTGGTGCTCTCTTCATGGCAGGTCTTGTTCCTGGCGTTACTCTCGGAATCCTCTTCCTGGTTGTCTGCGGAATTATGAGCATTATCCGCCATTATCCGAAAGGAGAAAAAATCGGGCTTAAACAGGCTGTAAAGATTTGTTTTGATGCAATCCTTGCTCTTTTTACTGCTGTAATCATTCTTGTAGGCGTTACTGCCGGCTGGTTTACAGCTACAGAATCGGCTGCCATTGCCTGTATTTATGCGTTTATAATTTCTGTATTCGTTTATAAAGAATTGAAAATCTCTATGCTTCCAAAACTTTTGATGAATACTGTAAAAACACTTGCAATGGTATTTTCTCTGATTGCCGCAGCTGGCGGATTCGGCTATCTTCTTGCTCTTCTGAAGGTTCCTACAATCATTACGACAGCTCTTCTTACAATCAGCGAAAACAAGGTTATTCTGCTTCTTTTGATTAACGTTATGCTGCTTCTGCTTGGCTGTATCATGGATATGGCTCCGCTCATTTTGATCGTAACCCCGATTCTTGCACCAGTTGTTCATGACGTTGCTGGTATGAGCCTTGTTCAGTTTGGCGTAATGCTTATCTTTAACCTTGCAATCGGTTTGTGTACTCCTCCTGTTGGTTCTGCATTGTTTGTAGGCTGCGGTGTTGGAAAAATCAGTATCGAAAAAACGACAAAAGCTATGGTTCCGTTCTATCTGACAATGATTGCCGGACTCCTGCTCGTAACTTTTGTTCCTCAGGTTTCACTCTTCCTTCCAAAACTTCTTGGATACGCAGTGTGATTTTGAATGAGGCTGCCTGAAAAAGTTTAAGGCAGCCTCACATTCTATTTAGGGCATATGTAAAAAAAATCATTCAATGCTTGCTTTGCATATGCCTTTATTAAAAATTGTAAAAACGAGGATATTTTTATGCAGATGACATTAAGATGGTATGGACCTGGCTTTGATTCCGTAACTCTCGATCAGATCCGTCAGATTCCCGGAGTAAAAGGCGTAATAACAACTTTGTACGATGTTCCTGCCGGAGAAGAATGGAAAAGAGACCGTGTAAAAAATCTGAAAGAAATTGTAGAACGTTCAGGACTTGAAATTTCTGGAATCGAAAGCGTTAATGTTCACGATGCAATAAAAATCGGAAGCTCAGACCGCGACAAATATATCGAAAACTACATAAAATCGCTCGCTGCCCTTGGCGAAGAAAATATCCACATGGTCTGCTACAACTTTATGCCGGTTTTTGACTGGACCCGCACCGACCTTGCAAAAATGCGGCCGGACGGTTCAACCGTTCTTGCTTATGACCAGAAAGTTGTAGATTCAATTGATCCTCAGACTTTTTTTGATAAAACAACAGACAATTCAAACGGTTTTGTAATGCCAGGCTGGGAGCCGGAGCGACTTTCTAAAGTAAAGGAACTGTTCGAAGCATACAAAAACGTAAGCGCAGAAAAACTTTTTGAAAATCTTGTTTACTTTTTAAAGGCAATCGGACCAGTCTGCGAAAAATACGACATGAAAATGGCTATTCACCCGGACGATCCTGCATGGCCTGTTTTTGGTCTGCCACGCATTATTACAGGTAAAGATTCAATCTTAAAAATGCTGAAGGCAGTAGACAAAGAATACAACGGAATAACTCTCTGTATGGGAAGTCTTGGAACAAATCCAAAGAACAACATTCCAGAAATAATGAAAGCGTGCAAAGGAAGAATTCACTTTGCGCATATCAGAAACCTTCATCACTTTGCTCCAGGAGTTTTTGAAGAAGCAGCTCATCTTTCGTCTGACGGAAGTTTTGATATGTACGAAGCTGTAAAAACTTTATACGAAACTGGTTTTGACGGACCTGTCCGCCCTGACCACGGACGCACAATCTGGGGCGAAAAATGCATGCCTGGCTACGGACTCTACGACCGCGCACTCGGTGCAATGTATATACAGGGACTTTTGGAAGCTATAGACAAAGCAGACAAAAAAAACTAGAACAATGTCCAATGGAAAGTGTTTGTGATTCAACCATGTAAATCTGTGGTTTTTATTTTTTATTTAGCAGATGTAAAAAAGTGAGTGCAAAATGAAAAGTCAGGAAAGCGTAGTTTACAAAATTTTGAGAGAAAAAATCTTAACACTTGAACTAAAACCAGGGCAGGAACTCAACGTTAATCATGTCGCCGAAGAAATGAACGTTTCACGCTCTCCAATCCGGGACGCACTTTTGCGGTTGTCGCTTGATAATCTCGTTGATATTTATCCTCAGAAAGGGACTCGTGTTTCTTTTCTGGATAAAGAGATAATTGAGCAGGAACGTTTTTTCAGACTGACTACGGAACTTGGAGTTCTGCATCTTTTTATGAAGCAGCTCGACGAAAACATCCGGAAAATCTATGCAGCAAAGCTCAAGGCAATTCTTCTTGAACAGCAGGCAAGTCTTTTGTCTGGTGATAAAAAGATGTTTATGGAAAAAGACAATGAACTCCATAAGTTTTTTTATTCTGAAACAAACAATGACTGGCTGTGGGATGTTGTTAGTTCTCATACAGGAAACGATTACAGAATTAGAATTTTAAGTTACGATGCCGAGCGGATTTCCATGCTGGTAGAAAAAGAGCATGCAGCGTTAGTTAACGCAATTGAAGAAGGAAATTCACAGGAAGCATTTAATATTGACGAAAAACATATGAAAAATCTGGAAAGCCTTTTGCCAAAAATGATTGGCGCTTATCCTGAATATTTTATAGACAAAAAAATCTAGCAGAATTTGTTTAGAGTTTGCGTACGGAGCGTTTTCTGCTTGATTCCGTATGTGCACTGCTTTTTTTGGAGGAAAATATGAAACTCAACCTGGCAGAATTAAAAGACCGTTCTAAATGGAACGGCTACAAACTTCCGGAATTTGACTGCAGCAAAGTTGCAGAAAATACAAAAAACGCGCCGGAATGGATTCATTTTGGGGCAGGAAACATTTTCAGAATTTTTCCTGCAGGACTGGCACAAAGACTTTTAAACAAAGGCTTAATGACAAGCGGAATTATAGCAGGCGAGTGTCACGACCCGGAAATTGTAGAAAAACTTTTTAAGCCGCACGATAATTTAACTCTTGGTGTCACCTTAAAAGCTGACGGAACAATCGAAAAAGAAGTCATAGCTTCTGTTGTAAAGTCAGTCTGTGTTTCTCCAGAATTCAGCGAAGACTGGAACACTCTTGAAAAGGCATTCAAAAATCAAAGCCTTAAAATGCTTTCGTTTACAATCACAGAAAAAGGATATGCCTTAACTTTGCCTGACGGAAGTTTGCTTGGAAAATATGAAGAAGACTTTAAAAATCCTCCTCAAAAGGCGCAGATGTTTTTATCCCGTCTTACACGGCTTTTGCTTGAACGCTTTAATGCTGGAAAACTCCCTTTAGCAATTGTTTCTATGGACAACTGTTCTCATAACGGTGAAAAACTTTCTTCTGCAATTTTTACGATTGCAGAAAACTGGCAGAAAAACGGTTTTGTTTCAAAAGAATTTGTTGATTATTTAAAAGATGAATCTAAAATTTCCTTCCCGTGGACAATGATTGATAAAATTACTCCGCGCCCGGATTCAAAAGTTGCGCAAATGCTGAAAGATAACGGCTTTGAAGAAACTGAACTGATTGTAACTTCAAGAAACACTTATTGTGCTACCTTTGTAAATGCCGAAGAGCCGCAATATCTTGTAATTGAAGACAAATTTCCAAATGGACGGCCTCCGCTGGAAAAAGCTGGAGTTTATTTTACAGACAGACAGACCGTAAACAAGGTAGAAAAAATGAAGGTCTGCACCTGCCTGAACCCTCTGCACACGGCACTCGCGCTTTCCGGCTGTCTGCTGGGCTATAATCTGATCTGCGACGAAATGAAAGATTCTGACCTAAAAAAAATGGTTGAAACCTTAGGATATAAAGAAGGCCTGCCTGTTGTAGTTGACCCGAAAATCATAAATCCAGAAGATTTTATTGATGAAGTAATAAAAAAAAGGCTTCCAAATCCTTTTATGCCGGACACTCCGCAGAGAATTGCAACGGATACTTCGCAGAAACTTTCCGTAAGATTCGGTGAAACCGTAAAAGCTTATATGGCAAATCCCGCTCTTGATGCAGGCAAATTAAAAATTGTTCCGCTCGTGTTTGCCCTGTGGCTTAGGTACCTTATGGCTCTTGACGATAACGGTTCTTCTTTTGAGCTTTCGCCGGATCCATTGCTTTCAGAATTAAAAACTGCGTTCAGCGGAATCTGCCTTGGAGAAAAGGACGAATCAAAGATTGAAAAAACAATAAAGCCTCTTTTGAGCAGTGAAAAAATCTTTGGCTTTGATGTAAGCGCTTCTCCTTTGTACCAGACTGTAAAATCATATTTTACAAAGATGGTCAGTGCAGAAGGAGAGGTTAGAAAAACAATTCACGAGGCTGTGCAGGACTAAAATTCAATCAACAGCCAAAACTTAGTCCATCTGCTGCAGTTCTATTGCAATTTCTTCCATTTCGCGGTCGGTCATTGCAATAGTTTCTGCAACACGGAAGAGTTCGCGGCGTATACTTTCAGGAACTTTTGTTGAAGTCTTGTAATGCAGTTCGTGTTCAAGGCTTGCCCAGAAGTCCATTGCGATTGTCCTGAGTTGAATTTCAACCTTTACCTTGTGTGTAGCTTCCGAAAGATAGACAGGAATTTCTACAACAAGATGAAGGCTCCTGTAACCGCTTTCTTTTGGTTCTTTTATGTAATCCTTTTCTTCAACTAAAGTAATGTCCGGCTGCTTTAAGAGAATGTCGCGTACCTTGTAAATGTCAGAAATGTAAGGACAGATTACCCGAACGCCGGCAATGTCGCTTAAATTCTGTGCCATCGATTCAAAAGTTACCGGCAGATTCTTTTTTTCGAGTTTTCCGACAATGCTTTGCGGACTTTTTATCCTGCTTTTTACTGTTTCAATCGGATTGCGGCGTCCTGTAACCTTGTTTTCTTTATTTAAAATGTCCAGCTTTGTTTCGATCTGCTTTGTTGCACTTTCGTAAATCATCATCATCTGCTGGAACTGTATTGCGATTCTGTAAACGTCGTCTGGATTTGAAACGTTCTTTTCTATGATTTTTGGAAGGTCGAGGCGATCTTCATTTTTGTTGTCGTTCAATTTTTGTAACCTCAGTAAAATACTTTTTGCAGATTAGAAATTCTGTTTTTACTCTTATAATTAAATATAGTTACGCAGGTTACAAAACGGCAATCATAAAAAAGTGTTTCAATTTTTTACAGACCTAAAAGTTCTTTTGCCGTTCCAAACGCTGTATTCTGGTCTAAACTTGCGCCGCAATTTATAAACAGAGGAAGAATGGCGTTTACGATTTTTTTGTTTTCTTCAAACTGTTTTTCATTCTGCGCGCTGTAAATCATCGTCATTATCAGATAAACGAGTGGCGTTATGTTTGAAGAGTCAGTTCTTGCTGTCATCTGAGGTTTTGCAATTTTTGAAAAATCTTTTAAGAACATTTCCAGCGTATTCCAGCTGTGGAAACTTATAAGACGGTAAATAAAAGTGTTTGGAATAGAAGTCGTTTTTTTAGTTCCATCTTTTTTGGTACATGTAAAATCAGCCTTTCCGTTTGCCTTGTCTGTTCTAGCACCTTTTAAAATCAGCATTTTTGAAACTTCTGCGTCGTCTGTTTCTGCTGCAAGGTAGAGTGCTGTGTTCGTCATGGAAAGCCCGGAATTAACCTTGAATGCGTCTACATCTGCTGAATTTTCGATTATAAAGGAAATGATTTTGTTGAGTTCATTCAGTTTTGCAGGAATTTCTTCATCCGTGCAGTAATATGCATTGAACATAAGCTTTCCGAGATTTGACTCAAGATATGTCTGCTTCATGCTGTGGCGGACAGTAAGAACTGCTTCTTCTTTTTGTTCCTGGCTGGCTCTTTCAAGATTGAATCCAGCAAGCAGCTGCCTTGTCCTGAAATCTGCCATTCCCTGGGCGTAGCCGTCGCTTCCGCTTTTTATTGTTGCCTTTGTCTGAATTGCAAAATAAAGCGGAGAAACTCCGCTAACCCGGAGAGTGTCAATATCTTTGTTTTTTACTTCAGTTTTGAATTTTTTAAAGTCAGCCTTTTCAATTGAATTTTTTAATTTGTCTGCAGTTTTAGGGCTGTAATCTTTTATACATTCTTCTGCAGCTTTTTTGTCGTTCGTAAACATTTTTGGAGAAAACTGAGTCCAGAACTGTTCCTTTTCGTTAAAACTTTTAAAGAATGTTTCGTCGAGCGGAGCAACCATTTTTTTAGAAACTCCGTATTCCCAGACTTTGAGTGCTGTTTTTTTGTCATTTACGTACATAAAAAAGGTAAATGCCTGCTGAACAAAGCGGCCTGTGTATTCTTCTGCTAAGGTTACGTTTTTAAAGGCTTCTTTGTAGAATTCCTTTGCTTCGTCAAATTCAAAAAAAGCAACCGAAACAAATCCTTTGAACCAGTTTGTAAAAAATGCAGAGCGGACAGGGACAATTTCTTCTACCTGCTCATAAAACTTTTTCATATCCCTGGTTTTATAAACATATTCCTGCATGATTGAACGCCAGATGTAGACTATTGTCTGTTCCTTTGCGAGTGTGTATTCAAAAGAATTTTCGATTGTTTGTGACATTTTCCTGCTTTTCCTTTTTTATTACGTTTTTTTACTTTTCAGCAATTTCTCTTGCGCGAACTAAAGCTGCTTCTATGTTGTCAAAAATATTTTCGCGGCCGATTTTGTCTGCCATTCCTGTTTTTTCGCAGAGCATGTAAGGCTGGGTGTGGATTCCTGAAAGAATGATCTTTATTCCCTTGCGGTCGCAGGCGTTTTTTGCCTGAGACAGTGCCTGGATTCCGCCGGCGTCGAGATAAATTGTATTTCTCATTCTGAAAATTATTGCCTTTACTTCGGCTCCTGCTCGTTCTGTTGCAAATTCAAATTTACGTACAGTTCCAAAGAAGAGCGGACCGTCAATTTCGTAAACCATAACGCCTTTTGGAAGTTCAATCTGTTCTTCGCTTCCGTTGCCTTTAATTCCTACAACTACTGTTCTTGAACCAGACTGAACTTCTGAAAGTTCAACCATCTTTTTAATAAAGAAGAAGGCTGCAAACATAAGGCCGACACCAATTGCATAGGTCAAATCAACAAAAACAGTCAGAAGGAAGGTAACGATAAGAACTGTCGTATCAGATTTCTGTCCTTTTACAAGAGAACGGATTGCAGGAATTCCTGCCATGTTCCATGCAACCTGCATTAAAACTGCTGCAAGTGCTGCCATTGGAATGTATTCAACGTATTTTCCAAAGAAAATCATTATCAAAAGAAGGACTACAGCGTGAACCATTCCCGCAACCGGAGTTCTTCCGCCGTTATTTATGTTTGTTGCTGTGCGCGCAATTGCACCAGTT
This sequence comes from uncultured Collinsella sp., assembly GCA_963613915.1. Taxonomy (GTDB): domain Bacteria; phylum Spirochaetota; class Spirochaetia; order Treponematales; family Treponemataceae; genus Treponema_D. The sequence goes on from CAVEBK010000032.1 coordinate 20,518, forward strand.
GCCGGCAAACCGCCAAAAAGCGGGCTGAAAATGTTTGCAATTCCCTGACCTATAAGTTCGTTGTTTGAATCGTGCTTTGCACCAATCATTCCGTCTGCAACTACGGCAGAAAGAAGGGATTCAATTGCTGCAAGAACTGCAATGGAAACAGCAGTAGGAAATACTGTTTTTATTGTAGTTAAATCGAGGGCTGGAAGTTTTGGAGAAGGAATTCCAGAAGGAATTTTATAACGGTCGCCGATTAAAACAGTTTCAAATCCAAAAGTTCTGTTCAATAAAATGTGAATCAAGGTTGCTGCAATAATTACGATAAGGCTTCCTGGAATTTTTTTTGTTACCTTTGGCCATAAGAAGATTGCTACAAGGCTTACGGCTGCCATTATAAATGAATACCAGTTGATTGTTCCAAGCGAAGAAGCGTAAACAATGATTTTTCCGGCAAAAGTGCCAGGCATTTTTGTGTATTCTGTTCCGAATGCCGTTAACGGGAACTGTGGAGAAAGTCCTAAAAAGTCACCGATCTGTCCTGTTGCAATTGTTACTGCAATTCCTGCTGTAAAACCGACAACGATTGTATATGGAATGAATTTTACAAGACCGCCAAGCTTAAATGCTCCCAGAAGGATGAGCATGATTCCTGCTAAAACTGTTGCTGTTGCGAGTCCTGAAAATCCGAGCTGAGGATTATTTACGATTGCATAAATGATTACAGTAAAAGCTCCTGTCGGGCCTCCGATCTGAACTCTTGAACCTCCGAACGCTGCAATGCAGAATCCTGCAATAATTGCCGTATAAAGACCTGTTTCCGGGCTGCAGCCGGAAGCAATGGCAAAAGCAATTGAAAGTGGCAGGGCTACGATTCCGACGATAATGCCGGCAATAAAATCCTGCGAAAAATTTTTTACGCTGTAACCTTTAATACAGTTGAGCAGTTCGGGTCTGTACATCTTATTTCTCCAGTTATGTTGATAATGCGGTATTTTGAGTTATCCGTTTGTTATTATGAAAAGCGTTGAAAATTATGACATTTTTTACGCTGCTATTCAACTGATTCACTTTTTAATGATTGTTTTCAAAATTGTGCAAATTCTATAAAATTATTTCTGCGTTTTTGTGCGCAAGGACTAAAAATGAGTAATTTGATTTTTCCAGAAAACTACAGGCCTCTGCTCGGAGAAAAAGAAACCGAACACGCAATTGTTTTAATAAAAGATTTTTTTCAGCTTCAGCTTTCGACAGCCTTAAATCTTACCCGCGTAACAGCTCCTCTTTTTGTAGAAAGCGGAAAAGGCCTTAACGACGACTTAAACGGAGTTGAACGTGCCGTAAAATTCCCTGTAAAGGCTATGAACGACGCTCAGATGGAAATTGTTCATTCACTTGCAAAATGGAAGCGTGTAAAAGTAACTGAAATGGGCTTAAAACCGGGATTCGGCATTTACACTGATATGAACGCAATCCGTGCCGACGAAGAACTCGACAATATTCATTCGCTTTATGTTGATCAGTGGGACTGGTGCGCTGCAATCAACGATTTTGACCGCACAATAATGTACTTAAAAGAGACTGTAAAAAAGATTTACGACTGTCTTAAACGCACAGAGTTTTTTATTTATGACCGCTACAGCATGATTGAACCTGTTCTCCCGGAAGAAATTCATTTTGTGTATGCTGACGATTTGCAGAAACAGTATCCTGATTTGTCTCCAAAAGAGCGGGAAAATAAGGTTTGTAAGGAATATGGAGCTGTCTTCCTTATTGGAATCGGTGGAAAGCTTCCTGACGGAACAATCCACGACGGACGTGCTCCTGACTACGATGACTGGATTAGCGAAACTGGAGACGGACACAGAGGTCTTAACGGCGACTTACTCGTATGGAATTCTGTTTTGCAGACTTCTTACGAACTTTCTTCCATGGGAATCCGTGTTTCTCCACAGTCTTTAAAAGCTCAGCTTGAAGAACGGAATTGTACGGAACGCGAAAATCTTGAATTCCATAAACGCCTGTTAAACGGTGAACTTGCCCTTACAATGGGCGGAGGAATCGGACAGAGCCGACTCTGTATGTTCTTCTTAAGAAAAGCTCACATCGGCGAAACCCAGGTTTCTATCTGGCCGGAACAGATGAAAAAAGATTGTGCATCTCACGAAATTCATTTATTGTAAGTTTTTGTAAAAATAAATCCGGAAGTTGTCTAAAAAACACTGTCATGCTGAATTTTAGTTCAGCATCTTTTGTTCATGAGATTCTGAGACGAGCTCAGAATGACAGTGTGAATGAACTTATCAGACGGCTTTGCAGATTTATTTTTTTTACGAATAACTTATGGAAAAAACTTTTAATTTTAAGACAGAACAGCTTGAATCTTCACTTTCTCAATTCAGCGAAAAGGGAATTACTGAGTTCACCCTGCAGGATGAACAGATTTTAAATTCAAAAGGCCGGCTTTTAAAATTCCTGCAGGCAGTTCAAAAAAATGCACCTGAACTTTTTTTAACCCTTCCTCTGGAAGCAAAAATGCTTGATATGGACGTCTGCCGTGAATGTTCAAGACTCAACTGCACGATTGACATTCCGTTAAAGGGCGAAAGTAAGGGAGATGCTTTTCTTTTTGACAAAAAATTTTATTCAAAACGTGCCCAGATGCTCAATACTTTGGGGCTCGTTTTTGGTTTTGACCTTGATTTTGCTTTTGAAAAAAATGACCGCATAAAATCCTTTTTTGAGCGCCTCGACTTTGCCGTAAACCTGTATCCGAATCATCTTGATTTTCCTCAGCTTGAAGCAGAACTTTCGGACAGAAAAAAAATTGAAGCAAAACCGTCTGCAACTTTTTCAACCCAGGACATAAAGCGGGCTAAGGCGGTTGCTGTGGCAGCCAGTGCTTTTTATTCGTATGGAAGGGCAGTTACCTGGTTTCTTGCGGTTTTGTTTCCGTTAAAGATTACGCCTGTAAAATTTTTTGAAGATTTTTATGAATGGCAGAAATTAAATCACTTTGGCTTAGACGGTGACTGGGAAGAATACAAAACTAATCACAAACAGATTGAAAAACTTCAGCTTGATTTTTTGCGCTTTAAGTATGAAGAAAAAAATAAAATGCAGCTTTTTGAAGTTGTAAGCAACATTGTTCGTCTTAACGGTGCTTTAAGCCGGTGTTTCGGCGAAGGTGAAGAATCAATAGTTGAAATGTCATATAACCCCGACGAAATTCTGAGCGGTCAGGCAATGAACATTCAGTCCTTTTTTGACAACGCCTTTATGGAATACAGCCGCGTAAAAGTCTTTATGGGAAGCGACGGCCCTGATTTTAAATACTGCTAGATTTTCCGGTGAGAGGCTGTTTGAAGTTTTTTTTTATAAAAATTCAAAAAAATCAATTTTTTTTGTTGACGATTAAAGACCGCAGTTATTAATTTTTAGGTATGGACAAAGAAATGAACGATACAGAAGAAAAAACTGTAGAAACAGAGAATAAGGAAGCTCAGGAACAGGCTGCAGAAACTTCAGAAAAAACTGAAGAAACAAAGTCTCCTGAAGACGCTCCAAAAACTGCAGAAGAAAGAATCGCCGAACTCGAAGCTCAGATTGCTCAGATGAAAAGCGAAGCACTCTATAAGGCTGCAGAAAACGACAACTGGCGCAAACGTATGCTTCAGCAGAAAGAAGACGCTGTAGCCTATGCAAACGAAAGTCTTTTGAACGACCTTCTTGACAGTCTTGATAATTTTGACCGCACGATTGATGCTGCAAAAGACATTAAGGAAGCAAAGCCGATTGTTGATGGAATTAAGATGATTAATAAATCACTTGGAAGCATGCTCGAAAACAAGTACAATCTTGTTTCATTTGGAAAAGAGGGCGACGACTTTGATCCTGAACTCCACGAAGCAATTGGAATGCAGGAAGGTGATGTAAAAAAAGAAAAACTTTTACAGGTTTATTTAAAAGGATACAAGCTTAAAGACAGAGTAATCCGTCATGCAAAGGTGATGGTTATAAAGCCAAAAGCTTAAAAAATTGTAAATATATTTTATGAAGAACTTAAAACAGTTCTTCGGAGGCTGAAATATGGGAAAGATTATTGGTATTGACCTTGGTACTACGACTTCAGAAGTATCAGTTATGGAAAACGGACAGGCAACTGTTATTCAGAATTCAGAAGGTGGAAGAATTACTCCTTCAATCGTTGGTTTTACAGCAAAGGGTGAACGCATTGTCGGTCAGTCTGCTAAAAACCAGGCAATCACAAATCCAAAAAACACAGTTTACGAAGTAAAACGTCTTATCGGTAAACGCTATGCAGATCTTCAGGACGAAATTAAACGTGTTCCTTATGGAATCGTTCAGAAGGGCGAAAACGTTGCAGTTGTTGTAACAGACAACGGTCAGCAGAAGGAATATTCACCACAGGAAATTTCTGCATTCATCTTGCAGAAAATGAAGAAAACTGCAGAAGATTACCTTGGTGAACCTGTAACAGACGCTGTAATTACAGTTCCTGCTTACTTTAACGACGCTCAGCGCCAGGCAACAAAAGATGCCGGTACAATCGCCGGTCTTAACGTAAAGCGTATCATTAACGAACCTACAGCAGCCGCACTTGCATTCGGTCTTAAGGAAGACAAAAACAAGGAAAAGGTTCTTGCCGTAATCGACGAAGGTGGTGGTACACTCGATGTTACTATCCTCGATATGGCAGACGGCGTATTTGAAGTAAAGGCTACAAACGGTGATACTCACCTTGGTGGCGCAGACTGGGATAACGCAATTTCTGACTGGCTCGTAAATTCTTTCAAGGCTGACACTGGAATCGATCTTTCAAAAGACCCGATGGCAATGCAGCGTATTAAGGACGAATCAGAAAAAGCAAAAATCGCTCTTTCTAACCAGACAACAACAGACATCAACCTGCCGTTCATTACAGCAGATGCAACAGGTCCAAAACATTTGCAGAAGACTTTGACTCGTGCAGAGTTTGAAAGAATGACACAGAGCCTTTGGGACAGAGTTCTTATTCCTTGCCAGAACGCTCTTAAAGATTCAGGATATACAAAAGACCAGATTAACGAAGTTCTTTTGATTGGTGGTTCTTCCCGTATGCCGAAATTCCAGGAAGTTGTAAAGAATTTCTTTGGAAAGGAACCATTAAAGGGAATCAACCCGGATGAAGCAGTTTCTATGGGCGCTGCAATCCAGGGCGGTGTTCTTGCAGGAGACGTAAAGGATGTTCTTCTTCTCGATGTAACTCCACTTTCTCTTGGTATCGAAACAATGGGCGGAGTAATGACAAAGCTCATTCCAAGAAACACGACAATTCCTACAAAGAAGAGCCAGATCTTCTCTACCGCTGCCGACGGACAGACTGCAGTTACAATTCACGTATTGCAGGGTGAACGCGAAATGGCAAGCGAAAACAAGACTTTGGGCAACTTTAACCTTGACGGAATTCCTGCAGCTCCACGCGGAGTACCACAGATTGAAGTTACATTTGATATTGATGCAAACGGCATTGTTCACGTTTCTGCAAAGGATATGGGAACAGGCAAAGAACAGCACATTCAGATTACTTCTTCTTCAGGCTTGAGCAAGGAAGAAATTGAGCGCATGGTAAAAGATGCAGAAGCTCATGCAGACGAAGA
>CAVEBK010000033.1:0-24985 GCA_963613915.1 uncultured Collinsella sp.
CTATATAACAGACGATATTCAAAATTAAATTTCCATTCACCTGATAAATTGCAGACATTAAAAAAAATTACTTTAGCGATTATGTGGCTCAAATATACATTAAAAAAACAACGCTATTCCCAATAAAAAGTTATCCACAACCTTTCCACATCACTGGCGGAAGAAATTAAAATTCATCAAAATTCTAATTTCTTATATTAAAAGAATTTAGAATTTTGCAAAAATTTCACCAGCTGCAAAGATAAAATTTTAAACAAGTTATCCACAACCTGGGCACAAAAGATTTATTTTTTACGAAATTTTCAGGGCAAAAAAAAAGCCAGAGATACAATCTCTGGCTTACCTGATGGTCATTTGATCGGTTATGACTCAGTCATAAAATGATCATTTAATAATAAAAAAATCCCCAATTTTGTTATTATTCTATTCAAAATAAAAAGAAATGTCATTATACAATTTTTTACCATTTTGGTTAATTCCTTATAATACAAAGAATTAACCAAATATAATTTTATTCTTTTTCTTCTTCACTTGCAACTTTATCAAAACCAACAACATAGTCTGGTTCTTCAATGTTTATTACACGAGTTCCAGAAGATGCCCTGCCCTGCTTCGAAATTGTTGCAGCAGCAACTCTTAAAGTTTTTCCCTGACCTGACATACAAATAACTTCATCTTTTTCAGAAACAGCAATGGCTCCAATAATTTCGCCCTTACCTTCAACGTTTCCAAAAATTTTCTGTCCGCCAGTTCCGCGACCGTGTTTTCCAAATTCATCAAATCCGACACGCTTACCAACACCTTTTTCAGTAATAACAAGCGCATCTTTTCCTTCTTCAACACTAATCGCAGCCGCAAGTTCATCTCCCGAAGCAAGACGAATTCCTGTTACGCCGGAACTTGCTCTTCCCATTGGACGAACACTTTCTTCATCAAGCCTAAGTGCCTGTCCCTTACGGGTAATAAGCATTGCATCGCTTGAACCACTTGTAGCCATGGCAGAAACAAGCTGGTCACCGTCATGAAGTTTAATTCCAATAACACCACGGGTTTTAGCATTTGCAAATTCTGTTGTTTTACACTTCTTTACAATACCGTTTGCAGTTGCCATAAAGATGTACATATTATCAGAATAGTTCTTCATCGTTACGATTGTCGAAATTTCTTCATCCGGGCTAAGCTGAATCAAAGTCTTAACGCTTGAACCACGGCTTGAACGGCTAGCTTCTGGAATTTCATGAACTTTTATCCAGTAAACCTTTCCGGCATTCGTAAAGAACGTAATATAAGATTTTGTAGTTGCCGTAAAAATCTGGTTAATATAATCGCCTTCAATAAGGTTTGCGCTCATGCTTCCCTTTCCGCCACGGCTCTGAGCCTTATACTGCGTAAGAGGAACGCGTTTTATATATCCCATTTTAGAAATCAGAACAACAACTTCTTCTTCCTTTATCATATCTTCGGTGTTAATCTGCTCAACTTCGTCTGCAACAATGTCAGTCTTGCGATCGTCACCATATTTTTCTGCAAGTTCGTTTGTTTCGTCTTTTATCAGCTGACGGATTTTTTCGTGATGAGCAAGCAGATCTTCCAGATGATCAATAAGAATCTGCAATTCCTTAATCTGATTTTCAAGATCTTCAACAAGAAGATGAGTAAGGCGTTTGAGAGGCATATCAACGATTGCCTGAGCCTGCTCATCATCAAAATTGAATCTTTCTTCAAGTCTGAGTTTTGCTTCTTCTGTATCACGGCTGGATTTTATGATTTTAATTACTTCATCAATGTTGTTGATTGCTGTAATCAAAGCCTGCAAAATCTTCATCTTGTGTTTTGCAACTTTTAAATCATAAATCGTTCTGCGGGTAATTACTTCGTCACGATGTTCAACAAAATATTCAACAAGCTGTTTTAAATTTAAAACCTGCGGCTTAAGATAAATTTGAGGAAGCTTTAACTGAGGCTCATCATATCTGAGAGCACCTTCTTTTTTTACAGGAACAAGTGCAAGATTGATTACACCAAAATTTGACTGAAGGTCAGTTTTAGCAAAAAGCTGATTCAATACAATCTTTGTAATTGCATTTTTCTTTAATTCAACAACGAGCCTCATTCCAACACGGTCAGAAGTTTCGTCGTTTGCGTCAGCAATTCCTTCAATAATTTTATTGTCTTTTAATTCGTTAATTCTCTTAATGATATTTGTAGTATTTACGCCATAAGGAACTTCCGTAAATACAATTTTTTCGTGTCCGTGCTTGTCAGTTTCAATGTTGAATTTTGAACGGATTGTAATTTTTCCGCGTCCTGTCCTGTAAGCTTTTTTAATTCCTTCTCGACCATAAATTACACCGCCAGTCGGAAAATCCGGACCTTTTATGTAATTCATCATTTCATCTATCGAAATTTCAGGATTATCAATATAAGCACTGATTGCAGCAGCAACTTCCCTCAGGTTGTGAGTCGGCATATTTGTTGCCATACCAACAGCAATACCTGTCGTACCGTTACAAAGAAGGAAAGGAAATTTAGCAGGAAGAACTGACGGTTCAACTGTCGTATCATCAAAGTTTGGCGTCATATCAACAGTTTCTTTGTTAATATCGTCCGTCATTTCTTCGGTAATCTTAGACATTTTTGCTTCGGTATAACGGTAAGCAGCAGGAGGGTCACCGGCAATAGTACCAAAGTTTCCCTGCGGAGTTACTGTCGTGTATCTCTGGGCAAAATCCTGACCAAGACGAACTAAAGCATCATAAACAGAAGCATCTCCATGCGGGTGATAATGTCCCAAAACTTCACCAACAATCGTGGCACATTTTTTAGTTTTTCCACCGCTCGAAAGATTCAGTTTGTCCATTGCATACATAATTCTGCGGTGAACCGGCTTTAAACCGTCACGAACATCCGGCAATGCACGCTGAACAATTACAGACATTGAATAGTCAATGTAAGCCTGCTTTACTTCATCTTCAATCGGAATTTTTATAACAATTCCACCTTCTGGAGTTTTTTCCTGTTCTAACATTCTATATTCCTAAAAATATTTTCTCTATCAAAGGGCGTTCCCCGCTAACGCGGGTCAGGCTTTCCGTGGTTCCGCTTCCGCTTCATTAAAAAACCGGGTTTCCCGCTTTTTTAACGCTCCGCGCCACTCCAATCCTTAACGCATTTAAGGCCATGCGCATTTTAACTGTCATGCTGAACTTGTTTCAGCATCTGAAAATTCTAAAACAAGTTCAAAATAACACTTCTAAACTAAATATCCAGATTTGCGTAACTTGAATTAGCCTCGATAAATTCGCGTCTTGGTTCAACTTCTTCACCCATGCAAACCGTAAAAATTCTATCTGCAGCTTCTGCATCAGGAATTGTTACAACCCTCATTCTGCGTCTTGCAGGATCCATTGTTGTTTCCCAAAGCTGTTCACCGTCCATTTCACCAAGACCTTTATAACGCTGAACATCAGCCTTTTCCCTCTGATCTCCAAGGGCAGCCAAAGCAGCGTCGCGCTCTGCATCTGAATAACAGTAGACTGGTTCTTTTTTTCCAAGCTGAACTTTAAACAAAGGAGGCATTGCAAGATAAACATAACCGTTTGTAATAAGTTCCGGCATATATCTGAAAAAGAAAGTTAAAAGCAAAGTACGAATATGAGAACCGTCAACATCGGCATCGGCCATAATAATTATTTTGTGGTAGCGCAGTTTAGAAATATTAAAATCTTTTCCAAAACCGGCACCCAAAGTTTTTATTACTGGATCAAGTTTATCGTTTCCAATTACTTTAGAAGCATCAACTTTTTCAACGTTGAGCATTTTTCCCCACAACGGAAGAATTGCCTGAGTTTTTGAGTCTCTTCCCTTCTTTGCAGAACCACCGGCAGAATCACCTTCGACAATGTAAACTTCACAGATTGAAGGATTATCCTTAATTGAACAGTCCGAAAGTTTTTCCGGCTTTACAAAAGAAGCTCCAACTGTCTTTTTGCGTGTGTTTTCCTTTGCTTTGCGGGCTGCAATTCTGGCAGCAGCTTCGCCGATTGATTTTTCAAGAACTTTTTCAAGAACTGCAGGATTCAATTCAAAAAATATCGTCAGTTTTTCTTTTACAAGAGAATCAACAATTCCACGAACTTCAGGATTTCCGAGTTTGTCTTTTGTCTGTCCTACAAATTCCGGCTCTGGAACTTTCATCGAAAGAACTGCAACAAGCCCTGCCCTTACATCGTCTCCTGTAAGGGTTTCATCTTTGTCGAGCTTTTTCTTTAGTTTTTCGTTTGATTCAAAAGCCTTTTTTAAAACATACAAAAGTGCCGAACGGAAACCGTCAAGATGAGTTCCACCGTCACCAGTGTGAATATCGTTTACGTATGTATAAACATTTTCTGAATATTTATCGTTGTACTGAAAAGCAAGTTCAGTTATGACTCCGTCTTTTTCGCCTGTAATATAAACTGGTTCTTCAGGATAATAAAATTTACTTTTGGCAGCTTCGTTCAATTCTTTTACGTAATGAACAATTCCACCTTCGTATTTTAAAATCTGTTCTTTTGGAGTTTCCAGGCGTTCATCTCTAAAAACAATAACAATTCCACTGTTTAAAAATGCAAGTTCCTTTAAGCGCTGCATTAAAACGTCCCAGTCGTAAGTTGTCGTTACAGTAAAAATCGTTTTGTCAGCTTTCCAGCGGATTATAGTTCCGTGTTCATCAGAATCCCCGATTGTTTCAACTTTTGTAACAGGAATTCCTTTTTCATATTTCTGACGGTAAATATGTCCGTCTCTTTTTACAGTTGCTTCAAGCCAGTCAGAAAGAGCATTTACACAGGAAACACCAACTCCGTGCAAACCGCCCGAAACTTTATAGGAATTTTTATCAAATTTTCCGCCCGCATGCAGACGAGTAAGAACAAGTTCAAGTGCACTGATTTTTTCTGTAGGATGAATGGCAACAGGAATTCCACGACCATTATCTTCTACACGGACAATATCGTCTTTTTCCAGTGCAACAACTATTCTGTCACAAAAACCAGCCATTGCTTCATCGATACAGTTATCTACCGTTTCATAAACAAGATGATGAAGTCCTTTTGGTCCAGTAGAACCAATATACATACCCGGACGCTTACGAACGGCTTCAAGTCCTTTTAAAACTTGAATACTACCAGCATCATAAGAAGAAGCCATTTTTAATTCCTTATATTATATGATTATATACTTTATGATTTTTATACAAAGACAAGAATCGGCTTTAAAAGCCGTACGAATTATAGTTGTATTGAAGAAAAAAGTAAAGTTGAATTATAATCAGACCTATGTCTAGTCAGAATTACAAGGCTTTTTTCGACGAAGCCTTAAATCAAATACAAGCCGAAATGAGTGCAAACAACCAGCAGGATGAATTTACTTTGTGGTTCAATATGGACTACGTCGAAGACACTCTTTCGCAGATTACAATCTCAGTTTCTTCAGAATTTATGTGGATTCAAATGAATTCCAAAAATTATGTAAAAAAACTCGAAGATAAAATCAACGAATTGACTGGTCAGAACATTACTTTAGTTCACGTTGTAAAAAATAAAACTTCAATTCCAGTTGCAAAACCAAAAATTGAAGAAGAAAAAACAAAAGAACCTGAAAAAATTCAAAAAACTGCAAATTCTTCTGTTTCAAATTCAAATAAAGAAACGGAAGAAAAACAGAAAACTTTAAAAAAACATCCTCAATTACGAGAAGATTTTACTTTTGAAAATTTTGTTCCCGGCGAAAACAGTATGTACGCTTACAATGCTTCTATTTCTGCTGCAAAAAATCCGGGAAAAGCATTCAACCCTATTTTGATTTATGGTGGAGTTGGTCTTGGAAAAACTCACCTTATGCAGTCTCTTGGCAATTACATTTATTCAAATAACGAAAAAATGAAAATTGCCTATTTGAGTGCAGAAAATTTTACAAACGAATTTACTTCATCATTAAAAAATCAGACAATCGACCTTTTTAAGAAAAAATACAGAAGCCTTGATGTTCTTCTTCTTGACGATATTCAATTTCTTGAAGGAAAAGACGGAACCCAGGAAGAACTTTTTCATACATTTAATTCAATTTACGACAGAAACGGACAAATCGTATTTACAAGCGACCGTCCTATAAAAGAAATAAAAGGTTTTACAGAAAGAATCAGTTCACGCTTTAGCCGTGGTTTAAATGTAGACCTTCAGCCTCCAAATTACGAAAACAGGCTTGCAATCATTCAAAAAAAACTTGAACTTTTAAATAAAGAAATTCCTCAGGAAGTAGTTGAATACATTGCAAAAAACTGTCAGACAAATGTCCGCGATATAGAAGCCTGCATTACAAAACTGATTGGCTTTGCTGAATTAGTTGGAAAAGATTTAACCGTCGAAATTGCACAAAGCCAGCTCAGAGATACAATCAACGATCCTTATTCAGGAACAATCACAATAGAAAACATTCAAAAAGTTGTTGCTGATCATTACAACGTTTCTGTTTCAGATTTAAAAAGCAAAAAGAAAGACAGAAAATTTGTAATTCCTCGCCAGATTTCAGTCTACATCTGCTGTGCCCTTACAGAATATTCAACAACAGAAATCGGAAACGAATTTGGTGGAAGAGACCACACAACAATCATGCATGCCCGCGACAAAGTTGACAGCCTTTTAAAAACTGACTCATCAATGAATTCAACTGTCAATTTACTGATCCGCGCTGCAAAAGATTTTAAAAAATAATTTAATGGAGTGTGTAAACTGTTAATCTTGTGCTAATATAGTGTGAATTTACTGTGGATAACTAAGAAACCTGTGAATTTGTGAATTTAAAGTGAATTTAACTCACCAGGTTATCAACTTTAAATCTCTTTATAAAATAAAGAATTAGAATAGTTATAAACAAATTCACAACCCTTATTATTACTGTTACTAAATTTATTTAAAATTTAGAATTTGATAAGCATAAAAAGAAATCCTTTAGAAAGATAAAAAATATTTTTCTAAAAGAAATTCTTAATAAAAAAAAACTTTTCTGCGTTGCAGAAGATATAAAAAATAAGTCTGCTGGAGACCAAAAATGAAATTTACTTTTGACAGAAATTCAATGATTAACGAAATTTCAATTGCACAGGAAATTATTTCAACAAAAAGTGCAGTTTCTATTCTTTCTAATGTTCTTTTTATTGCTCAGAACAATACGCTTACAATTAAAGCAACTGACATAAAAGTAAATTTTGAAACAAAAATTCCAGTTGAAATTGAAGAAGAAGGTTCAACTACAGTTTTCTGTGATAAATTTTTAGGAATTCTTTCTGGTCTTGATGAAGGCGAAATTGTTTTTGATTTGCAGCAGAAAGACAATCAGACAGTTGCATTAATCCGTCATTCAACTAAAAAAATCAAGTTCCAGTTAAAATGTACATCCCAGGATAAATTTCCAGAATTTCCGGTTGCAGAAGAAGTTCCGTTCTTTGATATTCCTTCAAAAGAAATTAAAAAAATGATTGGACAGACTTCTTTTGCTGTCAGTGCAGACGAAACAAGATATTTTATGAACGGGGTTTTCTTTGAAAAAAGAGACAATAAATTGATTCTTGTTGCAACAGACGGAAGACGCCTTGCTTATGCTTCAAAAGAATTTCCAGAAGGAATTTCTGATTTTCCGTCGGCAATTGTTCATCCAAAGGTTTTAAACATTGTTGCAAGACATCTTTCTGACGAAGGTAATATTTCTATTGCCATTGTTGATAAAATGATTTTCTTCAGATTCCAGAATTATGAACTTTCTTCAACTTTGATTGACGGACAGTTCCCGAATTATATGAGAGTAATTCCAGAATCTCAGATAAGTAATTTTAAAGTTCAGAAAAGCGATTTGCAGGAAGCCCTTAAGAGAACTGCAATCATGGTTGATAAAAAAGCAGGAAGAATTTTCTTTAACATTTGTCCGGGAGTTCTTCGTTTAACTTCTCAGGAATCAGATTCTGGTGATGCTGAAGTTGAAATTCCATGTCAGTTTGCTGGTGACGAAATTACAATTGCAATGAATTATAAATACATTGAAGAACCATTGCGCGTAATGGATGCAGACACAATCAAATTTGAATTTTCTGGAGAAATGAAGGCTGTAACAATGCTTCCGGATCCTGCAGAAGATTATTTCCACATTATTATGCCAATGCAGATGGCTTAATAGGCAGATGCCTGTACTTTCAGTTTCTTACGTTAATTACAGAAATCTCCAGAATTCGACAATAAACCTTTTATCAAAAGAGGTTTATTTTGTCGGAGAAAACGGTCAGGGAAAAAGCAACTTACTCGAATCAATTTATTATTCTGCTTATGGAAATTCTTTCAGAACAAGGGCGGATGCAGAAGTTGCAAAAAAAGGTTTTACGGATTTTTCAATTAAGACTCTTTACCGTTTAGAAAACGGAACTACGGAAAACATATCAATTTTTTTTGAAAACGGAAAAAAGAAGATTGATAAAAACGGCAAATGGATAAAAGACAGAAAAGAACTGATAAACACAATGCCTTGTGTTCTTTTTTGTCATGACGATCTTGAATTTGCTGTTGGTGAACCAGAACGCCGTCGTTTTTTTGTTGATCAGTGTCTGTCGATGTATGACATTTTTTACATTGACACAAACCGCAATTATAAAAAAATCTTAAAAAGCCGCAATTTATGCCTTAAAGAAAAAAATTACGAAATGCTCGAAATTTTTGATTCTCAGCTTGTTCATAATGGTCTGGAAATTGAAAGAAAAAGGCGCGATGCAATTTTTCAGTTTAATCAGATTTTTGGAAAACTTTACGAAAAAATAACTGGAATTGAAGGCGTTTCAATAAAATATGAACCAAGCTGGAAATCTCAGGACAGTTTGAATATTGTTCCAGAACCTCAGTTTGCCATGGAAATTTTGCAGTCAAAACGGGAAATTGATAAAGCCGTTATGACAACAATGAGCGGACCTCATAGGGACAGAATAAAATTTATCCGTAATGGAACGGATTTTACTTCGACGGCTTCGACTGGACAGAGAAGACTTTTAGCAATTCTTTTAAGAATCGCTCAGGCAATTTTTTATTCTAACGTAACGCAGAAAAAACCGATTTTGCTTATGGACGATGTTCTTCTTGAACTTGATCCGGATAAAAGACAGTCTGTTACCCAGCTTTTGCCGGAATATGATCAGTTATTCTGTACTTTTTTACCTGGAGAACCTTACGAACGCTATATGAGGGAAGGTACTAGGATTTTTAAGATTGAAGGAGGTGTCTGGAATGAATGATAATGAATTTATGTCTGCTTCTGACATGATTCTGCGCGTTGTAAAGAATCTAGATCCACAAAGACTTCAGGAAGGAAAAAAAGTATTTTCACTGTGGCGTCAAATAGTTGAATCAATAAAATCAAACAGTATAAACGGTGCAAACATTGGAAAAAACATGGCAAGTCATTCTCATGTTGTTGATTTGCAAAATGGAATTCTTCTTATAGAAGCAGATCATCCGGGATGGATTCAAATGCTTGGAAACTATAAAAAATATATTTTAAAAGGTTTTAGTCTAAAAGCACCTGAATTAAAAATTGATACTCTTGCTTTTAAACTTGCCGGCACAAATTTTGAACTTTCTGGATTTAATAAAAAAATTGAAGAAGAAAAAATCCGGGAAAAAGAAGAAAAAAAATTAGAAAAAGAACAGATTGAATTAGAAAAACAGGGATTTGTATATAAATCATCTGAAGAAAAAACTGGAAAAAAATCAAATTTGCCTCCAGAAATTCAAAAAATGTTCGATTCTATAAAAAGCGATATGCTGAAAGAAAACTAACTGCCCTGGAATTTTTAAGAAATTCAATTTTGAGAGTCTGTTTGAAGTGGCTTTTTTATATATTGACCAATAATAATTAAATTTGTTATATTCTATCGCACTATACATTTTTGTTTAAAATTTGGGATCGAAAGATTCCGTAAAATAAGGAGAATGTTCCATGTTAAGAACATACCAGCCAAGTAAAGTTAAAAGAAATAGAAAATTTGGATTCCGCGCTCGCATGGCAACTCGTGGTGGACGCGCTGTTCTTGCTCGTCGTCGTGCAAAGGGTCGTGCTAAACTTTCTGTAGCTGACGAAAAGAACAAGTATTAATTCTTTTTTGAACAATGAAAGCAGGCTTGTCAGAATCTAAGTGTTTTACGTTGGAAGAACGTATAAAAAACGCTTCAGAAATCAAGAATCTGTTTAAAAACGGGCAAAGAGTAAGCATTTACGGAGCAAAGTTATTTTTTCTTCCGAATGGCTTGAAATTCAATCGAATTGGATTTCCTCTTCCCCGTGGTTTTGGTAATGCTGTTGAACGTAACCGTGCAAAGCGGTTCAGTAGAGAAACCTTTCGAAATCTAAAATCATACCTGAACACCGGCTACGATATGCTTTTTTTAGTGTATCCGCCTGCCGAAAAAGATTCGTTCCACTCGCGGTGTGATCAATTTCAAACATTATGTAAAAAGGCTGGACTTTTAAAAGAATGCGAAATTTCTTTGTAAAATTTTTGTGTTTTTTTGTAAAAGTATACAGATTATGTATTTCACCGTTATTTCCGAAATGCTGCAGGTATTATCCAAGCTGTTCGGAATATGCGCTTCTGGCTTTAAAAAAGCATGGTCCTTTAAAAGGTTCCTGGCTTACTACAAAAAGAATTTTGCGATGCAACCCTTTATTTAAGGGTGGTTATGATCCCGTTCCATAAAAAATAATTCAGTTATTTCTTGTTTTCTCTTGCATTTTGATTTTTCTGCTTAAATTTTGCTCAGGAGAATTCCTTAATCAAATTTTTAAAAGAGAATTGTTAAAAAAAATTATAAAAATGCCGACTGAATTTGTTGAATACACGAAAAAATAAATTCAACAGATTCAATTATCTTTTTTATATTTTTTGTACAGTTCAGGTAACTTTTTATTAAAATTTCCGGAGAAAACAATGGAAAAAAATACTGCGTGGGCAATAGGACTTTCGTCTGTTGTTTTGATTGGATTTTTCTTTTTGCAGTCTTATGTTTTGCCAAAACAGACTCCTGCAGTTCAAGAAAAACAAAATTCTAATGTTGAAGCAGTTTCTGAAAATTCCAGCGAAAATTCAGAAACTGCTGTTGATTTTGTAAAAGAGGAAAAAGTTGTTGCTTTAGATTCTCAAAATCAGACTGAAAAAACTTACACAATCGAAACTGAAAAAGTAAAAGTAACATTTACAGATCGTGGCGGCGATGTAATTGGTTACGAATTAAAAAATCATATTGATTCTGATACGAACGGTTATATTCAAATGGCTGACAACGTAACGGAAAATAACAGAGCCTTTTCTCTTGCATTTGGAAATGCAGAAAAGTCAATTGTAAATGATATTTTTAATGCAAGAAAAATCGATGAAAACAAAATCGGATTTTTTAGGGAATATTCAGTAAAGAATGCAGACGGTTCAACTGGAAAATTCACTCTTGTAAAAACATATACTTTTAATCCAGACGATTATGTATTTAAACTTGATGTTACGGTTGCTCCAGGAGAAAATTTTAAAGGACTTGATGAAAACGGAAGTTCATATTCAATCCGTACATCTCCACAGATGGGACCTTTCTACAATCCAAAAATAAACAGATACGAAAACCGTCAGTTTGTAACTTTTGACGGAAAATCAAAGAAAAGAGTTATTCTGGGAACAAACCAGACAAAATCTTTTGATAAAGACTGGAACTGGGTTGCAATGGCAGGAAAATATTTTGAAGTCCTCACCTACCCTGCAGATAATTCTTCAATGAATAAAAAAGTCGTTTATACTTCAAAATCAGAACTTAAAGACAAGACTGATGCCCAGGCAATTATGAGCCGTCTTCCAGTTGATGCAAGTGGTTCAAACGATACTTATTACATCTATGTTGGACCACGCAACGAAAAAGATCTTCGGGTTTACAATGTTCCGGAAAACAACGTATGGAAACTTGACGGAGTTCGTTTTGACAACAGTATTCAGACGAGCGGTTTTTTAAGCTGGCTTGAAGTAATTTTAAAATTCTTCCTGGAATGGATAAACAAACTTGTTCATAACTGGGGTGTTTCAATCATTATTCTTACTGCACTTTTAAAATTTGCAATGTTCCCTATTACAGCAAAAACTGCAAAGAGCACTGTAAAAATGCAGGCTTTACAGCCAAAAATGCAGGAAATTCAGGAAAAATACAGAGATAATCCACAAAAACTCAACGAACAGACAATGAAGCTTTACAAAGAAATTGGTTACAACCCAATGTCTGGTTGTCTGCCAATGCTTGCTCAGTTTGTAATTTTGTTTGCAATGTACAATCTGTTCAATAACTATTTTGAATTCCGTGGTGCAAGTTTTATTCCTGGCTGGATCAGCGATTTGAGTTCTGGAGATCATGTAAAAACTCTTGGATTTAATCTTCCTTTCCTTGGAAATCAGATAAGACTTTTGCCTGTAATTTATGTTATCAGTCAGCTTTTGTTTGGAAAAATTACTCAGAATGGTGGAACTGCAGCTGCAGGACAGAGTGCTGCACAGATGAAGATGATGATGTACGGTATGCCGATTTTATTCTTCTTCCTGTTCTATAATGCACCGTCTGGACTTTTGCTTTATTGGACAGTCAGCAACTTAATTCAGCTTGGACAGCAGTTGTTCATTAACGCAAAAATTAAAAAGTAAAGTTATTGCTTATTGGAGATAAAAAGAATGAATTACGAATTTGAAGGAAAAACTGAAAAGGAAGCCATTGAAAAGGCTGCCGCTGAACTTGGTCTTGAACGCGATCAGTTTGATGTAGAAATTATTGAAGCTCAGAAAAAATCACTTTTTAAGGCTGGATATGTAAAGATTCGTGTAACCCCTGTAAATGACACAACTGTAAGCAAGGTTAACGAAAATTCTTACGAAAAGCCTTCTTCAAAAGCTGTTACAAATCCACTTGCTCAGGATGAATTTGAACAGAAACTTATTGATTTTGTAAATTCAACAATTACAAAAATGGGTTATGACGTTGCAGTTGAAGTTGCATTCCGCGAAGACAAAAAAATTGGAATTAAACTTACATCAACAGCTTCTTCAATTTTGATTGGCCGTCGTGGTAAAAATCTTGACGCTTTGCAGCTTCTTGCAAATGTTTATGCTGGACATCTTGGTCGCGAAGACATTCGCGTAATCCTCGATACAGAAAATTACCGTGTTCGCCGTGAAGAAAACCTTGTTCACCTTGCATACAACACAGCTGATAAAGTTCGTTCAACACGCAAATCAATTCTGCTTGAACCAATGAATCCTTTTGAACGCCGTCTGATTCACACTACTCTCAATGATATTCCGGATGTAGAAACAATCAGCGAAGGCGAAGGACTTTATAAACAGGTTCGCGTAATTTATAAAGGTCAGACTTTCTAATGAAAAAAAGTTTACTTTGGGTTGCACTCATAATTTTTTTTGTAAATGCAGGAATTTCTGCTCAGGTTCAATCTTCTGTCTTAAAAGATGAAGTTTTGTCGGAATTGAATGAAAAAGGTTCAATCCGGCACATAATTCAATCTAAAGAAGATGTTGAACTTTCATTAACTCCTGACACACCTTTTGCAAAAAAAACTGCTGAATGCTGGAATTCTTCTTCAAAGCCGAATATGGTTTCTGAAAATCTTTTTCTGGTAAGCAAGGAAGAATTAAAGAAAAAGAGTTCAAATCCTGAAAATGTTGAATTTTCGATGGAAACTGTTTCTAGAATTGTGCGTTCAATTTCTAAAATGAAAGGAATGCAGTATTTTTCAAATGGAGACCAGAAGTGGGAAACTCTTTATCATCAGGCTTATGTCTGCAATTCAGTAAAAGAAAAAAATGAACCAATGCCAGACGTTCTGGAAGGTTCGGCTGACGGATTAAAAATATTTGCTTTTCTTGAAGACAATTCATTTGGAAAAAGCGTCTATTCAGTTGAATACTTTCAGAGCGAAAAAGAAGTTTCGTTTATTCTGACAAATGCAGAAAGCTGGACTTATGCTTTTGTAAAAGCACTAAATCCAGAAAATGTAAAAATCAGTATGGATGTAATTGACAATGGGGATTCTTACATTGTTTATATGGTGCTTTACGCAAAACATAAAACAATTCCGCTTTTAGGCGACAGAATTCAAAAATCTCTGGCTAACAGAATTGATGCAATATTCAACTGGTTTACTCTTCAATTTTAGACAGGAGAATTTGATGAAAAAAAATAGACTTTTTGCAGCAATTTTTACTTTTTTAACAATTAGTTTTGGAGGATGTAAAACAATGGACAAAGACGGACTTTATGCCATTATGGAAACTTCTAAGGGCACAATTGAGCTTGAACTTTTTTACGAAAAAACACCGCTCACTGTAACAAATTTTGTTGGCCTTTCTGAAGGAACTCTCGATGCAACAAACGGAAAACATTTTTACGACGGACTTACATTTCATCGTGTAATTGCTGATTTTATGATTCAGGGCGGAGACCCGGAAGGAACTGGTCGCGGTGGTCCTGGATATCGCTTTGCAGATGAATGCAGAGATGATTTGATTTTTGACAAACCTGGATACCTGGCAATGGCAAACGCAGGTCCTGGAACAAATGGTTCACAGTTTTTTATTACACATGTTCAAACAGACTGGCTTAACGGAAAACACACAATTTTTGGTAAGGTTGTAAATGAGGATAGTCAGAAAGTTGTAAACAAAATTCAACAGGGCGACAAAATTGAAAAAATAACTATCGTTCGTCAGGGAGAAAAAGCTAAGAAATTTACAGCAACTCAGGCTGATTTTGATAAACTTGCTTCGGATGTAGCAGCAAAAGCCGCAGAAGCTAAAAAAGCAGCAAATGCAAAAAAAATTGCAGAAGTTGAAAAAGCTTTTCCTGGATTTGCAGTTGATTCAAACGGAATTTACTGGAAAACAACAAAAGAAGGAAATGGAATTAAAATTGGCGGACGCAAGAATGTTGCCTGCGATTACAAAGGATATTTAGTTGACGGTCGTGTATTTGATCAGTCAAAAGGTCGTGGTCCACTCGAATTTGTTACAGCCAGCGGACAGATGATTCCTGGTTTTGACATTATGGTTCAGGACATGTCTTTAGGAGAAAAACGAACGGTCGTTATTCC
The DNA here is from genome assembly GCA_963613915.1 of uncultured Collinsella sp. Lineage (GTDB taxonomy): Bacteria > Spirochaetota > Spirochaetia > Treponematales > Treponemataceae > Treponema_D. Next base: position 15,196 of record CAVEBK010000033.1, read on the forward strand.
TTCTGATTTAGCTTACGGCGATCAGGGATATCCTGGAGTAATTCCTGGTGGTGCATACATTGCATTTGACATTGAAGTTGTAAGAGCAAAATAAGTACACGATAAATCTTTTTTAGCGCCATTCGTGGCGCTTTTTTTTATTGCAGTAAAACAGATTTTTTCTTATTTTTTATATATGAACGTTTTTTTAATAATTCAGTTTTTGTTTTTTGCAGGAAGTATTTTAGGCTGGGGAATTGAAGTTGTATGGCGTCGTTTTTTTAGTAAAAACAATCCTGACCACAAATGGATAAATCCTGGTTTTTTGATAGGTCCTTATCTTCCTCTTTATGGTTTTTGTCTTATAATTCTGTTTTTGCTGAGTTTTATAGATGTAAGCAGAATTGAAAATCTGATTATTCAAAAAATTGTTCTTTTTGTTTTAATGGCTCTGTGCATTACTGTTTTTGAATATATTGCCGGCCTTATTTTTATAAAAGGAATGAAAATAAAACTCTGGGATTATTCAAAATGCTGGGGAAACATTCAGGGAATTGTCTGCCCTCTTTATTCAGTTTTCTGGTATCTGCTGAGTGCTCTTTATTATTTTTTAATTCATCCAAAGGTTTTAAACTGGCTTGCCTGGTTTACAAATCATCTTACGTTTTGCATGGTAATTGGATTTTTTTACGGTGTTTTTGCAGTTGATGTTGTTTACTCGCTTAATTTAATGACAAAAGTCAGAAAATTTGCAAAAGAAAACAGGATTATTGTTCATTTGGAAAAATTGCAGCAGCAGATTAGAAAAATAAATGATGAAAACCGGGAAAAAATACACTTCTGGCTTTCTACAAAATCTGAAACACTCGGTCTAAAAGAATCTTTAATAAAATTTAAAGAAAAAATTGAAAACGAAGTAAAAGAAAGAATAAAGCCTTAAAAAGCGTTGAAGATAAAAAAAAGGGCTGTTTTGACCTTATCAAAGCAGCCCTTTTTTATACTTCCGGTTTATTTACCGAAATAGTTGAGAGCGTTTCCAAATGAAATGTCTTTTACGATTTTTGTAAGCATTTCCATGTCATCTGGATATTCACCGTTTTCTACCCATGTTCCGATTACGTTGCAGAGAATTCTTCTGAAGTATTCGTGGCGTGAGTAAGAAAGGAATGAGCGTGAATCTGTGAGCATTCCGACAAATGCTGGAATCATGCCGAGGTTGCCGAGAACCTTAATCTGCTGTTCCATTCCGTCTTTGTGATCGCAGAACCACCAGCCTGAACCAAGCTGAATTTTGCCTTTGATTCCGTCGCCCTGGAAACAACCCATGATTGTTCCGATCGGGTAATAATCTTTTGGATTGAGTGTGTAAAGAATTGTTTTTGGTGTTCCGCCTGCAGCTTCAATCAAAGAAAGAAGTCCTGCAAGGTTCTGTGCAACCGGCTTGTCGTGTGAACCGTCGAATCCTGTATCTGGACCGAGTTTTGCGAACATTGCCTTGTTGTTGTCGCGGATTGCATTCATGTGCCACTGCTGAACAATTCCCTTCTGTGCATATGCGCGTCCGAGAGCTACGAGAACTTTTGTTTTGTAAGCTTCTGCTTCTGCTTCGGAAATTACTTCGCCGTTAAGAGCGCGTGCTAAAACTGCATCGATATTTGCATCTGAATCAACCTTGCATGGCGGGTATTCAAGAGCGTGGTCAGAAGCGCGGCAGCCGTTTTCGATAAAGTAGTCGAGACGTTTGATAAGGGCTGCAATTACATCGTCTGAAGTCTTAATGTTGATTCCAGAAACTTCTGAAAGTTTTGCAATGTAGTCTTTGTAGGTAGGAAGGTTGATGTTTAATGCTTTGTCCGGGCGGTAAGAAGGGCGAACCTTTGTTTCAATCTTGCCGATTGGTGCTGTTCCTGCAGCGATTGCCTTGTGGTATTCAAGAGAATCGATTGGATCGTCTGTTGTTCCAACTGCATAAACGTGGAATTTTTCGAAAATTCCTTTTACAGAAAGTTCTTCTGTCTGGAGCATTGCGTTTGCTTTTTCCCAGATGCGTGGAGCTGATTCAACAGTCAATGGTTCGTAAATGCCGAAATAGCGCTGAAGCTCAAGGTGAGTCCAGTGGTAGAGAGGGTTTCCAATCAGATGTTCGATTGTTTCTGCCCATTTAAGGAATTTTTCATAATCAGGTTTGTCGCCTGTAATGTAGTCTTCTGTAATGCCGTAAGTTCTCATCTGGCGCCATTTGTAGTGGTCGCCGCCAAGCCAGATTTCTGTAAGATTTTTGAATTTCTTATTTTCAGCAATCTGAGAAGGAATAAGATGGCAGTGATAGTCCCAAAGAGGTTCATCTTTGCAAGCCTTGAAAAGCTCCTGCGCTGTTTTTGTGTCGAGGAGGAAGTTTTCGTCCATGAATTTTTTCATACGATACCCCATGAATTGATTTTATGACTCTGCATTTACTGCAGAACATTAATTTCTTGAAATGTATTCTAGTACGATTTTTGCAATTTGTACACGGATTATAATTCTGAACGGGGCGTTGCGGGGTGTCCCCGCAGAGGGGATAGGACGCAACGAAAGTGCGGCCGTAAGGGGAGACTTCCCCTTTTTAAATTAAAAAATAGCAGAAAAGTTTTTTAGTCCGACAGTATTTGTCGCTGCAAAAGGAGTATAATTGTTTATATTTTTGTGTAAAACGCTTAGAGGGGAAAATGCAGAATATTATCGAAAAAACTTTGCAGGAAAACATAAAAAATCAGGATGCGGTTTTTGTTTTTCCTACGGAAATTGCGGCTTCTATGTGGGCTGACCGTGCCACTTTTGTAACTGACTGTTCGGCTGTTGCTATGGAACGTTTTTTGGCCTGGGATAAATTTAAAGGTGAAGCGGTTCGCAGCGAAAACCAGAATAAAAATTCTGTTCCTTCGATGATGCGTTTTATTTTTGCATCTAATTTAATTGCAGAAAATGCTGAAAATCCGTTTTTTAAAAGTTTAATCTGCCCTGATTACGCAAAATGTTCCGGCGGTTTTACAAACTGGATTGTTTCAATTCTGCCAAAACTTGCTTTGTGGAAAGAATATTTTGATAAAAGCGACGTCACAAAAGATGAAGAAGATGAAGATCTGCTTGTTCTTTACGAAAAATACAGCAGTTTTTTAAATAAATTCAATTTTTTTGATCCTGCGTGGGAAAAGCCTCCATTTAAAAACAACGGAAAGCATTATTTTGTATTTTTTCCGGAAATAAATTCAGACTGGGAAGAATATAAAAAAATTCTTGAATTTTCAAAAGAATTTATAACGCTTATAAATGTTCCTTCTGATAAAGAAAATGGCGAAGGTGAAGTTAATTTTTTTAAGAATGCAAGAATCGAAATAAAAAATGTTGCCGGCGTTGTCCGCAAAATGCACGAAGAAAACAAAATTGACTGGCAGGCGATGGCTGTAAGTGTTCCAAATATGGATTTGTACGGACCTTATCTTGACCGCGAATTTGATCTGCTTGAAATTCCTCATGTTGCAAGATTTTCGCGTCCTTTGAGTAAAACTTCTGCCGGTAGTTTTTTTACGCAGATTCAGGAATGCAATAATTCTAAAAACAGTTTTGATTCTATAAAAAATCTTCTTTTGAATAATGAACTTCCGTGGAAAGACAGACAGATTATTCAAAAACTGATTTTATTTGGAATGGAAAATCATTGTATTTGCAGTTTTTTTGATTCTGAAAAAAAAGAGCAGAAAGATGTCTGGCTTGAATCTTTTGCCGACGTTAAGTTTAAGGATTTTGAAGTTGAAAATTTTTATAAAAAATTAGATTTTCACCTGAAGAATTTTGCTAGTGCCCGGACTTTTGCAGATGTACGTAAAGCATATTTTGCATTTAGAAATAATTTTTTTGAAATGGCAGATTGCAGCGAAAAGGCTGACAATATTCTTAGCCGTTGCATTGCAACCCTTGGAGAATTGATTGACCTTGAAGTGAATTTTAATTGTGCAGTTCCTTCTCCATTCAATTTTTTTATAGAACAGCTCGGAAAAACAAAATATCTTGAACAGGCAAAAACTGGTGGTGTGCAGATTTATCAATATAAAAATGCTGCCTGCGCGCCGTTTGACTGCCACTTTGTTGTTGATTCGAGTCAGAGTTCGCTCAGTGTTTTGTTTAAGGATTTTTCTTTTTTAAACGAAAGCAAGCGTCGTAAACTTTTAAATCGGGAAGAAACTAATGTAAGCGACAAATTTGTTCAGCTTTATCAGTTGAACAGCTTAAAAAATCCTGCTTACTTTACTTGTGCCGAAAGAACTTTAGACGGATATTCTCAGCCGGTAAGTTATTTAAAAGTGAATAACCTTTTGCACGAAACAGACGAAGAAAAACTTTTTCCAGATAATTTTTATAATGCAGAACGCAACTGGTTTTGCGGTGAAAACTCAGTTGAATTTCCTGCCCGGATTACACAGGCGCAGTCGGACAGTTTTAATAACTGGTTTGATTTGCAGCAAAAAAAAGATTCTGAAGGACAAAAAGCGTGCGATGTTGTAAGTTCTCTTGGTGCACAAAGGGACAAAAATGGTGAATCTGAATTGATTTTTGTTTCTGCCAGTTTACTAAAAAAATTCTATGATTGTCCGCGTAAATGGCTTTTTGATTCTAATAAACTGAATCTTAAAGAAAAAGACGACGTTGCAGTTTTAATTGACCAGTATGCAAGCGGAAATCTGTATCACAAAATTATGGAAATTTATTGTCAGAAACTTTTGGAGAATAAACTGCCAATAGAAATTTCTGTTGATGAAGGTGATGTAAAAAAACTTGATGAAAAATATGTTGAAATATTAAAAACTGCAGTTGATGAAGCAATTATTTCTAACGGAACAGGAAACGAAAAAAACTGTTATTTAAAGAAAGAGCTTTTAAAGACAACAAAAAAATCAATTTATGACACGATTTATCAGTTTGTGGTTTATTTTTCTACGATTTTTAATGACTGCGACGTAATAAAAACAGAAGGAAAACTGCGATACATAGACAGCGAATTAAATTATATTTTTTCAGGTCGTCTGGACTGTCTTTTGCAGTGCAAGAAAAGCGGTCAGTATTTTTTAGTTGATTTTAAAAATACAAAATCTGCAATCCCTTCAGGAAATCTTTATTTTGATGAAGAAAATTATGCTCAGCAGAAAAACGAAGCGGGTGAAGAAATTCCTCTTGAAGAACAGAATTTAATGGATTTTCAAATGCCGGCTTATGTTTTTTTACTTGAACAGCAGGAAAACATTAAAATCAAAAATGCAGCCTTTATTCCGTTTAAGCTGGATTCAACTTCGAAAATTGTGCCGGTTTTTGGAGATTCAATGGCAAGACGGTCGGGCGTAAACAAAGAAATTCCTGATTATGACGATTTTATGGTGAATGTTTCTAAAATGCAGGAATGTGTAAAAAATTATGTTCAGAAAATTCAGGCCGGAGATTTTAGTTTGAATTCAAATGTACAGAATTTTGAAAAATGCATGGGTTGCGATTTTAATTCAATTTGCAGAAAAACTTTTAACGTTTCTAAACACGAATAACGATTAACGGAGAATTTTATGAGTACAGAAAAAAAAATGCTGCCAGAACAGCAGGCGGCAATAGATTCAATCAAAAATACAGTTGTTGCAGCGGGAGCTGGTTCTGGAAAAACAACAGTTCTTTCTTTGCGGTTTTTAAATTTAATCCAGAAACATCATTTTAATGTTGACGAAATTCTTACGCTTACATTTACAAAAAAAGCTACGGTTGAAATGTCGTCGCGCATTTACAATGTTTTAAAAAATTCTGAACAGGAACAGGCCGCAAATTTTTACAAGGCAAATATAAAAACTCTGGACAGTTATTGTAATTCAGTTGCAAAACTTGGCTGTCGTTTTTATGGAATAAGCCCGGATTTTGTACAGGATGAAGATATTGTAGAAGCCCAGGTAAAGGCAAAAGCCCTGCCCTTTCTGCTTGAACACAGAAATAATCCTTCGTTAAAAAGATTTTTAAAAGTTCAGGATTACGAAAAAGTTGCAGACGAACTTTTTATTCAGCCGATTCTGAAACATTCAAAAATTGCAGAACCAATTGATTTTCGTGGGGATTTTGAGCGGCAGTGCGAAGTTGTTCAGGAAGAATGGAAAAGAACGTCAGAAGGAATTCAGGACGCATTAAGTGGAATTTGCAGATACGATTCTGAATTTACAGGAAACAAAACAACTAAAACCTATGCAGAATTTTTAAGAATGGCATCGATTGCACAGGAAATTTTTTGTGATGAGCTGACGTTAGAGCAGATAAAAACAGGCGATTTTGACCACATTAAAAATTATGTTGAAAGTATATCTAAACTTAATTTTTCAAAACCGCGTGCAAAAGACGAAGCTTCTAATCTTGTTTGTGAATATATAGAAAATTTTAAAAACCTGCAGCCAGTGATTATTGAACTTGGAAACTTTGTTTATGGTGTTCCTTGTTTGGAAGAACTTTTTCCGCTGCTGGAAGATTTTCAGCAGATGGTAATGGACATAAAACGCAGCTTAAATTGCCTTACTTTTGCCGACGTTTCTAATATGGCACTTTGCATTCTGCGCGATCATCCGGAAATTCGTGCTCTGGAAAAAGAAAAGTATAAAGCAATTATGATTGATGAATTCCAGGACAATAACAAAGATCAGCGCGACATGCTTTTTTTACTTGCAGAAAAAAAAGAACGTAAGGAAAAAGGTGTTCCGTCTGTTGAAGAACTTGAACCGGAAAAACTCTTCTTTGTTGGGGACGAAAAACAGAGCATTTACAGATTCCGCGGGGCAGATGTTGAAGTTTTTAATAATCTTTCAAAAGATTTTGCGGACGGCAATTTGCAGATGTTTACAAATCACCGTTCTCACCCTACTTTGATTGCAGCTTTTAATGCAATTTTTGGCGGAGAATTCTATAAAAACGAAGGAAAAAAATTATTAACAGCTCAGCTTCCTCCGTCTGTTTTTCATAATGAAAATTCTCAAAAGGCTGGAATTGGAATTCCTCATTTTGAAGCGGTTTATCATAAAGTTCTGGCAGACGAAAAAAAGCTGGAAGCTGTAAAACAAAATGGCGACGATGGACAGAAAATTCATCTTGCGTTTTATGATAAAGAAACAGATGCTCCAAATGGTGCTTTAGTTGGAACGAATGCGGAAACTGAATGGGTTGCTCAGAAAATCCTTGAAAAGCACGCAGACGGTTATGATTTTTCTGATATGGCAATTCTTTTTAAAACCTATGCTTCACAGGCAAATTTTGAAAGAACTCTGTTAAAGCACGGAATTCCTTATCATTCAGAAAGTTTAAAAGGAATTTTTTCTGACGGTCCGGTAAATGACATTGCTGCATATTTTAAATTGTGCGTCTATTCTGATGATGAAATGGCTTATGCAAAAGTCTTGAGTTCACCATTTGTAAATTTGTCTGTTGCAGAAACCCAGGCCGTTATTTCTTTGCATTTACAACCGTTTGAATATGCAGGTGAACAAGGCATTGTAGAAAATGTTCTTGAAGGCGAATCCTTAGAACGTTTTAAATGGGCACAGAAATTTTATAAAAAATTTAAGGAAGATTTAAAAGAAAATTCCCTTTGCAAAAGTGTTTCTCAATTGTGGTACGAAGGCGGTTATCGTTACGAAACAATGTGGAATCTGTCTGTAAAAATGTACGAAAAAATGTACGATCTTCTTTTTGAATTTGCCCGCCAGGCAGATGACAATAATCAGAATCCTGCGAGTTTTGTTGATTCTCTTTATGAGTTTAAAGACGAAAATCAAAAGGTTGAAGTTAACGTTCCTGTCGAAAAGTCTGAAGGCGTTAATATTATGACGATTCACAAAAGTAAGGGACTTGAATTTAAAATAGTCTTTGTCTGTGATATTCAGCGCGGTTCAATTAAAGAAGTGAGCACAATTCCTGCATTTTACAACGATAAATATGGAATTACGATTAATACGCCAAAATATATTGATAAGTTAAAATCGAAAAGTCTTTACAATTATTTTTTTGATATAACAAAGGAAGAAAATTCATTAAAAGAATCTGCCGAAATGCGCCGTCTTACCTACGTTGCTCTCACCCGTGCGGAAGATGAAATCTTTATTACGAGCGGAAGTTATAAAGCAGAAAAGGATCCGATGGAATTTATTCCGGGCGGTTCAAAAAAATGTGATTCGATTTTAAAAACTCTGCAGCCGCTTATTGCTTTTTACAATCAGACAAATGAAGCTGGAGAGCTTTTAAATAACGAAATTTCTCCATTTACTCAGATTGAACAGATTCCTTTTTATAGCCGGGCCGAAGTAAGTTCAAAAAATTCGCGGGCAAACACGATTGAATCAAAAAAAGAATTTATTAAGGAACTTGAATCTTCAAATCCGTATAAAGATGCAGAAGTTTTGAAAAAAGATGAAGTTAAAAAGCCTTATATTTCGCCGAGTAAACTTTACGAAGTTCAGGAAGATTTTTCTGAAAAAAATATTCACGAATGTGCTGAAGATGAATACAAAGAACTGGAAGAAATTTTTAAGGAAAAAACTGATTTTAAAAACAATGATTTTGGAACGATTGCCCATTCGTATATGGAAGCTGCCGTCAAAGGAATAAAAAATCAGATTCCGTATAAAAATAAAGATATTGTCGGACTTGAAAATTCAAAAACTCTGGTAAAAAAAGTTGAGCAGATTTGTGAAAAAATGCGCGATAAATTTTTTGAATCTGAATTTGGAAAAAAAGTTCAGAATTCAACATGGAAAAAGGCTGAATATGAATTTAAAAGCCTTGTCTGCGGACGTTTGATTAGCGGAACAATCGACCTTGTTTTTAAAACCGATGACGGAAATTATGCAATCGTGGATTATAAAACAAACAGGAAAATTGAGACGCAAATATATTTTAATCAGCTTGCATGTTATAAACAGGCAGTTTCTCAAATGCTTGGTGTAGATGCTGCAAAAATTAAGTGCTATTTGTGGTATTTGAGATATGGAAAATTAGAAGATATTACGGCAGACTGTGAAAAAGTTGATATAGAAAAAATTATTTCGGAGATTACCGACTGGTAGTTTTTTTTGTGTGGCTTTGGGAGAATTATTTATGAATAAAGAATGCAAAATAGAAATAAAGGCTGCAAAACCGGAAAACGCGGCAGAACTTCTTGCAATTTATAAATATTATGTAGAAAACACTGCCATTACTTTTGAAATACAGACTCCAACTCTGGAAGAATTTACAGCCAGAATTGAAAAAACATTAAAAAAATATCCATATATTGTTGCACTTGCAGATGGAAAAATTCTTGGATATGCGTATGCAGGGCCTTTTAAAGGTCGTGCAGCTTATGACTGGGCAATAGAAACTTCTATTTATGTTCAAAAAGAATGCAGAAAAATGGGAATTGGGCGTATTTTATTGCAAAAATTGGAAGAAATTCTTGCAAAACAGAACATTTTAAATGTTTATGCGTGCATTACCTATGCCGACGTTGAAGACGAATATTTAACGCGTGCAAGCGTTCGCTTTCATGAAAAAATGGGCTACCGAATGGTAGGAATTTTTAATAAATGCGGACATAAATTTAACCGCTGGTACAGTATGTGCTGGATGGAAAAAATGCTCGGAGAACATGACCCGAATCAGCCGAATGTAATAGAATTTAACGAAAATATGATAAACTAACAAACGGTAGTTAAGTAGATAGGTTGCAGGCAAGACGCAGAAAAATCCGAAATACGGTTGTTATGCTTGATTGCTTGCGCGCCTTCGGACG
>CAVEBK010000034.1:0-10559 GCA_963613915.1 uncultured Collinsella sp.
GGTCATTGCAAGTATAATAATAATTCTTTTATTTGCCGGATTTGTTTTTTATCTTGGATTTGTAAGTTTTAAAATTCCTGTCGGAAAATACGGCGTAATGGTTTCTAAAACTTCCGGAGTTTACAAATCTCTTCTGGAAAACGGTAAATTCTGCTGGCGATGGGAAAAAGTAATTCCAAAGAACGCAGAAATCTATATTTTTGACAAAGAAGAAAAACTTTTTAATGAATCTTTTACGGGCGAACTTCCTTCAGCAAAAATCTATGCTTCATTTGTAAAAGGTGAGCCTGATTTTTCTTACAATTTTGACTTTGAACTTTTCCTAAAATTAAAACCAGAAAAACTTATAGAACTTGTAGAAACCCAGAATGTTACGACAGAAGAATCCTTAGAAAACTTTTTACAGAAAACTGCAGATAAAATTTCGCGTGAACTCAGCCAGTACATAATCGATTTAAACGAAAATACAGTAATTGCTTCCTACGATGTTCCTTTAATGATTCAAAAACTGAATCTTGATTCAAAATACGAATTTGTCAGCATTCAGGAAGTTTCCTTAAAAAAAGCCGTTGTTCCGGATTTAAATCTTTATAATTTTGCAAAAAATTCCTATCAGAATTTCCAGAAAGAAGTAGATTCAAAACTTAAGGAACTTTCTGAACAGCAGGCACAGAAAATAATGCAGGACGAAAGTTCTGTAAAGCAGCTTTCAAAAATTGCAGAACTTCTGCGTCAGTATCCGGAATTAAACAATCTTCTTACAAACGAAAATGCTTCAGAATTTTTTAAGGCATTAAAAGATTTAAAATAAAAGAATTCGGGCACATTCTAAACGTGCGCAGAACGCCCGTTTAGAACCGGGCTATCCGTAGTTCCGCTTACGCTTCATTCCTTCGCTTACGCTACGGAACGCGCTTCGCGCGCTACTACTATCCCTTGTGCTTAAAAAAATAACATTTGGAGACAAAATAAATGGAAAATCAGACAAAAGACTTAAGATTATATGGAATCCGTGGAGCAGCCGGAGCTGAAAACACAAAAGAATCAGTTACAAAAAGCGTAATAGAAATGTGCTCAAAACTTTTTGCAGAAAATAATGTTCGGCCTGAAAATATTGTTTCAATTCATTTTACATTAACTAAAGATTTAACCGTAATGAATCCTGCAGCAGCATTGCGTCGTGGCGGAGACTGTGGAATCGATGTTTCTAACGTTCCTTTGTTTTGCAGCCAGGAAGTAGAAATAGAAGGCAGCCCTGAAAAAATGATTCGCGTTCTTGTTACAGCATATCTGAACCGGAATTCCAGTGTAAAACATATTTACATTAATGGTGGCGAAAAGCTCCGTCCGGACTTTGCAGAAAAAAAATAAAAAAAAAGTGAAAAAAAATTAAAAAAATTAATAATTAGCTGTTGACACATTTTTACGTCTTTGCTAGTATATAAACACATCGCGCGGGTTACTAAGTAACTCACAAAGATAAATAAAATAAATGCTGCCTTAGCTCAGTTGGTAGAGCACGTGATTTGTAATCTCGGGGTCGAGGGTCCGAGTCCTTCAGGCAGCTTTTTTTTATTGAAAGGGGAGTTTCCCGAGTGGTCAAAGGGGACAGACTGTAAATCTGCTGCCTAGTGCTTCGTAGGTTCGAATCCTTCACTCCCCAAAAAAATGTAAAGCCTTAAGTTAATTCTTAAGGCTTTTTTTATTGTTCTTTTTTGTATATATGCTTATATTCTTTTAATAAAAAATACTGGAAAAAATCAAAAATGAGTTTTTATAAAATTTCAGAAAAAGATAATTCTTCAGAAAAAAAAGAAGGTCTGGGTTATACTTTTTCAGAAACTGAAATTGAGCTTCTTGCAAAATTTTTCAGGCAGAATCAGACTTCCGTTCCAAGAGGTTTAGAAAAATTTGCCCGCGATCTTGAACTTTATATTTATGACGTTCTTCCGATGGAAGAAGTTGAAAAACTTTTCCGCTAAAAAATAACTTTAAAAATTGAGGATTTATGAAAAAGACTTCCGTAAAAAAATATCTGATTAGTTTTTTTGCTTTAATTGCCCTTGTCCTGGTTTGTACATTTTTGGTTGAATTTTACGTTCCTCTTTCTCTTTCAAAGACAAATGAAAATGTCCGCGTAGAAATTCCTTCCGGAACAAGTACAAAAAAAATTGCTTCAATCTTGAAAAATGATAATTTAATCCGTTCAGAAAAGTTTTTTTATCTTGCTTCAAGATTTCCTTTTCTTTCAGGCCGTTCTGAGCGATATTCACTAAAATCCGGAGTTTATAATTTAAATGCTGGAATGCAGATTTCCCAGATTCTTTCTGAACTTGAATCAGGCCAGCAGGAATATATAAAAACAGTTTTTCAGGAAGGGCTTACAATTTCTAAAATTGCAGAAATCCTTGACGAAAAAGGTGTCTGCCCAAAGCAGGATTTTATGCTTGCTTCCAGAAATTATTCCCTTTTGCAGAAATATCAGATTCCGGGTTCCAGTTTTGAAGGTTTTTTGTTTCCTGATACTTATTTTTTTACTCCAAAGATGTCTGCTTTGGAAGTTATAAAGATTATGGCAGATAATTTTTTTGATAAAATTCAGGAAATTCCTCAGTTTGAAGGAAAAAAGGTTTCAGATTATTACGAAACTGTAGTTCTTGCTTCTGTTGTAGAAAGAGAATACAGGGTTGCTTCCGAAGCTCCTCTCATTGCTTCTGTTTTTAAAAACAGGCTTTCGCAGAATATCGGGCTTTATTCCTGCGCAACCATTGAATATATTATTACGGAAATTCTTGGAAAACCGCATCCAGATGTAATTACGTACGAAGATTTAAAAATTGATTCTCCGTACAATACTTATAAATGGGCAGGGCTTCCTCCGGGACCGATTTCCAATCCGGGACTTGTTGCCTTAAAAGCTGCTGCAAATCCTCCACAAACCGATTATTATTACTTTACTTTGACTGACGAAAATCGCGGAAGTCATACTTTTTCAAAAAATTTCAGTTCACATACAAAGGCTGGAATTCAATTTAAAACAAAAAAGGCGGCATCTTCTAAATAATGGCTGGTTTTATTTCACAGGATTCAATTGAAAGCGTAAAAAGAGCAGCGGATATTGTTTCTGTCGTTGGCGAATATGTAAAACTTGATAAACGCGGTTCTGACTTTTGGGGCTGTTGTCCTTTTCATGGCGAAAAAACAGCCTCGTTCCATGTAATCCCGGAAAAAAATGCCTATTATTGTTTTGGCTGTCATGCAGGCGGTGCTTCTGCAATAAAATTCATTCAGGAAATTGAAAAAGTTTCTTTTCCGGAAGCAGTTGAACTTTTAGCAAAAAAATTCGGTATTGTAATTCAGTATGAAGAAAACGGAAATGTTGAATACAAGGCTGATCATACAAAGGATGACTTAAAATCCCTTTATAACCGTTTAAGTTCAATGTTCAATTATATGCTTACCCAGACGCCGCCTGGCAAAAAAGCTCTTTCCTATATAAAAACGCGTGGAATTAGTGACGACATAATCGAAAAATTCAAATTCGGTTATTCTCCGGCGGACAGATACTGGCTCAAAAAATTCCTTCTTTCTAAAAATTTCAGCGAAGAATTACTCGAAAAATCCGGTTTATTTTCAAAAAACTATAAAGATCTTTCTCTTTTTTCTGACAGGTTTATGATTCCGATTTTTGATGAGCGCGGGGATTGCGTTGCCCTTAGCGGAAGAGTAATTCCTCCGGCAGATGAATCTCAGCGAAAATACATAAATTCTCCGGAAACCATAATTTATTCAAAGAAAAATACGCTTTTTGCCCTTAATCTTGCAAAACGTTCAATGGGTGAAAAAGGTTTTGCAATTATCTGCGAAGGGCCGATGGATTGTATTGCCTATCATCAGGCTGGAATTACAAATGCAGTGGCTTCGTGTGGAACTTCCTTTACACAGGAACATATACAAAAGTTGAAGCGATACGCGTATAGCAGGGAGAATGGAATTTCTACGGTTTATCTTTCGTTTGATTCAGATGGTGCAGGACAGGCTGCAACCTTAAAGGCAATTCTTGCCTGCAGAAAAGAAGGAATGGCGGTAAAAGTAATAAGGTTGACTGGCGGAAAAGACCCTTCAGAAATTTTATTGAAATTTGGTGCTGATACGTTGATAAATGATGTTAACAATGCTATCATAGATTCCGATTATCTGTTTTCATCTTTGGCGAATGAATATAAGGTTGATACACCTGACGGAAAAACTCAATTTGCAATGGCGTTTTTTCAATATGTGGATTCGCTTCAAACTGACATTCAGAAAGAATCGTGCTTAGAGCAGCTTTGTCAGAAGTTGAATCTTTCGTACCAGGCTGTTCTTAGAGATTATAACAACCGAGAAGAAGCCCGCAGGCGACTTGAAAAACGAACGGAAACGCATGAAAATGCCGGATTTCCTGATATTCCAAAGGGAATGGAATTAAGGGCATTGATTGCAGTTATTGCCGATACTAATCAGTTTGAACTGATGCGCAGGGAATTAAACGAGGATGTTTTTGAATCTCTTGAAGCAAAAAAGTTATTCGTTATTCTGGAGGATTTATATCAGCAGAAAAATCTTTCCTTTAGTTCAATCTGCGAACACTGTGATAATCCCAAATTAGTTCAAATTATTACCGAAGCTGTAATGTCCGGGGAGTATTCAAAAAATACGGAACAGATTGTAAAAGACAGTATTGAAATAATAAAGGGAAAAGATTTAAAGAGACAGAAAGAATATATTCTTGAGCGTCTTAAAAAACTGAATAATCCGACAACGCCCGAGCAGATGGCGGAGTTAAATTCCTTAATGAAGGAAAAAATGAATATCGATAGACTTGAGAAAGCTAAATAAAATTAGCAAAGTTGGTAAAAAATCTTCTAAAAAAAATATTTTTTAGAGGAACTCTAGTTTTTTATAAGAGGTACAAAATGGATCAGGAACTCGATCCCGTAGTAATTAAACTTCTTGAATATGCAAAAGACAAACAGATTATTTCCTGGGATGAAATTAACGAAATTTTAGGCCAGGATTTTGTAAATTCTCCAAAAATGGAAGGCGTTCTCCAGCTTTTGACTCAGAATAACATTCAGGTAATGGAAGAAGATACTCTCGATGAAGATGACGAAGCTGACGAAGACCTGGAAGACGATGAAGAAGGCGACGAAGAAGCTCATATCGTAAACAGCGATAAGGATTCCAACGTCGATGACCCGATTCGTCTTTATCTGCGCGAAATCGGTAAAGAAAAACTTCTTACAGCAGAAGAAGAAGTAAAATATTCAAAGGAAATGGAAGACGGAGAAAACATCATTAAGGGTGTTATTAAAGATTCCGGAATGATGATTCCTGAATTTTTTACCGTTGCCCAGAAAGCCTTTACCAGAATTGATCCTCACGAACCTGGAAAGGCGAGAAAAGAAATTAACGAAGAAATGGCAGAAAAACGCCGTTTAAAAAGCTGCTATTCTGAATGGATCAAGCCTATCCTGCCAGAGATGAAGCAGTACATGGCTCTTAAAAAGACTTTGTTTGAAGCTGAACAGTCTGCAGAAATTTTCCAGAATCCTCAGTTAGTTGAATTAAGTGCAAAGATTCTGCCTGAATTAAAAAAGATTGAAATTCAATCTGAAGAAATTGAAAAATTCAGCGGAAAGTTTGAAGACGCAACAGAAAAAATCGAAGACTTCCGTCATAAGCAGGAAAAAAAGATGAAGGAATTGAGAATTTCAAGTCCTTCTGAATTAAGAAGCCTTGGACGCAAACTTGCAATTCATTCTGAAGCTTTAAAACTTGAAAAAGAACTTGGAATGTCCAGTGACGAAATCCGCGATGTTTATACGGAAATTCAAAAGATTGACCGTAAACTTCGTCACATGGAATATGATTTTGAAAACAGCGTTGAAGAAATCCTTACAAAGGCAAAAGAAATTGAGCGCGGCAAACGCATGATGGAAAAAGCAAAGAATAAGCTTATCAATGCAAACCTTCGTCTCGTTGTTTCTATTGCAAAAAAATATACAAACCGTGGCCTGCAGTTCTTTGACCTTGTTCAGGAAGGAAACATCGGTTTAATCAAGGCAGTAGAAAAATTTGAATACCGCAAGGGATATAAATTTTCTACTTACGCAACATGGTGGATTCGTCAGGCAATTACACGTTCGATTTCTGATCAGGCACGTACAATCCGTGTTCCTGTTCACATGATTGAGCAGATTAACAAGGTTGTGCGCGAAAGCCGTCAGCTTATGCAGAAGTTAGGTCGTGAGCCAAACGATGAAGAAATTGCACAGCAGCTCGGCTGGCCGGTTGCCCGTGTAAAGCAGGTTAAAAACGTTGCCCGTGAACCGATTTCCCTCGAAACTCCAATTGGCGAGGAAGAAGACAGTCAGCTTGGAGACTTTATCGAAGATAAGGAAGTTGAAAATCCTGCAAACCAGACTGCATACAAAATGCTGCAGAATCAGCTGCGCGAAGTTCTTTCTTCTTTGCCGGTCAGAGAGCAGGAAGTATTAAAGATGCGTTTTGGTCTTGATGACGGTTACAGTCTTACACTCGAAGAGGTTGGATTGTACTTTAATGTTACCCGTGAACGTATCCGTCAGATTGAAGCAAAGGCTTTGAGAAGACTTCGTCATCCAAGAAGGGCAACCGGACTTCGCGATTATATTGAATCTTAATCCGCCTGATTTTGAGCAGTTTTGATTTGATAGACATAAAAAAGTTAATTATATATAATGGTACGACTAATTACCTAGGGGATATTAAATGGCAGTAACAGAAGTTTTTGATAAGCTTAAGGCTTTGCAGGATATTCTTGCTGAAAAATACAGTCTTATGGCAAAAATTCAAGATTCTCCAAAACAGCTTTCTACTCAGGATGAACTCCTTGTTCGCCTTCAAAAAGAATTCTTGGAAACAAGTTCAGTTTACGAAGGTGTAAAGGCAGAAGTAGCACAGCTTCAGCTTGAACTTGATGAAGCTGAAAAATCAAGAGAAGCTGGTGAAAAGGGAATGGACAGCATTTCAACTCACCGTGAATACGAAGCTCTTGAAAAACAGATTAACGAGGCTTCTGCGAAAGAAGCTGGAATCCGCAGTGAACTTCAGCGGAAAGAAAAACAGCGTGAAGAATTGAACGAAAAACTTCGTCTTGATGAAGAAATGATTAAAGCTCAGGAAACTGATCTTAATGCTAATAAGGCAAAACTGCAGGGTGAAGTCAGCGAATACGAAAATCAGATAAAAGAACTTGAAGCTCAGGAAGCTCAGATTACTCCTGGACTTGACAGCGAAATTGTTTACAAATTCCAGAGAATTATTCAGCGCAACAGCGAAGGTATTGTTGCTGTAAAGAATGGTGTTTGTACAGGTTGTCACATGATTCTTCCTGCACAGTTTGCAAACGAAGTTCATGAAGGTGAAAAAATCCTTTTCTGTCCGTATTGCAGCCGTATTCTTTTCTACGAAGAAGTTGCAGAAGGCGAAGAAGCAGAAGACTACCTTGCAATGGACGAAACTGGTACTCTGGCTGACTTTGATGATGAGTTCAGTGATGAGTACGATGAAGATTCGGAAGAACTTGATGATGATTCTCTTGATGATGGAGAAGAAAAATCAATCACTTTTGAAGAATAACTGAAACTAAAGCAGGAATTTTACATTCCTGTTTTTTAATTTTAAATTATACAGAAAAGATATAACCGTGCTTTTGCTTTTTAATGAAAAAAAGTAAAGGTGAGGAAAGTCCGGGCTCCACCGGAAAAAATGCCTGGTAATAACAGGGCAGAAGACGGTAGTTGTAATTTTTTGCATAACCCGTTTTCTGACAGAAAGTGTCACAGAAAATAAACCGCCTGGCAACAGGTAAGGGTGCAAAGGTGAGGCAAGAGCTCACCGCGTAAGCAGCAATGTTTATGGCAGGACAAACCTCATTTGGAGCAAAGTCAAGCAGTGGTTTTGAGTTTCCGGCTCTTATTAAACCACGGGTAGACTGCTAAAGGCTTTTGGTGACAGAAGTTTCGGATAGATGGTTATGCGTTTAAGAAAAATTTTTATTTTTTTTGAACAGGACAGAACCCGGCTTATTTTCTTTTCTGTTTTTTTTTTTGACGATTTTGTGGTGGGTAGATGAAATTCAATATATTGCCGAGGGGAACAGCCAGACGAAAGAGTAATTTTGTAAGAAATTTGATTATTCTTTTTGTTGTAATCTGCTGTTTGTCGGCAGTGACGATTTTTTTCTGTCACCTGATTGATGTTCATGTTTATAAAGGAAATTCCCTTACCCATGTTGCTAAGGAATGGAATGCTTATAATTACCAGAACGTTTATGAAATTTCTGGTGAAGTTCTAAAAAACAAGCCTTTTAACAACCGTGCCTTGACATATCGCGGCTATTCCGCCTTTTATCTTGCAATTTCTGATACACAGCCTGCAAACACTCTTAATCTTTTAGATGAATCCATATTAAACCTGCGCTTAGCCCTTCAGAATGCAAGGGCAAATTTAATTCCTCAGCTTGAATACATGCTTGGAAAAGCTTATTTTTATAAAAATTCAGCTTCAAACTATTATTATTATTCAGACCTCGCAGTTTTATATTTAAACCGTGCTTTAAAAGACGGCTATAAGTCCGACGACATTCCTGAATACCTTGGCTTAAGTTATGCTTCGCTTGGAATGACAGTAGAAAGCATTGAAGCTTTTACTAAAGCTCTTTTAACACGGGAAAGCGATCTTCTGCTTTTGTCAATTGCAGAGCAGTATTATAACGCCGGACAGTCACAGGCTGCTGAACAATATCTGTATAGAATTTCAAAAGACTGTAAGGAAGAAAGAATTACGGATAAAAGTCATCTCTTACTTGGAAAAATCTACACAGAAAGCAAAAACTTTGAAGAAGCAAAAAAGGAATTTGAAATAATTTTAGAAAAAAATGAAAATTCTGCTGACGCTCTTTGCGGTCTTGGTGTAATATATGAAAATATGGGTGATATTATAAAAGCGCGTTCATTTTGGCGTAAAGCATTAAAGATACAGGCTAATCATCCGGAATCATTAAAAAAACTTGCTGAATATAAATAAAAAAGTGGATTAGGGAGGAAAAAATGTCATTTTTTGACCGTTTTTCAACTGATATTGGAATTGATCTTGGAACTTGTAATACATTGATTTATGTGCGCGGTAAGGGCATTGTTGTTGATGAGCCTTCTGTTGTTGCTGTTGAAAAAGGAACAAAAAGGGTTGTTGCTGTCGGAGCTGAAGCTAAAAGAATGCTCTGGAAAACTCCTGGTAACATTGTCGCAATCAGGCCTCTTGCAGACGGTGTAATTGCAGATATTGACAGCACAGAAAAAATGATCCGCTATTTTATTGCTAAAGTAATTCCTCATCATCAGTTGTTTAAATCTACAAGAATGAAGATTGGAATTCCTTCATGCGTAACCCAGGTTGAACGCCATGCTGTAATTGAAGCAGCCTTAAAAGCCGGTGCAAAAGAAGTTGACGTTATTGAAGAGTCCCTTGCCGCTGCCATTGGTGCAAAAATTCCTATCAATGAACCTGCAGGACACATGGTTTGTGATATCGGCGGTGGAACTACAGAAGTTTCTGTTATTTCTCTTGGTGGTATGGTTGTTACAAATTCGATTCGTGTTGGTGGCGATAAATTTGACGAAGCAATTGTAAAGCATATTCTGCAGGTTTCAAATTTAAAAATCGGACAGCAGTCTGCAGAAAGAATAAAAATTCAAATTGGAAATGCAGAAATTGACGGTGGCACAAACGAAAAAATGGAAATCCGCGGAACTGATGCAATTACCGGTTTGCCACGCCGTCTTGAAATAGATTCTCTTGAAATTCGTGAATCATTAAAAGAACCTGTTCAGAAAGTTGTTGATGAAGTAAAACACACTCTTGGAAGCACCCCTCCAGAACTTGCAGCAGATATTGTAGAACGCGGAATTGTAATGACTGGTGGCGGAAGTATGTTAAAGGGCTTACCAAAACTCATTTCTAAAGAAACCGGGGTTCCTGTAATTCTCGTTGAAAATCCTCTTGAATGTGTTGCTTTGGGAGCAGGTCAGGCATTTGACCTTTTTAAGGATATGTCTACAGGCCGCATGGTTTACAATAATATTAATGACTAAAGATAATGGCGCGCCGTTCTTTTTCATTTACCTTATCTGAATTTGTTTTTATTATTTTTCTCTTTTTTTCCGGCACAATGCTTGCTTTTAGTGGCGGTGGTTTTGTAATTAATTTTCAGAAGCTCGGGTTTTCTGTCGTAAGTTCTTTGCAAAAGGCTGTATTTTCTGTTTCGGATGGAATTTCCGGTGTTTTTACTGCTGTTTCAGAATTAAAGGATTTGCGTGAAGAAAATCTTGTGTTAAAAGAAAAATTAAAAAACTATGAATTCTTACAGAGAAATAATACCGAAATCAGAAAGGAAAATGAGCGCTTAAGAGAACAGCTGGAATTTTCAACTCACATTGAGCAGAAAAATTTCCCGGCACAGATAATCGGTCGTAATC
>CAVEBK010000034.1:10569-24469 GCA_963613915.1 uncultured Collinsella sp.
ACCATAAACAAAGGAAGCCGTAATGGAATAAAAAAAGGAATGCCGGTTGTTGCCGTTCAAAATGGAACAGTGGGACTTGTCGGCAAGGTTGTTACAGTAGGATTTGGAACAAGTCTTGTTATGCCTGTTTATGACTTAAACTGTTCTGTTTCTTCAAGAATTCAAAATACGCGTGATATTGGTCTTGTTTTTGGAAGCGGAAACGCAGAACAGCCGTTACAGATGAAGTATATAAAAAAGCGTGTTCTTTCAGAATTGAATTTTGGGGATATTGTCGTAACATCAGGTGAAAGTGAAAATTATTCGCCTGATATTCCTGTTGGTACAATTTCTAAAATTTCGGTTGTTGATTATGATGCCTCACTGAATATTGAAATTACGCCTGTTATAGATTTTTCAAGGCTGGAAACTGTAATTGTTACGGATTTAAAGGAAGAAAATCCGTCTTTTGTGGGAGAAAAAAAATAATGAAATCCTTTGTTTTTGCCTGTCTTTTTTTTCTCGGTTTTGCTCTTTTTGAAACGGCAATTCTGTCAAATATTACTTTTCTTCCTGCAATTCCTGATTTTATTCTTTTAGTTTCGCTTTATTTTAGTCTGCATAATGGCCGGCTTTTTGGAGTTTCTGCGGGCTTTGCAAGCGGGCTTTTTCTTGATTTTTTTAGTGCCGTTCCATTTGGATTTAACTGCCTTATTCGTACGATTTTTGGCTATGTTGCCGGACTTTTTAATAAAAGTCTGAATATCAACGGTGTTTTTTTTCCTGTTTTGCTGGGGTTTTTAGCTACGCTTTTTAAGGCTTTTATTATCTGGCTTATTTTTTTGTTTTATCCAAATGTAAGTTTTAAATACAGTCTGTTTTCTTTTTCCTTTGTTTTTGAACTTCTATTTAATGCGATTCTGACTCCTATTGTCTTTAAATTTATGGATATTTTTAGAAACGGGATTCTCTTAAACCCGGAGAAGGTTAGTTAAATGGCTAACTACAATAACGATTTTTTTTCCAGTTACGAAAAAAGTGCAGCTGCCCTTAAAAAAAATCTTAAGGTAATTTCTTTGCTGCTTATTTTGGTAGGAACTTTTTTTGTTTACAGCGTAAAACTTTTTACTTTGCAGGTTGTTAACGGAAAATCTTATCGTCAGCGTTCCAGGACAATTTCGAGTCAGGTTCGCTCAATTCCTGCTAATCGTGGTGAAATTTTTGACCGTAACGCTTCTCTTCCTCTTGTCATTAACACTGATTCTTTTGCCGTCGATCTGACGCCTGGAGAAATTCCTTCCGGATATTATGATACTGTTGTTTCAAGACTGGCAGGCTATTTAGGAATTTCAAAGAATTATATTGATAAAAAAATTCCTCCTAAAATGCGTTCATCTTTTAAAGCAATTGAAATCCGAATAAACGTTCCCTTTGCGGTAATTTCCAATATTGCCGAAAATATTACGGATTTACCTGGCGTAAGCTGGCGTTCAAAACCAATCAGAAACTATGTTGAAACAGGTTCAATAAGCCATGTAATTGGTTATGTCGGCGACATTACAAAAGATGAATTCAATGTAATGTACAATCAGGGCTATAAAGCAAATTCTGTTGTAGGAAAAACCGGAATCGAAAAACAATATGATCTTTATCTGCAGGGAAAAGACGGGCGTGAAAGCAGAACTGTTGATGCCCGGGGGCATATCATTTCTGATGAACCTATAATCGAACCTCCAGAACCGGGAAAAAATCTTGTTCTTACAATTGATTCAAGAATTCAAAAACTTGCAGAACAGGCTCTTGGAAATCGTGTAGGTGCGGCTGTTGTCCTGCGTCCTTCTAATGGTGAAGTTCTTGCAATGGTCAGCTATCCTTATTATGACCAGAATATTTTTAACTCAGACGATTCTGCAAGTGAATACGCAAAACTTGCGACAAGCCCGAATAATCCGTTGCTGAATCGAGCTGTAAACGCTGTTTATCCTCCGGCTTCAACTTTTAAAACTATTATGACAACGGCAATTCTTGCAGAAAATGCAGTTCCTGCTGATAAAAAAATTGAATGTATCGGAAAAATTGTTCACGGAAACCAGACTTTTAACTGTCATAAAAAATACCCGGGACACGGCTACCTTGATTTAAAAAATGCCCTTGCACAGTCCTGCGACATTTATTTCTGGATCGTTGGCCGCGACAATCTTGGTGTTGATAAGATAGCAAGTTATGCAAAAGAATTTGGGTTTGGCGAAAGTCTTGGCATTGATTTACCGGTTCAGTCTTCAGGCTTTGTTCCTACAAGTCAATGGAAAGAGAGGCGCTATCACGAAACCTGGAAAGACGGCGACACCATGAATATGGCTATTGGTCAGGGATATACACTCGTAACACCGATGCACATTGCAAACATGGTTGCTATGGTTTGTAACGAAGGAAAAATATATAAACCTCATCTTTTAAAAGAAATCAGGGATCCTGCAACAAATGCAGTAATTGAAGAAATAAAACCTCAGATTTTGCGGGAATCAAATATTGACAGTGCAGTCTGGAAAGAAGTTCAGAATGATTTACGTTATATGGTTACAGACGGAACTGCACAGTACCCGATGGGAAACAAACGCTTTCAGCTTGCCGGAAAAACCGGTACTGCGGAAGTAAACGGGGCAAAGAAAAACCACTGGCATTCCTGGATGGTAGCTTATGGACCTTTTGATGCACCTGTTGAAGAACAGTATGTAGTTTCTGTTATTGTTGAAGCCGTAAACGACTGGGAATGGTGGGCACCGTATTGTACTAATATTATTTTTCAGGGAATTCTTGCAAATCAGACATTTGATGAATCTGTTTCGACATTGGGATTTAAATATCTTGTAAAAACACAAACCAGACAGGAGTAATTGATGAAGACAAAAATATATCAGGCTTTTGACTTTTTTTTGATTATAAGTGTTCTGTTTCTTGTTTTTTTAGGAATTATGTTCATTTATTCTTCAGGAATTAATTCTGAAGGTGTTCTGGTTTCAAAAGAATATATAAAGCAGATTATCTGGGCTGGAATCGGTCTTGTCTTAATGATTGTAATGACATTTACAGATTACCGCAGGCTTACACGTTATGTTCCTTATCTGTATGCGTTTTTAGCTTTTATCCTTATTTATACAAGGATTTTTGGAAAATATGTAAACGGGGCTCGTTCCTGGCTTGGTTTTGGAAATTTTGGAATTCAGCCTTCGGAATTCTGCAAGATTATTTATATTCTTTTTCTGGCCTGGTATCTGTCAAAATCAAAAAATGAAAATGCGCGGAAAAGGTTTTTAGTCTCGCTTGGAATTTTTTTGCTTCCTACAGGTTTAATCCTTCTTCAACCTGATCTTGGAACTGCAATGGTTTACATTCCTATTTTTTTAATAATGTGCTTTGTTGCAGACCTTCCTTTGCGTTATATTTTCATGATTTTTGCAGGCGGAATGCTTGCCATAATTTTTGCAGTTTTACCGATTTATCAAAGCGAAATTGCCCGTGTAAATTATAAACTTATAAATATCCTTGTCAGTGAAAAGCTAAGCCTTTTGGTTATCGTAACGACAGGCGCAATCTGTCTTATTGGTTTAATTGGAAAATATTTTTTCCCGGAGAACAAATATTTTTACTGGATTGCATATTTTGCAGGAATTGTTTGTGTAGCCCTTATTCTTTCAAAGGTTGCGGGAAAAGTGTTAAAAGATTATCAGATAAAACGTCTGATTGTTTTTATAAATCCTGATTCAGATCCCCGTGGAGCCGGGTGGAATATTATTCAGTCTAAGATTGCAATTGGTTCTGGAAATTTGAGCGGGCAGGGCTTTCTGCGTGGAACTCAAAGTCATTACCGCTTTTTGCCAGAGCAGAGTACGGACTTTATTTTCAGCATCCTTGCAGAAGAATTAGGCTTTACGGGCTGCATGTTTGTCTTTGTTTTGTATTTTGGAATTTTAATCCGGATGCTTTACATTATGCGTGGTACAAACAATGAGTTCGGCTATTATATTGTTACTGGAATTCTTGCCATGTTTTTCTTTCATTTTATTGTAAATGTTGGAATGGTCATGGGAATTATGCCGATTACAGGAATTCCACTTTTGTTTTTATCTTATGGCGGCTCTTCTTTATGGACTGCAATGCTTTGCATTGGAATTGTAATGAGCGTGCGCTGCCACAAGTTTGAATTTTAATTTTTTTTATTTTTTTTTATGAAGAATCTTGTAAATCCTGTCGAAAAATTCGGCTCTGCCCTGATTGGTGTAAAAAATCCTGCTGCCTATATTGGCGGAGAATTCGGTTCAATTATAAAACCGCATACAGACGGTGAACTGTTATTTAATTTTGCAATTGCATTTCCAGATACTTACGAAATCGGAATGTCAAATCAGGCAATAAAAATTATTTACCAGGGATTAAATAAAAAAAGTTCTGTCCGTTGTGAACGTGTTTTTTGTCCCGAAAAAGATTTTGAAGAACTCTTAAAGAAAACACAGACACCTTTGTATACGCTCGAAACCGGAATGCCATTAAATAAAGTCGATATGATTGGAATTTCCATCGGCTACGAACTTGGAATTACAGGCGCCCTGGGAGTTCTCGAAAACGGCGGAATTCCTCTTTTAAAAAGTGAAAGAACGGACAAAGATCCGATTGTAATTGCAGGTGGGGTTGGTGCTACAAATCCTGCTCCCTTTGGTGTTTTTTTTGACGCTGTCTTTATTGGAGAAGCAGAAGGCGGCATGTTTGAACTCATAGAAAAACTTGCCGGAATGAAAAAAAACGGTGCAAGCAGAAAAGAGCTTTTAGAAGAATTTGCCCGCTGTCCGAATGTATGGACAGAAGACATGAGCATTGAAAAATGCGGACACGAAATTGCCCGTCGTGCTGTCTATGAAAATTTTGACAAAGACGAAATAATTGAATCTTTTTTACCGCTTCCAAATATAAAAACCGTGCAGGAACACGGAGTTGTTGAAATTATGCGTGGCTGTCCCAACGGCTGCCGTTTCTGTCATGCAGGAATTTATTACCGTCCTCAGCGTGCCCGCCCTAAAAAAGCTATTTTTGATTACGTTGATAAACTTGTTAATTTAGCCGGCTATAAGGAAATTTCCTTGACGAGCCTTTCCAGTGCCGATTACCCGGATATTGGAGGCTTATTAAAGGAATTAAACCAGAAATATCGTTCGCGTAATATTTCTTTTCAGCTGCCGTCGTTAAAAGTAAATAGTTTTACATTTCCGCTTCTGGAAGAACTTAGCGAAATTAGAAAATCTGGACTTACTTTTGCCGTAGAAACTCCAGATGAAGCCTGGCAGTTGAGGTTGAATAAAGAAGTTTATGCCCAGCATCTGGTTGAATTGATAAACGAAGCCAAAAAAAACGGCTGGAATAAGGCAAAATTTTATTTTATGGTCGGGCTTCCATTTCCGGAAACGGAAGAAAAAACTGAAGAAAAAGTAATTGTAGATTTTATGCTTGATTTACAGGTAAGGACTGGAATTCAGTGTCATGTAAATGTGGGAACCTTTATTCCAAAACCTCATACGCCTTATCAGTGGGTAAGGCAGATAAGCCCGGAAGAAAGTGCAAGAAAATTAAAATATATCCGCAATAATCTTCCGAGAGGAAAATTTAAAACAGGAACTCACGACGTTTCGACAAGTTATATAGAAGCTCTGTGCAGCCGTGGAGACAGGCGTGCCGGCATGGTTATTTACAACGCCTATAAAAAGGGTGTGCGGCTCGATGCCTGGGAAGATCATTTAAGGCAGGACGTTCCTTTGTGGGAAGAAGCTTTTGCAGAAGCCGGATATGACGTAAAAGGTGAAATTTTAAGGGAACGTTCATTAGACGAAAAACTTCCGTGGGATGATGTCAGTTTAGGACCTTCAAAAAATTTTTATAAAAAAGAATGGGAAAATAACTTAAAGGAAATCTTAACTCCCGTTTGTAAGCCAGATTGTGAACATCGCTGCGGAATCTGTAACAATAAGGTTGCCGTAAATACAGATAAAATTACCCAAACTGTATATAAAAATATACAATCTGACAGTCAAAATGAAGAAAAGTCAGATGAAAATTCTTCTTTTGACAGGCGCAGCGAATGCAATATTCCTGTTATTTATCGTGCAGTCTTTAAGTTTGAAAAAACTAACGGCGGGCAGTTTGTAAGTCATCTTGCGGAAATAGAAATGTTCAGCAGGGCAATTCAGAAATCAAAACTTCCTGTAATTTATACTGCAGGATTTAATCCTTTGCCTCGTCTTGAGTTTGCTTCAACCTTGAGTCTTGGAGTTGAATCTTTTGAAGAAATTGCTTCTGTTGTTATGTACGAAAAAGTTGAAGAAAATGAATTTATTTCACTTTTAAATAAGGAACTTATAAAGGGAATTCAGCTTAAAAAGGCTTTTATTTTTCCTGTTACAAATCAGCGCAGGCGTGAAAGTCTGAGTGCTTCTTTGTGGGGAAGTGAATATGAATATATTTTTAATGAAAGTGAAAGTTCTATAAAAGACTTTTTTAACAGCGATGCTGGAAAAACATTCTTGGACAGTTCTTCTTTGTGCCATTTTGAATTAAAAGGTAGTGTTTTAAAATGTGTTCTTGAATTCAGCAAAGACAGAAAATTCAGGAATGCGCTTGAAGAGTTTTACGGTAAAAAAATGTATCAGATTGCCTTAATAAAAAAGAATCATACTTTTGCAAAACCTCAGATTATGGGCTGGACAGCAGAACTTAATGAAGAATATGCTCAGACAATAAAAAATTCTGGATTGAATAATGCAAATGAAATTTTAAAAGCCAAGGTTCTGCAGCCTGAACAGAATAAAGCCGGAAATGAATACATTGATTATTTTGAGCTTTACAAAAAAATTGCAGTAATAAACCAGAAATTAATCGATTTGAGAGGGTAAATGCTGAGTTTTACCGCGCAAAGGATTGCAGGGGCGCCGAAGGCGTTGGCACTTTAGTGCCAATGAAGCGCGCGACGCGGAACCCCGAAAAGCCTGGTCTTTGCAGTAAAAAGCATTTTTACTGCAAAGATGCGCCTGAAAATAAAAAATAAATCTTTTTTGTCTGGATTTTTATAAAAGAAAGGTTGCCCGAAAGGGGACTTGAACCCCTATGTCCTTGCGAACACTAGGACCTGAACCTAGCGCGTCTGCCAATTCCGCCATCCGGGCATTAAATGGATTTAATTATTAAATCAGAATTTCTTATGCTTGTCAATTACTAACTTTGCAATATTAAAAAAAGAATAGAAAAATCATTGCAATAATAATGCAGACCATTACCACAAAAATCCATGCCGGAAGAGAATCTTCTGATTGTGAATGCTTTGCATCATTTTTTTTTGTCTGGTTAAACGAATTAATTGCTTTTTTTAAGGCAAATTTTGAAAAAACAGATGCTTTTTTTTCTTTTGGCAGGTTTTGCTTTTTTGCAGAATTTTCTACTGTATAACCACATTCAGGGCAGCCGTTTTTAAATTGTTCCGGGGTTCCTGTTTTTCCGCACTGAGGGCAGCGGACGCTCGAAAAAAATCTTCCGCAATGACGGCAGACTTTTGCGTTTCTTGGAACTTCTGCGCCACAGTTTTCACAAAAAAATTTAGCAGTTTTACCCTGAATGCTCATGATTTATACAAGCTCCAGCAGCATTTCTGCGGCATTTTCTCTTACAAGAGAGCGGACTGTCTTGATTTCTTCGCTCAATTTTAATGAGGCGCAGGAAATTTGAGTTCCTGTAGAAAGATTTGAAACAAATTCCGGAATGTCGGCCTTAAAAATAAAGGTTTTTCCGTCAAAATTGAATGCGTAGCCTGTAACAAGTTCCCCGGAAAGAGGATTTGTAAACATAAATGAGCATACGAGATTTTTTTGAGAAGAATCCTGGCCGTCGGCTGAGCTTTCGGCTGTTTCTAAAGTGTTTTCTGCTGCGTTTTGTGTGATTTGAACTTCAACTTCTGCTGAAACTGGAACTGTGGCAATTTCCAGGGAGTTTTCTGTGGCAGTTTGAAAAGATTGAAAATCTGCTGAAGGTTCTGCTGTAGTTTCTGCAATTGTCTGAGCTTGTTCTGTCGATGGTTCAGAATTATTTTCTGCTGAAAGGTCTGATGTGTTTTCAGTAATTTCTGCTGAACAATCGGCTTGAATCGCTTGACTTTCTTCCTGTGATTCTGACTGGAGGTCTGTGTTTTCGTTTGTAGCTGTGCTTAAGAAAGTTTCTTCTGCGGCGTCTGACTGTAAAAATTCCTGGTTTTCCTGAGCTTCTTCTTCTAAATTGTTTTCTTCATTTGAACTTAAAAGACTGTCTATCGTAGGAATTTCTTCTTCCGTCAGGTTTCCTGAAAAAATATCGCTTTCTTTTGTAAGGATTTTTCGCAGCTGGTCTAAACCTTTTACATCAACAGATTCAAAAACTCCACGGATATTGAGAGTTTTTGCTTTCTGCATATCATCTTCGCTTAGGCCGCCTTCTGCATACAAAATAATCTGTGGTTTATAAGAGCGGAATCCCATGCTTGCATATTGAGCGAGGGTTTTCCAATGGCGCGGATAATCTTTTGCACTTACAACGATAAGGTGAGGAGAAATTTCTTCTACATTGTCGAGTGCTTTTAAAAGCCAGTTGTAGATGATTACATCGTATCCTGCTGTTTCGAGAATCTGAGAAATATTGTCAATTACAAGTTTGTTGTCTGCTACGAGTAGAGCCTTCATTTTTTATACCTTTTTGTTTTAATTTTTTTTATAATCAGTTTTTTTTAATAATGTTCAGGGAACTAAAAATTGCAATTTTTAGAAGCTCCCTTTATTCTGTTCCAAGATTTGTTACTGAATAGTCGTAAATCTGCCAGATTCCGTCGCGCTGGCGGACTTTGTAGATGTAGCGTTTTACTTCGTGGAACGTCGGATATTTAAACCATTCCTTTACAGTTACTGTTCCTTCGTTTTGTCCGTAAGATGTGTTTTCGATTGAAAATCTGTCTGGAACGGCAACAATGTCATAATCAATTCTGTTTTGCATAAGTTCTGTCTTGTAGTTTTTGAGCATATTTTCTCTTTCATCGGCAGAAGAAGAATTGTATCTTCTCTTTAATTCAGAATTCCTGTTCATCATTTCCTGAATGTCCATATAAAGGAAGTACTGATCCCACAAAGATTTTTGTCTTGCAATAATTGTCTGTTCAACAACCTTATCCGGTGAAATGTTTTCCGGCTTTAAAAGTGCACCTGTTTTTTCTTCAACCGGTAAATATAAAGATGAAGCTGCCGAAGTAGAAGGACGGATTTCCAGGCTCAGACGGTTTGAAGTTAATTCAATATATTTTGACTTGTACAGTTCAGGGTAGAAAGAAAGTTCAAGATAGTAGATTGAAGGTTCATCAAACTGAATGTAGTTTTTTACGTTTTCTACAAATGAATAGGTTTCGCCAGGTTCAATCGAAAGTTCCCTGAAATAAACTGTCTGATTTGTAGAACGCTTTATGATTAAAGATTTGGTCGAAGGTAAAACTGTGTTTTTTACGGTGTGCGCAGTAAAGTCCAGGCTGAATGCCCTGTCGTCTGCAAGCTTAAACCTTAAAGTTTCGTTTCCTTTGTTAGAAATTGAAACAGAAACGTAAACAGGATTTTCTTCTGCAGAAGAAGGAAAGTACATTGTTCTGTCGTAATATTTTATGCTTACGTCGGCTTTTGAATAATCTGCCTGGGTTTTTGAATTTACCTGAGAAAATGCCAACTGTGCAAAAATTGATAAAAACGCTATATTAAAAATCAGACTTCGTTTCAAAACTTATGTCTCCTGTTCTAACAAACTAATGGCAGCGCACTGAATTTATTGTCAGACGCTATAGAAAATATCGGATATTTTAAATGAAATCATTATTATCAAATTCTATTTTAATGCTTTTAAAAGGCTGGAAAGATTTTTCTTCTGCCGTAAATAAAATTACCTGTGCACAAATTGATTCTTTTCCTTATGAAATCAGCGGTTTACACGGTGCTGCAGTTCCTTTTTTTGCTTCCAGTTGCATTGATACTGCAAAAAATAATGCATTACAGAGTCTTCAGTACGAAGCAACGGGGCGCTATTCGCAGGGAAAGGATTCTTCTAAAACTCCTGTACAAAAAAATAAGTCTGTAAGTCTTGATACAGTTTTTGTTGTTCCAAATGAAAAAGATGCAGCCGAGCTTTCTGCAGATCTTGCAACGGCTTTTGACGGGGAAGTTGAATTGTATACTCTTCCGTGGTGGGGAACTGTTCCTTACAGACCTGCAAATACAGGTTCTGCTGTTTTTGGACAGAGGGCAGCTTTTTTATCAAAACTTGCTTATCAGGAGCGCAGTTTAACTTTATCTACAAAGCCCCGGATTTTTCTTGTAACTCAGAGGGCTCTTCAATCTCCTGTTCCTTCTCCGGAATATTTAAAAACCCTTATTTTTAGCCTTTATAAAGGTCAGCAGATTGATCCTGCAGAAATTGCAGAAAAACTGTCAAAGCTTGGTTATCTGAGGGTTCCAAAGGTTAGCGTTCAGGGGGAATTTACTCTTCGTGGTGAAGTTCTTGATATTTTTACTCCAGGAAATGATTTTGCGTACAGAATTCTATTTTGTTTTGACCAGATTGATTCAATAAAAACTTTTAATCCTCAGACTCAGACAACAACAGATTCTGCTGACAATCTTCTTGTTTTTCCGATGAAGGAAGTTGTCTGGACTGAAGAATTTATTTCTAAAATCGAAAATACAAAAGAATTCAACGAACATCTTGAATTGACCTTAGATGCCCAGAAAGCAAAAGAAAAACTTATAGAAGACCTGCGGACTACAGGTCAGGGGGAAGGTGAAGAACTTGTTTATCCTGTTTTGTGGGATGTAATTTATACGGTTCTTGATTATGTTGATGAAAATACTCCTGTTTTTTATTTTGACTACGACAGGCAGGAAAATGCGCAGGAAAGTTTTAAGCGTGAATATGCGGGAATGTTCAGGATTGCACGTCAGACATTCCCTGTTCTTGATGTTTCTCAAATGCTTCTTGATTTTGAAGATGTAAAAAACATTCATAAAAAATCAGTTTTCTTTAAAACTTTAAATAATGAAATTCAGGATGTAGAAAAAAGTGTACAGTTTGATAAAAAGGAAAGTGCGGAGACAGGTGTAAAACCTTCTGTGGATAAAGAATCTGTTGAAAAAAGTGTACATAATGATGAAAATTCAAAAATCTTCATAAAATGCAGTCCGGGAAAAAGTTTTTTTGGCAATATAAATTATTTAAAAGATGAACTTACGTCTTATATTGCAGACGGCTGGACTGTTATTATCTTTGCAGATAATCCGAATCAGTCTCTCAGAATAAAGGAAATTCTAAAAGATTTTGAACTTTCTGTTCTTCCGCTGCCGATTTCAGAAGGATTTGGAATTGACGAAAGTAAAACACTTGTCATTCAGGAAAACGAAATTTTCGGGCGCAGAAGACATGTTCCAAAATCTTTGGGTCATGTAAAAAGCCGTGCAATTGATACCTTTGTTGAATTAAACGAAGGTGACTTTGTTGTCCATGTAAATTATGGAATCGGGCAGTTCAAGGGAATTCAGCGCGTAAAAGCCATGGGCAATGAACGCGATTACATAAAACTTGAATACGCTGACGAAGAATTTGTTTTTGTTCCGATTGAGCAGGTCAATTTAGTTCAACGATACATAGGAAACGAAGGTGAAAAGCCTCGTCTTGATAAAATCGGTTCAAAATCCTGGGAAAACCGCAAAAACAAGGTAAAAAAAGCCGTAGAAGATCTTGCAGAAAAACTCATAGCTCTTTACAGCCGTCGTCAGGCTTCAAGGGGCTATCCTTTTCCAAAAGACAATGAATGGCAGACAGCCTTTGAAGCAAGTTTTCCGTACGAAGATACTCCGGACCAGTATAACGTTACCCAGGAAGTAAAAACTGACATGGAAAAAGCAGTTCCTATGGATCGCCTTGTCTGTGGTGATGTTGGTTTTGGTAAGACAGAAATTGCAATGCGCGCAGCTTTTAAAGCCGTTATGGGCGGAAAGCAGGTAGCTTTTCTTGCACCGACAACGATTCTTGCTGAACAGCATTACGAAACCTGCATAGAACGCTTTAAGAATTTTCCTGTTACGATAAAACAGCTGAGCCGTTTTGTCAGTCCAAAAGAACAGAAAAAAATTCTTGCAGAACTTGAATCTGGTAAAGTTGATATTTTAATCGGCACTCACAGAATTATTCAAAAAGACGTAAAGTACAAAGATCTCGGACTTATGATTATTGATGAAGAGCAGAGGTTTGGAGTAAAAGACAAGGAAAAATTAAAATCCTTAAAGGCAAATATTGACTGTCTTGCAATGTCAGCAACTCCAATTCCGCGAACGCTGCACATGAGTCTCTTAAAAATCCGCGATATGTCACTGCTGACGACGCCACCTCAAACAAGAAAGCCGGTTGAAACAATCGTTGCTGAATATACAGACGAGAAAGTTGCCCGTGCAATAAGACAGGAAACAGACCGCGGGGGGCAGGTATTCTATCTTCATAATCGCGTAGAATCTTTGGAAGAAACAAGGTTAAAACTTCAGAGAATTGTTCCTGAAATGATGATAGAAACTGCTCACGGACAAATGACGGCGGAAGAACTTGATGATATTTTCAGAAGATTCAAGCTTGGAGGATTCCAGGTTTTAATTGCAACAACAATAATTGAAAATGGAATTGATATTCCAAATGTAAATACGATTATTATAGACAGGGCTGATATGTACGGAGTCAGCCAGCTTTATCAGTTAAGGGGGCGGGTAGGCCGAAGCGACAGAAAAGCGTATGCATATCTTCTTTATCCGGAGCATAAGGTTCTGTCAGAAGTTGCAATGAAGCGCTTACAGGTAATTTCTGATTTTACAGAACTCGGGGCTGGATTTAAAATCGCAATGAAAGATATGGAAATCCGTGGAGCCGGAAACCTGCTTGGTCGTGATCAGAGCGGTGATGTTTATTCTGTAGGATTTGAACTTTATGTAAAACTTTTAAGTGATGCTGTTGAACGCCTTACAAGTCAGAAAGATTATGAGGCACAGAATGAAGTTCTTATGGAACTTGAATATACAGGATTTATCCCGGATAGTTATGTTCATTCAATTCAGACAAAAATGGAAATCTACAAAAAAGTTGCCAGCGTGCAGACTCAGGATGAACTTGACAAAATGTATAACGAGCTTGAAGAC
Organism: uncultured Collinsella sp.; assembly: GCA_963613915.1. Taxonomy (GTDB): domain Bacteria; phylum Spirochaetota; class Spirochaetia; order Treponematales; family Treponemataceae; genus Treponema_D. The sequence continues at coordinate 23,814 of CAVEBK010000034.1, forward strand.
CGATTTGGACCAATTCCAGAAGAAGTTTACAGTCTTTTAAGCCTTGCAGAAGTAAGAATTATTGCAAAAAAATTAAATATTTCAACATTAAAAGAGCGAAAAGGCGAAATTTCAGTTGAATTTGGAAAAGTAACGAATATTCCGCTTGATAAGCTGATGAAACTGATAAGGGAGAATTCAGGAAAAATCCGCCTGGACAGCACAAAACCAAATCAAATTATCCTGTCAGCCGGAAACGTAGGTTTAAGAGAAAAAAGCGAATTCCTGAAAGAAAAACTGGAAACCCTGCTGTAAGAAAGAAGGAATGTTTATTATGACAGACTTGGAAAACTTTATTGCTAAATGCGAACAAAATGCAAAGCCAAAAAATGTGTTGTGTGTAGTGGCAATAAGAACAAAAAACTAATCATAATGCATATTATGTTGAATTTTTTGTAATCTATGCATTCACAGTTCGGATATGCACTTCTTTTATTGTCTGAAAAAAACAATATTATTGAAATTGAAAAAAATCAATAGTAATTTTTCATTTTTTGAAAAAATTTTTTTTGATGACTTTGTTTTCAGTGATTTTTGTTAAATTGCTTTTTTCGAGTTGAGCGATTGAAATTCTTTTTTTTATGATTTCTTTTCGTTCGTAGAATTTGCCATTAAAG
>CAVEBK010000035.1:0-24423 GCA_963613915.1 uncultured Collinsella sp.
GGTTCTCGACGAGAGGCTATTTGATATGCTTTTATTGAAACTCGACATTCGAACTATTTAAAAGTTTGCGTTGCAAACTTTCTTAATTGACTGCAATTTCTCACGTTGCTGCGAAATTGCGTTAAAAAGCCAAATCGGAAATTGATATTTCCTCATTGACTTTTTATAGTGGAAGTTATGTTAAAAAGATTTTTTCATAATTCAAAACTTTCTGCAGAAAGGTCCAGGCAGCTCAGGGAATTTTCTAAAAAACTTGATATAAAATTCAATAATCCTGAACTTCTTGAGCTTGCTTTTCATCACAGGTCGTATGCAAACGAAAACGCAGGAGAAAAGCACGTTAATAATGAGCGCCTGGAATTTCTTGGGGATTCTGTGCTTGGAATGGCGACTGCAACTTTTTTGTATGAAGACATGTTCGAAAATCCGGAAGGTGATCTTTCTAAAATAAAAAGCGTTGTTGTTTCTGAAAAATCGCTTGCACCAATTGCCAGAAGAATCGGAATAAATGAAATGCTGGTTCTTGGAAAAGGCGAGGAAATGAGCGGTGGGCGCAATAAGGATGCAATTCTTGCAGATTGTGTAGAAGCCGTTATTGGCGCTTATTATCTTGACAGTGGTTTTGAAGCAGCTGAAAAACTTGTTTTGTCTTTTATGATTCCTGAAATAAGAAAAGTTCAGCAGGATAAGGGGCAGAAAGATTATAAGACTTTATTGCAGGAATATTTTCAGAAAAAATATAAGGCCTGTCCTGTTTACGAACTCGTAAAGAAAACCGGTCCGGATCATGACAGGGTTTTCTGGGTCAGCGTAAAGCTGAATGAAAAAAAATACGGTCCATGCGAAGGAAAAAGCAAAAAAAGTGCAGAGCAGAATGCTGCAAAACTTGCATGGGAAACAGAAAAAAATATTTAAAATTTTTTAAGAAATTTTAATATTTTCTGTTGACACGTTTTATTCAAACTGCTAATATAAATACATCAGTTGTGCGGTAGTCATATAACGGCTCATTATCTCAGCCTTCCAAGCTGATGACGAGGGTTCGACTCCCTTCTACCGCTTAAAGGCTCCTTAGGAATAAGGAGCCTTTTTTATGCCTGTAAAACTTTTCTAAAAAATAGAAACTTACGCAAGGGATAGAAAGGCTTGCAACGTCCTGTTGCGACACAAATTACTGTGTAATTTGTGCGGATTTTTTGTCTTTAGCGCCGTCCGTGGCGCCAGTTGACTTTATGAAAAACTGAATAGCCCGGTGTGTGGCTTTTGCCACACATGCGCCCAAAGAAAATTATTTCAGTTCAGTTTTGTATTCTTCAAAGAGTTCGAAAATTCTTCCTGCAATTTCTGCATAATCTTCTTCATTAAGGTTTGCCAGTGAAATTCGGCATGTGCCTTCCGGTGCGGCAAATCCGTGTCCGTACATAACAACTACGCCTTCTTTTTCTGCAAGATCGTTAAGAATTTCGAGTGTGGATTTTTTTTCCATTACTTTTTGAACAAAATCTTCTCCGTATGCTTTTGCCATTGTTTTCTTTAAATCGATGATTGTGTAATACTGGGCATTTTCTGCAGACTCGTCTGGTTCAAGTCCGAGGTTTTTGTACAGAGTTTCGTAGCGCTGATGGCAGATTTCGTTTGAAAGATTTATGTATGCGTCGTTTTCTTTGTTTACAAGGTGGGTGAGTGCAAGAAAATCCATAAAAATCTGCTGTGGTGAGCTTAAACCTGATGTGTGATACAACCCGATTGAACGGCTGTCTGCAACGATTCTTTCAGAGAACGGAAAGTTTTCTACATCATTTACAACTATTGAATAATCTTTGTTCAGCGTCTTTTTTACTGATGTCGGAAGATTTGCAATTTTTTTGTCGATAACGTTGTTTTTGGTCATTGCGATTAAGCCGATTCTCCAGCCGGTTACTCCGTAAAGTTTTGAGAATGAATAAACAAGAACCGTGTTGTATGGAAGTCTTGAATAAACTGTCTGGAAATTTTTTACGAAAGTTCCGTAAACATCGTCCGTAAGGATTATGAGTTCAGGATTCTTTTTAACGGCTTTTTCGAGGCGGTCCAGTGTTTTCTGCGAAAGTGCTCTTGAAGCCGGGTTTGAAGGATTTACAAGGAAGAAAGCCTTTATGTCTTTGTTTTCGAGTTTTTTGATTTCTTCTTCCGGAATGTCCCAGTTTTCGTCTGATGTGCTTTCTACGTTTATTGAAACAAGGTCATAATTGTTTACATATGGAATTTGAAGATATGGCGTAAAAATCGGAGTTGCAATTGCAATCCTGTCGCCTGCATTTAAAACATGATTATGATTGAATGAATGGAAAAGATAGACGATTGCTGCAGTTCCGCCTTCTACTGGAAAAATCTGTGTTGCCGGATCCAGTTCTGTTTTGTTGCATAAGGTTGACTGAATATACTGCTTTAATATTGTTTCTGTGTGTTTAAGGCTTCTGCTTGGAGAAGGATAATAGCAGCCGATGATTCCGTCTGTAAATTCTTTTAAAAGTGAATCTTTTTCGATTCCAAGAGTTTTTACGCAATAGTTAACGGCTTCGAGCAGAAAAGCGTCTGTTTTGTCTTTTGGATTCATTGCTTTGTCAAAGCGTTCTCCAATTCCGCTTAATTGTGCGTGTCCTGCCATATTGGTTTGCTGCATGTCGAGTTCACATTCAGAAAGTGCAAAATTCATAAAGCGGGAAAAAGCATAGCGGGCCTGTGTGTTTATCCAGTTCGGGTTTCCGCGGCCTGCATCTAGAACAGGATAGTTTTTGGAATTTGTTTTTGCAATTTCTCTGTGGTGGGCTGTAATTTCGAATGCTCCGATTTCTTTTTCCAGCTGAGGATTAGTTTTTGTGCAGCCTGTAAAAACCGTTAAAAAAGATGCAAGCAATACGACAGAAAACAGTGTTTTTTTGTTAATTTTCAATTTAATTCACTCCCTTAAAATTTGTAGAACATTTGCAACGCAAACGAACTCTTCCATTCTATCATAAAAAAGACTTTGCCTCATTCTTGCCCGATTTTATAAAAATTGACTGATAATTCTTTAATTTCTGTGCTTTTTTCTGTTTTTTTGATTTTTTTGTTATGATATAATATTTGTTATGTCTATTTCCATGGAGGTTTTTTGTTAAAATGGAAAAGTTTTTTAAAATCAATGAAAGAGGTTCAACTGTAAGCCGTGAAATTATCGGTGGTGTAACAACCTTCCTTGCAATGGCTTATATTCTTTCTGTAAACCCGAACATTCTTTCTGGTTCAGGAATGAATTGGGGCTCTGTATTTACAGCTACTGCTGTTTCTGCTGCAATTGCAACTTTAGTTATGGGATTTGTTGCTAATCTGCCTGTTGCCCTTGCTCCTGGACTCGGTCTTAACGCATTCTTTACTTACACTGTTGTTCTTGGAATGGGATGCAGCTGGCAGCTTGCTCTTACTGCAGTTCTCCTTGAAGGTGTTTTCTTTATCATTCTTTCTTTGTGCGGTGTTCGTGAAGCAATCATAAAATCAATTCCTGACAGTTTGAAAAAAGCTGTTTCTGTTGGTATTGGTCTTTTTATCTGTATTATCGGTCTTGTAAATGCCGGAATCTGTAAAACTGATACTGGTACAATCATTGGTTTTGTAAACTTTAACTTGTCTAACGCTTCTGCAATCGTAGCTGTTATTGGTCTTATCGTTACAATCGTACTTTTTATTTTTAATGTTCCTGGTTCAATCCTCCTTGGAATTATCATTACTACAATCGTTGGAATTCCTTTTGGCGTAACAACTATTCCTGAAAACTTTAAGCCTTTCCAGATGCCTGCCATGCCGCATCTTTTTGCTTTTGACTTTAAGGGAATTGTTTTTGACTCAACCGGTAGTTTTTCTGCCGTTGTTCTTGGCAAATTCTTTGTAATTTTCTTTACATTCTTCTTTACAGATCTTTTTGATACAATCGGAACCCTTCTTGGTGTTGCTAACCAGGGAAATCTTTTGACAGAAGACGGAAACGTTCAGAACGCAAAGGGTGCTCTGCTTTCTGATGCAATCGGAACTGTTGCCGGTGCCTGCCTTGGAACTTCAACAGTAACTTCTTTTGTTGAATCAACTTCTGGTGTTGCCGCTGGTGCCCGCACTGGTCTTGCTTCTGTTGTTACTGCAATTCTTTTCCTTCTTTCATTGTTCCTCTCTGGATTATTCTCTTTGATTCCTGCTGCTGCAACTGCTCCAGCCCTTATCTTTGTCGGATATTTAATGATGAAGGCTGTTGTTGAAATCAAATTCTCTGATCCAACAGAAGGAATTCCTGCATTTATCGCAATCATGACAATGCCTTTTGCATATTCAATTTCTAAGGGTATTATGTGGGGAATTATTTCTTACGTAATTGCAAAATGTGCTGGAAAGAAAATCAAGGAAATTCCACTTGTTACATGGATTCTTGCATTAATCTTTATTGCTGATATTATTTTTGAAGCAAATAAATAACATTAGTTGAATAAAAGATAAGTGCTTACAAAAATCTCTTGTGCTGATAAAATAGGCATGAGAGATTTTTTTTGTGTTGGTAAAGTTATGACTGAAGAAAAATACATTCGCCCGACCTGGGATGAATATTTTATGGAAGTTGCAAGGACGATTGCAAAGCGTGCAACCTGCGACAGGGGACGTTCTGGTTGCGTAATTGCGCGTGACAATCAGATTCTGGTTACCGGTTATGTCGGAAGTCCGTCAGGGCTTGCGCATTGTGATGAGGTAGGGCATCTGTTAAAAAAAATGATGCATGACGACGGAAGTGTAAGTCAGCATTGTGTCAGGACTGTTCATGCAGAACAGAATGCAATCTGCCAGGCCGCAAAACGTGGAATTTCAATTGACGGCGGAACTGTCTACTGCAAGATGACGCCCTGCCGGACCTGTGCAATGCTCATTATTAACTGCGGAATAAAGCGCGTGGTATGCGAAAAACATTACCATGACGAAAATGACAGCCTTTTAATGTTAAAGGAAGCTGGAATAAAAATTGAACACCTGGAAGATTGTGTTCAGACTTATGAAAATATGTAAATGGAATCCGTAAAAAAAAAGAGTTCAATCAAAAGACTGAACTCTTTTTTTTGCTTTACTTATAAAAACCTATTTTAAATTTGCAAGCAGCCATTCTTTAAACTGCCCGTAATCGTTTTCCATTGGAATTGCCCTGTCCTGCAATTTGAGGACTTTTTCGAGTCTGTCTGGAATAGAAGGCTTTGAACCTGTTGCCTTTTCTACGATTGCTCCAAATTTGGCAGGATGTGCAGTTTCGAGAATTACACCGATTGCGTTCTTTTTTGTAACGACATCGTCTGCCCAGTCCGGAACGTTTGGTGTTAATCCTGGTTTTGTCCAGTCATTTTTTGTTCCGTTCATTAAAGAAGCCATTGCACCTGATTTTATGTCGCTCCATGCCTTCCAGCCGACTGCTCCGTGTGGATCGATTGTATAGCCTGTTTTTGAGTGACAGTCTTTAATTGAAGCCATAATTCCTTCATCGTCGAGCCAGTAAGAAGCAAATAAATGTCTTACCTGTTCAAGTGAATACATTGCAGCGATTCTTTCGTAGTTACTTGGTGCGCCTACGTCCATTGCATTTGCGTATGTTGCAATTGAAGGGCGGGCCTTGTATTCTCCTGTTGCAATCCAGTCTGGAATTGTGCGGTTTGTGTTTGTTGCTGCAACAAAGCCGGAAATAGGGGCTCCCATTTCTCTTGCAATAAGGCCGGATGTAAGGTTTCCGAAGTTTCCGCTTGGAACAACCATGATTATTGAAGGATTTTCAATTTTGTTGTACTGCCATGCACGGTTTTTAACATAGAGAGATGCATACATGTAATAAAAACTCTGTGGCAAAAGACGGCTGATGTTGATTGAATTTGCAGAAGAAAGGCGAAGTTTTGTGCGCAGCGTATTGTCTGTAAATGCTGTTTTTACAAGTTTCTGGCAGTCATCGAATGTTCCCTTTACTTTTAATGCACGAACATTTCCGTCAAAAGTAGAAAGCTGTTTTTCCTGTAATGGAGAAATTTTTCCTTCCGGATATAAAATCGTAACGTCGAGCCCCGGAACATTGTGGAAAGCACTTCCAACTGCAGAACCTGTGTCTCCAGAAGTTGCAACCAGAATGTGAAGCGGTGCGTCTTCATCTTTGTTAAAATAAGACATTACGCGGGCCATAAAGCGGGCACCAAAATCTTTAAATGCGCAGGTTGGTCCGTGGAATAATTCAAGAACGTAAGAATTAGGATCTAATCCGCTTACTTTTGCAGGGAAAGGATAGGCATCGTTAATGAGTTTCTGCAGATCTGCTTCCGGAATTTCTCCTTCAACATAAGGTTTTGCCATTTCAAAAGCGATTTCCCTCAGGTTTGATTCTGGATCTTTATTTAAAAATGATTTATCGAGTTTTGGAAATTCAACCGGAATGTAAAGTCCGCCGGTTTTTTCGTTCATACCGTTTACAACGGCAGTCTTAAAGTTTGTCTGTACAGATTTGTCTCTTGTGTCTGTGTAAATCATTTTTTGCATCCTCTTTAGTTTATTTTTTTTACTTTTTAAAATTGAATATTTTAAGTTTACATTCCGTAATTTATTTTAGCTGCAAGTTTTTCTGCAAGGTCTTTTCTTGCACTGTTAATGCAGTTCCAGTCTTTGTCTTCTGTTACGGTTGAAGTCTGTGTTGTTTCGTACAGAACTGAACCGTTTTTCATATCAAGACAGGTAATTTCAGCTTCGAGTGTAAGCGTGTATTTTTTGTCAGCAGTTGCTTCTACCGGAGTTAAGTATTTTACTGTTCCGTAGATTAAGTATGAAGAAGTTCCTCCGAGAAGGTTTTTTGCTGCCTTATAAACAGAATCCCTGTCGCCTGTCAGAATTGCTGTTGAAAAATCTGCATTTCCGACTCTTGAAAATCCAAGGCGCATGAGTGTCATTAAAAGGTTTGAAGAAGAAACTGAATTATTTACGATCGGTTTGCCTGCTGAAGTAAAGTCAACAATGGAAATTGTTCCTCCAGCCTGGCTTAAATTTGTCTTTACCCTGTAATCTGCCGAAACAGAAGCTTTTGAAGCAAGTTCTGAGATTTTTTCATTTGTAATGTCTCCGCCTGGATAAACGTTTACTTTTGAATCAAAAGAATATGAAGGGGTTGCAGGAATAAATGTTACTGTTCCTGATGAATCTGTTGTAAGCGAAACAAGGGCAAAAGATTCCTGTCCGTTAATTCTTGTTTCAGGATAAGTGATTGAAAGTTCAAGACCTTCTGCCGGCGTACCGTCTGCTTTTACTGCCTTAAAAACAAATGGAGAAGAAAAAGCCCTGCCTTTTGTCGTTTCTTTTGGTGAAGATTCTACAGAAAGCTTTATGCCTTCGATTTTTTTTGCGTATTTTGATTCTTCAGTTTCTGCTTCTGACTGCTGAGCTGCAGAACTGTTTACAACATTGAGTTTGCGTGGTGTTTTCGGCTGTTCTATTTGCTGCTCCGCTTCTTCAATTTTTTGCTGAGTTTCCGGAACTGAAGCACATGAAGATGCTAAAACTATTGTTGCTGCGGCAATGATTGAACTTACAATTACAGATTTTTTCATGATTTCCTCAAAAATTACTAAAAAGATAAATGTTGAACTTTTGTTCGCTTTTAAAAACGGCAGAAATTTTATTTAGTTACGGACGCTATTAAAAAAAACTGCATTACGCTCAAATATAACCGATTTTTTTGTTTCTCTCAATAGAAAGATTTGCAAGTTACCGCGGAAAATTTTTGTAAAATCTGAGTTTTCTTTTTATAAAAAATATTGCGGAAAAATATTCAAAAATCTATCATTCTGGCACTGGCTTTTTCCTTAAAAACTGCCTGAAAAATTATTTGTAAGCTGGAAAATTATGAGAGCAACTTTTGCAAGAATTCATCTTGAAAATTTTAAATTCAATTTAAGATATATACGTTCAAAAATGGCAGACGGAACTAAGATGTGTGTTGCCGTAAAGGCTGATTCTTACGGGCACGGAGCCGTAGAGTGTGCAGAGGCTGCTGTTGAATGTGGAGCAGAATTTCTTGCAGTAGCGACAGTTGACGAAGGAATTGAACTTAGAAAGGCCGGAATAAATGCAGATATTCTTGTCTTAAGTTTATGTCAGAGAGAAGAAATGCAGAGTGTTGTAAAATATTCCCTTACGCCCCTTGTCTTTGATGAAGAATATATTGGTTTTGTAAAAGAAGCTGCAGCTTCCATGAATGTAAAAGATTTCAGTGTTCATCTTGCGGTTGATACAGGAATGGGAAGAATCGGCTGTTTGCCAGAAGAAGCTGGAAAGGTTGCAAAATTAATTACAGAAAGCGGCTGGTTAAAGCTTGGCGGAATCTGCACTCATTTTTCGGTTGCAGACAGTACTGAAAAACAGAATGTTGAATATACTCAGAATCAGTTCAGGCTTTTTATGGAAGCTGTTGAAAACGTAAAAAAAGAAGGAATAAATCCTGGAATAAGGCATTGTTCAAATTCTGCACTTACGCTTACTCAGCCTCAGATGCATCTTGATATGTGCCGCCCTGGAATTATTGCCTACGGTTATTATCCGGGCCAGGTTGATAAAAATTATTTTAAAAATAAGGGTGAAAAAGTTTTCCTGAAACCTGTAATGGAACTTGTTACAAAAGTTGTTGCCATTCGCGATTTTGAAAAAGATAAATCTGTAAGTTACGGAAGAAGGTGGACCAGCAGAAGCAGAACAAAAATCGGGGTGCTTCCGATTGGTTATGCAGACGGTCTGTTCAGAAGATTTAATCAGGAAGAAACAAAACTTTTTGTAACAATAAACAATAAAAAATATCCTGTCTGCGGAAGAATCTGCATGGATCAGTGCATGATAGAACTTGGCGAAGATTCTGACGTAAAACGCTATGACGAAGCAGTTGTCTTTGGCCCGGAAGAATGCGGAGCACTTATGAGTGCTCAGGAGATTGCAGACGCAACAGGAACAATAAGCTACGAAATTACCTGCGGTGTTTCTAAAAGGGTTCCGCGGATATTTGTAGAATAAAAAACGCGATTTTTTAGGGCTGACTGATAAGAATAAGGGTTCAGAGTTACCTCTAAAAATTGCAATTTTTAGAGGTAACCATAACAGTCAGCCTGTGCTGTGTTTTAACCTTTTAAGACAGTTCCTAAATATTTTTTTACTTCTGCAACAAGATAGAATGAGCCTGTAACTAAAAGCGGCGTTTTGTTTTGTTCACAGAAATCAAATGCTTTTTTGATTTGTTCCTGCCAGTCTGCGTCTGAATGAAATTTAAGACCTGCTTTTGTAAATGAGTTTTCTGTTTTTGAAAGGTCTCCTTTTTTTACGTTTCCTGGAAGTGTTAAAAATACGTTTTTAAAAATCCCTCTGCCTGCAAAAAGTTCTGCCATTTCGTCTGAATTTTTATCCTGTGCACAGGCAAACAAAAGAGACGGAACATTTATTCCTGCTTTTTTTATTGTATCGAGAGTAAGAGCCGTGCTTTTTGGCGTATGCGCTCCGTCGACAATTACATACGGAATATGCGGAGCTTTTGCCGGAGACGGGAGAAGTTCAAAGCGGGCTGGAAGCCTTGCTGCTTCAAGACCTTTTTCTATTTGTTCTTCTGAAATTTCTGGAAAAGCCGTTTTTACTGCAAGGCAGGCAAGGGCTGCGTTCTGTGCCTGGAATTCTCCTGTAAGGCGCAATGTTGCATTTAGCGGACGCTTAAAAAGACCTGAACTTATTTGTGTCTGCATTCCAAAAGAGTTCAGGTCAGTTATATTCAGCGGATTGATTGAAGTTGTAATTCTGCAGATTTCGTCTGTAAAGAAGATCGGAGCATTTTTTTCGAGTGCGATTTTTCTGAACACTTCTTTAACTCTTTCTGGCTGAGGAGCAATAAAGACTGGCGTGTTTTCTTTTATTATTCCGCCTTTTTCTGCTGCGATTTTTTCGAGAGTGTCTCCGAGAAATTCTGTGTGTTCAAGTTCAATCGGTCCTATGCAGCAGACTTCCGGTTTTATTATGTTTGTTGCGTCTAAGCGGCCACCGAGACCGACTTCAAAAACTGCTGCATCAACGCCTGCATTTTTAAAGCACAGAAATGAATACAGGGTAACAAGTTCAAACCAGGTAACAGGGCGGTCTTTTAAAAAGTGAGAATCTGACTGTGAGTTTACGCAGTCCATGAGCTGCCGGGCTGAGCGTTCATAAACGTCTGAGCTGAAAAATTCCTGGTTTTGAGTGATTCTTTCTAAAAACGAAAGAATGTGAGGCGATGTATAAAGTCCTGTTTTGAAGTTTGCTGAGTGGAGAATTGAAGAAATAAAGGCTGAAGTTGAGCCTTTTCCTTTTGAGCCTGCAACGTGGAATGTTTTACAGGAGTTCTGAGGATTGTTTAAGAGTGAGGCAAAATGCTCCATTGTGTCGAGCCAGAAAATATTTTTTTGAGGAAATTTTTCAAAATTTAAGAATGAATTAAGATAGTTTTCAAAATCTGTTAAAAACGGTGAAGAAGGACAAAGGTTTTTCATAGAATGAGATTTTAATAAAATGAAATAAAAGTTCAAGATTTTTAGTGACCTCCTGCCACGACAGAAAATGCGTTAGGGATTGTAGTGGCCGCGACAGCGGGTGCGCAGCACTAGAGGCGCGCAAGACGCCGGAACCACGGAAAGCCCGACCCGTCGCCTGCGGCGGGGAACGCCCGGAAAAGTCAAAAAAAAGCTATTCATTGAAGAATAAGTGTTTTTTTTATATAATTTTGTGGAATGTAACTTTTTATTGCATAAAATTTTTGAGAGATAAGGAAATCAAAATGGCTGACAACGATGACAGATTTGAAGCAAATATAGACAAAATTCTTGCTGAGGCTGTAAAAAAATCTAACGAAATTGAAAAGGATATTCTTGTTAATCCTAAAAAATACCGCGTTCTTACAGGCGACCGCCCTACGGGAAGACTTCATATCGGGCATTATTTCGGTTCTTTAAAGAACCGTGTCCGTCTGTCTAAACTTGGAGTTCCGACAATGATTCTGATTGCTGACTACCAGGTTTTAACGGATCACGACGCCTTTGATAAAATCAGCGAAAATACAAAACAGCTTGTAATTGACTATCTTGCTGCTGGAATTGAACCGGGAAAAGACGTTTGTATTTATCCTCACAGCCATGTTCCTGAAGCAAACCAGCTGATGGTTCCTTTTTTAACTCTTGTTTCAAGTGCTGAACTTGACCGCAACCCGACTGTAAAAGACGAAATTGCAAAATCTGGAATGAAGTCTGTAAATGCAGGAATGCTTACTTATCCTGTTCACCAGGCTGTGGACATTCTTTTCTGCAAGGGAAATGTTGTTCCTGTCGGAAAAGATCAGCTTCCTCATCTTGAAGTTGCCCGCCTGATAGCAAAGAGATTCAATAAGAAATTCTGTCCGGAAAATCCTATTTTCCCTGAACCTCATGCCTTGCTTTCTAAAACTCCAATGATAAAAGGACTCGACGGTTCTGCAAAAATGTCTAAATCTCTCGGAAACACAATCATGCTTTGTGCTACGGAAGATGAAACTGCAAAACTCATTAAAAAAGCAAAGACTGACCAGGAACGCAATATTTACTACGATCCTGTAAACCGTCCTGAAGTTGCAAACCTTCTGCAGATAATTTCGCTTTGTACTGGAGAAGAACCTGAAAAGATTGCAGAAAGCATTGGGGACGGTGGCGGCGGAATGCTTAAAAGTAAGCTTACGGAAGCCCTTAACGAAGAGCTTCGTCCTCTGCGCACAAAACGTGCTGAACTTGAAAAAAACATGGATTATATCCGATCTGTTCTTAACGACGGTGTTGCACAGGCCCGCGAAATTGCAAGCCGGACTTTAAAAGAAGTTCGTACTGCAATGAATATGGACATTTAGAAAATGCCGGCAATAAATAAGGTTGAGGGCGAAAAAATTGAAATACATGGAGCCCGGGTTCATAATTTAAAAAACATCAGTCTGGAACTCCCACGCAACAAGCTTGTCGTAATTTCTGGTTTGAGCGGTTCCGGAAAATCTTCGCTTGCTTTTGATACTCTTTTTGCAGAAGGTCAGCGCCGTTATATGGAGTCGCTTTCTTCGTATGCAAGACAGTTTCTCGGGAGCATGGATAAGCCTGATGTTGATCAGATTGACGGTTTGTCTCCTGCTATTTCGATTGAACAGAAAACAACTCACAATAATCCGCGTTCTACTGTTGGAACGGTTACTGAGATTTATGATTATTACCGCCTTCTGTTTGCTAGAATCGGGCACGCACATTGTCCGGTCTGCGGAAGGGAAATTAAGGAACAGTCGGATGACCAGATTATAAATTCAATTATGGAATGGGGCGAAGGAACGAGAATTACGCTTTTAGCTCCTGTCATTCACGGAAAAAAAGGTGAACACCAGAAAATAATTGAAGATGCAAAGGCTTCCGGCTTTGTAAGGGCCAGGATTGACGGCCTTATGGTTGAACTTGACGATTCAATCAAACTTGATAAACAGAAAAAACACACAATAGAAATTGTCGTTGACAGGATTGCAATTAAGGCTGACGGAAGAAAACGTCTTGCAGAATCCGTAGAAACAGCTTTGAATAGTTCAAACGGAGTTCTTATTGTTTTGCGCCGGATTAACGACGACAGCGAAAAAGGCTGGCACGAAGAAGAAGTGTTCTTTTCCCAGAAAAATGCCTGCCCTGACTGTGGAATTTCGATCCCGGAACTGCAGCCTCGGCTTTTTTCATTTAACAATCCTTTTGGTGCCTGCCCTGAATGTACCGGAATTGGCGAAAAGATGGAGTTGGATTCAAAAAAAATCCTGCCGGATACTTCTAAAAGTTTTAATGAAGGTGTTCTGCCGTTTTTTAATCCTTCGAGCGAATGGAACCAGGCAATGTTTGGTGCCCTGGCTCAGGAAAACGGCTGGACTTTAGATACTCCTTTTAATGAACTTTCCAGTGAACAGTTTGAAACTTTGTGGAACGGCGACCTTTTCAAAAACATTCACTGGATTTATAAAAAACAGAGTGGTGAAGGTTTTTCTGAATACAACAGACCCTGGCCTGGAGTTATTGCAGAAATGAAGCGCCGCCACAACGAAGCATGGAGCGAAGCTCAGCGTGTAAAGATTGAAGAAAATTACATGTCTGTTTCTGAATGTTCTTCGTGCCACGGAAAGCGCCTCAGAAAAGAAGCTCTTGGCGTTACTGTCGGTTCAAAAAACATTATTGATTTATGTGAACTGAGTGTTGCAGAAAGCCTTGATTATTTTTCTAAGCTTGAATTAACCGATACAGAAACTAAAATTGCAGCCCAGCTCTTAAAGGAAATAAATGCACGCCTTAATTTTTTAAAGAATGTTGGTCTTGACTATCTTACATTAAGCCGTTCTGCAGGAACTCTGTCCGGCGGGGAAGCTCAGAGAATCCGTCTGGCAACTCAGATTGGTTCCGGGCTTACAGGCGTTATGTATATCCTTGATGAGCCCAGCATTGGTTTGCATCAGCGGGACAATCAGCGTCTTATAGACACACTTACGTATCTTCGTGATTTAAAAAATACGGTAATTGTAGTTGAACACGATGAACAGACTTTGCGGACTGCAGACTGGGTTGTAGACATTGGACCTGGAGCCGGTGTGCATGGAGGAAACGTTGTTGCAAGCGGAACTCCGCAGCAGGTTATGCAGGTTAAACAAAGTGTTACGGGGCAGTATCTGAGCGGAAATCTCTTTATGCCTGTTCCTCAAAAACGCCGCACCGGAAACGGAAAAATTATTTCGATAAAAGGTGCCAGTGAACACAACCTTAAAAATGTAAGTGTTGATATTCCTCTTGGAACTTTTACCTGTATTACAGGCGTGAGCGGCTCTGGAAAATCAACTTTGCTGAGTGATATTTTCTTTCCTGTAGTTTCCAACAAATTGATGAAAACTTCTTACAGGACAGGGGACTGTGATTCTATTACAGGAATTGAAAACATAGACAAGGTAATAAATATTGATCAGAGCCCGATCGGACGCACTCCGCGTTCTAATCCTGTTACTTACGTCGGGGTTTTTGATGCAATACGCGAACTGTTCAGCACTTTGCCGGATTCAAAAGCAAAGGGCTATACTCCAGGAAGATTCAGTTTTAATGTAAAGGGCGGCCGCTGCGAAAAATGTCAGGGAGCCGGAACCCTTACAATCGAAATGAATTTCCTTCCTGATGTTTTTATTCAGTGTGATGTGTGCCATGGACAGCGTTTTAACCAGGAAACACTCGACGTGCGCTACAAGGGAAAAAATATTTCTGATGTTCTGAATATGACGATTGAAGAAGCTGCTGAGTTTTTTAATTCAATTCCTCATATTTCAAGAAAGCTCGAAACTCTTAAAAATGTAGGGCTTGGCTATATTCAGCTCGGGCAGAGCGCACTTACTCTTTCTGGTGGAGAAGCTCAGCGCGTAAAGCTTGCAGCTGAACTTTCGCGTCCTTCAACAGGAAAAACACTTTATATTCTTGATGAACCGACGACAGGCCTTCATTTTGCTGACGTAAAGGTTTTGATGGAAGTAATTCAAAAGCTGGTTGATAAGGGAAATTCAGTCGTAATGATTGAACACAACCTTGACGTAATTGCACAGGCAGACTGGATTATAGATTTAGGGCCTGAAGGCGGAAATCGCGGCGGTCAGATTGTTGATACGGGAACGCCCGAACACATTGCTGAAAATTACGAAAACAGCGGAAGCTGGACCGGAAAGTATGTAAGGGAGACTCTTAATTCAAAAAAGAATGGTTAGAAAACTGTCTGCTTTTACAGTATTGTTTTTCTCATTTTTGTTTTTCTGTCCTGCACAGGCTGCGGACAATAATACGGTTTCTGTCGTTAATATTGAATCTGCTGAAAGGTCTGAATACAAAAAAGATGTTGTTTCCGGAGGCGACTGCATTATTTTAGCCGGCAGCGTTGTAATTTCTGTTTCCCGCGGAAGCGACAGGACTACAATTTCTGCCGACAGGGTGAATTACAACAGGGCTTCTGAAATGCTCTATGCAGAAGGAAACGTTGCCCTTGAACAAAGCGGTTCTTCTGCCGGTGGAGAAAAAATTACTGCAAGCAGCCTTCTTTTTAATACTTCTACCTTTGAAGGAATTTTTGACAACGGACGGGCGGTTCAGACTTCTTCTGATGCAATTAACCTTCCTTCCGGTTCTACCTTGATTGTTGCAAGCGATATTTTCGGCCGGGACTCGGGCGGAACCATTGCTTTTAAAAACGGTGAACTTACATTCTGCGACGACGAAAATCCGCACTGGAAAATCCGGGCAAAGAGAATCTGGCTTCTGCCGGGCGGAGAATTTGCCTTTTTAGGCGCCCTGCTTTATGTAGGAAGAGTTCCTCTTGTTTATCTTCCAGCCTTTTATTATCCGAAAGATGAACTTATTTTTAATCCTGCAATGGGCTATAAATTCCGCGAAGGATATTTTATAAATACGACAACCTATCTTTACGGCCGCAAACCTGCCGATGCCGTCTCTACAAGTGATTTGACATCTTCAAGTTCAAGTTCTGATTCCAGCGAAAAGCTGAATCCTTTTAGCTTTATGAAAACCGGTTCGATGAAGGACCAGGTGCGCGAGGGAATTGTTCTGCACAACCTTGATTCTGACTTTACCGGCGACACGACAAACCACATAAAGGTAATGGCAGACTATTATGCAAATCTTGGAGCAATGGCTGGAACTGACGTTGTCTTAAAGCCTGAAAAATATTTATCTGAATTTAAATTCAATACTGAATTGGGTTTCAGTAATACAGTTTTTAAGGATAGCGGTGTTTATTCAGCTTATAATTCTTCGGGAGACAGGGTAAGGGACTATTCAACTTTTTTCGGGAATTCCCTTCCTTTCCGCTACCAGGCTAACTTAAAGCTTGCAATTACTTCTCCGTTTAACTTAAGCCTTTCCATGCCGCTTTATTCGGATCCGTATTTTGACTACGACTTTAACAACCGTGCAGAAACAATGGACTGGATTGACTTTCTTATTTCCGGCACGGACACAAGCGATGACGACGACGTAACTACAATTTCTTCCTACACATGGAATTTAAGCGGTTCTTATACGGTAAAACTGCCTGATATTGTAAAGCCTTATATTTCTTCACTTTCGATTTCAAGCTTTAAATCTTCGATTGTTTTTTCTTCAAGGACAAATACTGATTTAAGCAACCGCGATGAATCCAGTGCTGATTCTGCATGGGAAAGTTATACGCCGGAACGCTATTTTTATTACCCGAGCCAGATTACGCCTTTAGGGGTAAGTGCAAAAATTGCCGGTACGATTTTTGAATATCCCCGCTCTTCCAGTTCTTCTAAAAAGCAGACGACGACTCTTTCTCTTTTGCCTCCGCCTTCTCTTGAAGATGAAGAAAAAAATGAAGCCCAGAATAAAAACGGCACTGACGAAACTGCAGCAGAAAATGAAGAAAGTGAAAAAGAAGATGAAAAAATTCTTTTTGATGAATCAGTTCTTCCGCAGATTGCAACAAGTTCTGCCAGTGTTAAAAACCTTAACGGAATTACATATAAACTCGGTTATACGATTTCGCCGGAATTTACTTCGCAGATTTCTTATTCTTCTACAAATCTTTCCAAGCCTGAAGATTTTGACTGGTCTACAGTTCAGTCTACGTATTTTCAGGTAAAATCACCGGCAACGCTTACGAGCAATTTAGGTTATAAGGACAGTTTTTTGTCTTTATCGGACACTTTTACTTTTACTCCGGTTTTTCAAAAGCATCCGTACTTAAACGATGACACAACAAACGGTGGTTATTCTGAATCTTCAATGAATTCCATTAAAAAAGCCGACTACAACGCTCGCAAACTTGATTTAACAGATACAAATGCGCTTTCTTTTAAGCCTTTTTACTACACTGAACATTTTTCAAATACGGCAATTACCTGGAACACTACGGTAAAAATGATTCAGACAAAGTATATAAGCGATGACGTAAACAATCCTGAGTGGGAATATCTTACAATGGATTTAACCGACGAAGACTGCGTAACAACCCACAACCTTAATATGGTTTTAGCCGCAGATGAAGGTGATTTTTCTCAAAAACTGTCTTTAACGACAACTCTTCCGCCGCAGGTTGACGCTTACAGCGGAACTCTTTCGCTTACCTTTCCCTTTACGACTTTTTCTGTCGGAACCGGCATAAAGCAGAAAAGTTCAACTGATTCAACCTGGGTAAAAAGCAATATTTCGCAGACTCTTGCCGTAAAACTTTTTAACAGCAAACTTACAATGTCTCAGTCTTACGTTTACAACTGGGAAGACGAAGAACACGATTCCTTTAAATATTCGTTGAGTGGTTACGGGGCTCAGCTCGCTTATACAATGAGCTACAGCACAAACTATACTTTTGAAAAAAATAAAGACACGGGGATTGCTACCGGATGGAAGACTTCCAGCGACAAATCGTTCCATCCGTATTCCCTGAGTTTTGCATATACAACTCCTTCAAAAACTTTTAAACGCTGGACAGACAGAATTTCGTGGACACCGTCTCTTTCTACAAGTCTGGTTTATGATTTTTTACGCCCTACGAGCAGTTATTTTGTATTTATTCCAAAACTTACGTTTAAGGTTAATAACTTTCTTAACCTTTCGTTCAGTTCAGAAAGCCGCAACAGCGTAATGTACAGATATTTCTGTACTGCTGATAAATATGAGTATTATTATAATTCAACCGGGGAACGCAATATTTTTAGGGATCTGCTTGATTCTTTCATGTTTTCTGATGAATCAAAACGCAGGGCAAGCGGATTTAAGCTAAAATCCCTTGTAATGTCTGCAACTCACGAACTTGACGACTGGGATTTGAACTGTTCGCTCAAACTTTCTCCGCGTTATGTTTCAAGTACGAATTCCTATGACTTTAGTCCGTATTTTTCTTTGAGCGTAAGCTGGAGACCGATGTCTGGAATGAAGACTGAAATCTTAGATGAATACGGTTCATGGAGTTTAAATTAAAAACGCCTTAGCGATGGTAGCCCCGGAGTTGCTGCGAATGCAGCAATGTAGCGGAAGCGGAAGGGCGGACAGCGCGACGGTGCTAAGGCACCGGAAGGCCCGAAAATAAAAAAAAGGTGACTGACGAAAAAAGTGGAAAATGAATTGACGATAGTTTTGCAGGATCCAGAAATTCTAGCTTTAGTCTGCGGAACAAATGACTGTAATTTAAAGCTGATAGAAAATTATCTTGGAGTTCCTGTTTTTACACGAGGAAATGAACTTACTTTGTGCGACGAAAGGGAAGAAGTTCAGCAGAAATTTAAATTTATAATCGACCGCCTTACAGATGAACTTGCAGAAAATAATTTGTCTGCAAAAAAAGGTTTTTACAATGGAAAAGAACTGATTGAATCAATTTTGAATACAGGATTTGAAAGTTTTGACTCCCAGACCTTTTCTATTTCGATTCCAGGGAGTGCACGAAGGGTTTATCCAAAGACAAAAAATCAGGCGCGGCTTATAAAGGAATTCAGAAAAAATAATCTTGTCTTTGCAACCGGCCCTGCTGGAAGCGGAAAGACTTTTCTGGCAATTGCCGAAAGTCTGCGGCTTCTTTTGAGCCATAAGATAAATTCTATTGTGCTTGTCCGTCCTATTGTTGAAGCTGGCGAAAGCCTTGGATTTTTGCCGGGAGATTTGCAGGATAAAATAAATCCATATTTAAGGCCTTTGTATGATTCAATGAATGCATGTATTTCTGGCGAACTAGTGAAGAAAATGCAGGAAAATGGTATAATTGAAGTTGCACCGCTTGCTTACATGAGGGGACGGACGCTTAATAATGCGGCTGTAATTCTTGACGAAGCTCAGAATACAACCTGTGAGCAGATGAAAATGTTTTTGACGAGAATGGGGGAAAATTCAAAATTTTTTATTACGGGAGATGTAAGTCAGATAGATCTTCCAAAAAAAATTCCTTCCGGACTTGTCCAGGCACTTGAGATATTAAAAAATATTGGAGAGATTAGCATTGTGGAACTAGACAGCGAAGATGTTGTGCGGTCTCCACTTGTAAAAAAAATTGTACAGGCTTATGAGAATTGCAAAGATGAATAATGCAAAAATTTCTTTTTCGGCAGATATGATTCACTCTGCTGCACAATATGTTAAGAAAAACTGGGCCCTGCTGCTCGTTTTTATGCTGACTTTTGTCGTTACTTCCGGAATCGTTTATTTTGATGCAAGTACGCAGCAGACAATTGCTTCTTTTTCGATTGATGAATATGAACCTGGAATGATTGCTGACAAGACGATTATTGCCAATAAAAGCATGTCGGCAGATGAACAGTTTCCGATTGCAATTGAAGAAGGCGAAAAAGTAATCCGCAAAGGCTTTGCAATTGCCGACGAAGATTATTTAAAGCTTAGAAAAATGGCTTCGTCTCCGTCTTATATTGATTATCGTGTTTTTGCGGATCATCTTTTGTTTTTAATGCTCGTTTCTTCTCTTGCCTTCCTTCTCTTTACTCCTGTTTTTTTAGGACACAAGGCGCAGTTAAAGGAAATGATTTTAATGGCTTTGCTTTTTGTCATTGTCTTTGCCATTGCTTCTTTTGGAGATAAGGCGCCTCTTTTTCAGGGCGTATACAAGATAAATGTTATAATTCCTTCTGCTTTGTGCGTTGCCCTTGTTACGATTCTTTTTGGCCAGGTTTTTGCACTTTATTTTTCTTTTATAATTTCGTTTGGCGTTTTGTGTGCCTGCGGTTTTGAATTGATTCCATTTTTATATACCTTGGCTTCTTCCTTAACTCTTGTAAGAATCCTTCGCAACATTGAAAGCCGCATTGATATGATTTTTTCTTCAATCAGCGTTGCCTTAATGAACATAATTTACATCTGCGTCTTAAAGGTTATGTTTAACGATAATTTTGAAGATGCACTTTTTGTTCTTTCTGGAGTTGCCTTTAACGGTTTTATTTCTGGAATTCTGGCTCTTGGGCTTTTAACTCCATTGGAAATTTTAATGAATACGGCTTCTGTTTTCCGCCTTATGGATTTGAGCGATCAGAATTCTCCTGTTTTAAGAAAACTTCTGCTTACAGCCAGCGGAACTTACCAGCACAGCATTATGGTAAGCCAGCTTGCAGAAAGTGCCTGCAAGGAAATAGGAGCAAATTCTCTCTTAGCTCGTGTTGCTGCCCTTTATCACGATATTGGCAAAATGGAACATCCTGAATATTTTACGGAAAACAATATTGACAGCGAAAATAAGCACACGGATTTAAATCCTTCGTTGTCGGTTTCCATTATAAAAAGCCACCTGCGCATAAGCGTAGAAAAAGCACATGCAATGCATTTACCGGAAAGCGTTGTAAATATTATTGGTGAACACCACGGAAATTCTGTAATTGCATATTTTTACAATAAAGCAAAGGAAAAAGATCCTTCTGTCAGCGAAGCGGACTTCCGTTATGACGGAAAACTTCCTTCTACAAAAGAAAGTGCAGTTGTAATGCTGGCTGACGTTTGCGAAGCTGCCTGCAAATCGCTTGAAAAACCAACCGCTCAGAGACTTGAAAAATTCATTCAGACCCTGATTGATTCAAAAATTGCTGCAAACCAGCTTGACGACTGTGCCTTAACTTACGGCGAAATGACAAAAATAAAAGATACTTTTGTTTCTATTCTCGCTGCTTACTATCACGGAAGAATAAAATATCAGAATCAGGATTCAATTACTTCAGAAAATTCAAATTCTGAAAAAAAGACAGAAGGTGAAAAAAATGAATAGAATTTTAGTTTCAATGCAGGACGGTGTAAAAGAGCCTGAATGGTTTTCTAAAATTGAAGGTTATGAGCAGGAAGTTTTAAAGCGGCTTGGTTTTGACGGACAGGAAATTTCAATTTTATTCTGTAACGACGGTTTTATTCAGGAATTGAACAGAAATTACCGCGACATTGACAGCCCGACAGACATTCTTTCCTTTGAAAACGGCGAAGAATACACTGACGAAGACGGTTCAAAGTGGCTCAGCATTGGAGATATGATAATTTCGCTTGATACGCTTCCAAAAAATGCAGAATATTTTAACGTAAGCGAAAACGAAGAATTAAAAAGACTTTTAATTCACGGAACATTGCATCTAAATGGAATGGATCACGGAGAAGAGCACGTAGAAAAAGGCGTTGAACCAGAGTGCGAAATGCTGAAAAAGCAGGAAGAATTATTAAAAACTTTTTCAGATTTTGAGCTTATTGTTGAATAAAGCAGTTTTACGGATTTTGTTTTAAAATCCGGATTATTATAAACGAAAGGAAGAATATGAGTATCTTTAAATTTTCTAAGAAAAAGGATGATGAAGGTCACAGTATGAGCCCGCAGAAGGGCGATGGAAAAATGTCGTCTGAGCGGGCAGAAACTCAGGATAATTTAAGTTTGATTGAAGAAAAAAAGGACATGATCAAAGGAATCGAAGATTTGTCTGAAACTTCCGTAAAGGAAGTTATGATTCCCCGCATTGATGTTGATTTTATTTCAATCGATACTCCGGAAGAAGAACTTCTTGCAAAGATTGCAGAAAGCGGACATTCTCGTTTTCCCGTTTATTCAGAATCAATCGACAACGTTCTTGGAATTCTCTATGTAAAAGATCTGCTTGCAATAATTTCAAAAAAGCAGGAAATAGATTTAGAAAAACTTTTAAGAAAAGCGTATTTTGTTCCGGAATCAAAAAAAATTGACGGACTTCTGCGCGAATTTAAGCGCCGGCATCTGCACATTGCAATTGCTGTAGATGAATACGGCGGTGTAAGCGGCGTTGTCTGCATGGAAGACATTATCGAAGAAATCGTCGGAGACATTCAGGATGAATTTGACGACGAAAGGGAAGACATCCTTTCAATCGGAAACCAGATCTGGCTTTGCGACGCCCGGGTAAACCTTGATGATTTGAACGAAACTATAAATTCAAACTTTCCGACAGAAGATTTCGACACACTTGGTGGATTTGTCCTTGATTTGTTCGGAAGAATTCCCGTTAAGTACGAAAAAATTAACTGGGGAACTTTTGAATTCATTGTTCAGGATATGGAAGGTCACCGCGTAAACTTAATTAAAGTAATAAAAAAAGCAGAAACAGAAGAAAACAAAGAATAAAAAGGGATTTTCAGGTGGGAAAAATGAAAAAAATCATTCTGCAGGCATTTGTTTTTTTTGAAGCTGTCTGTCTTTTTGCACAATCTTCGTCTCAGGCTCTGCTTCATTTTAATAAAGGCAGGGATTTTCAGAATGATCAGGACTGGTATTCTGCAAATGAAGAATTCCAGCAGGCTCTGCACGAAAATCCTTCTTATGGAGAAGCCTGGTTTGAACTTGCAAAGTCAACTTATGAGCTGAATGATTTTGAACTTTCTCTTTCTTACCTGGAAAATGCACAGAAATACCTTCGCGACAGAACCGATGTTTTAAATCTTAAGGGAATGTGCCTTATTTCCCTGCATCGACTTGACGAGGCCCGGCAGATTTTTTCAGAAATTCTGGTTGATTATCCTAATAATGTTGAATCACGTTTTGGACTTGCAGAAATTGAACTTTACAACGGAAGTTATGATCGTGCCGAAAATTTTTATCTTGATGCCCTAAAAATGCAGGGTTCAAACCGTAAGGCCCTTCTTTCGCTTGCCGTTCTTGCTGCAGAAAATGGCAAATATGATTTATCGCAGAATTATATTGAGCAGGCTTTAAAATATCATTCAAACGAGGCCGAAGTTCATTATCTTGCAGCTCTTTTAAAGGCAAAACAGGGCGATTTTAAGGAAGCTCAAAGGCGGGTAAGGTCAGCCCTTCAGTTAAAGCCTGATTTTTCCGGCGGATATGTGCTGCTTGCTTCAATCCTGTATGAACAGAAAAACTATGATGATGTAATTGACATCTGTGATTTTTTAATCAGTAAAGACCGCAATAATTTAAGTGCGTGGTATTTAAAAGGTTTAAGTCAAAAAGCATTAAATCAGAATGAACAGGCAATTGAAAACTGGAGTATTGCTCTTGGAATTGACCCGACTGACGAAATTTTAAGGAGTTCTCTTGAACTTCTTGTAGACAAAACCCTTTCTTTTGAAGATGAACGGCGTTCCGCATTTGCACAGTTCCATGTTTTAAAGGCGAGGGAATATTCCAAACTATTTCAGGGCGAGCAGTCGCGTTATGAGTATCAGCGGGCTTTAAAAATAGATCCTTCAAATTACGAAGCCCGGAGTGAATTTGCACAGGAAATTTATAAAGCCGGATTGAACGAACTTTATTTAAATCAGCTGAACTTTATAAAAGAGAATGCAAAAGTTGACACTGACACTTTTACTGACGAACAGAAATATTTATATACAAAAACAAACGATACAATCGACGCTTTAAATTCACTTATGAAGTATTCGCTTGCTGCAAAGTGGAATGTTGAACCGTTTTATCTTGAAAAAAGCCGCTGGAATCTTGGAATTTATTATAAAAAATCAAATGTACAGCTTTTACATCCCGGTTCAGAAGAAGTTGCGGCAGAAATGACAAAAGAATGTTTTAACGGAATTGCAGTTACAACTGTAAATGTCGAAAAAAATCCTGTTGAAAATTTTGCTCAGGCCTTTGCTCTTGCCAGAAAAAATTCCCAGGATTATTTTATTCTGCTTGATTTCGAAGAGTCTGAACGTGAAGTAACTTTGGATGCTGTTGTTTATAACGGCAGAAACGGAACAAAAACTTCAGAAATCAGCCTTTTCAGGACTGGAAACGATCGTTTTACTTCTGTTTTAAGGTCATTCCGTCGTGCCATTCTTGATATGCTTCCTGCCCGCGGAAAAATCATTGCAAGAAACGGAAACGAAATCTTAGTTGATATGGGAAAAACTGAAGGAATAGAAAAAGGCCTTGTCCTTGATGTTGTAAAAAAAGGAAATATCCGTACTGCAGATTCAGGAAGCGGAGTTGCTTTTGACGAAAAATTTTCGCTCGGACAGATTGTAATTGATGAAGCAGGAGAAGAAATTTCCCAGGGAACTTTAACGCAGAAAAGTTTTTATGACAGGGTAAACATTGGAGACGAAGTTCTTGTAAAAAATACAGTTTCTGATTCTGCAAGTGTTGCAGACACAAATCCTTCTGCAGATCAGAATGGCAAGGCTCTTACAAGAACAGAAAAACTCAATGCCATGGACCTTGGTCTTATAAAAACCCCTGTTTTTATGGATTTAATCAGAAAAATCTATTAGGGAACTTTAACGCAGAAAAGTTTTTATGACAGTGTAAACATCGGGGACGAAGTTCTTGTAAAAAATACAGTTTCTGATTCTGCAAGTGTTGCAGACACAA
>CAVEBK010000036.1:0-6833 GCA_963613915.1 uncultured Collinsella sp.
GTTCTCGACGAGAGGCTATTTGATATGCTTTTATTGAAACTCGACATTCGAACTAATTATACTTTAAGTTTAAGAGTTTTTCTGTGAATCTTTTTTGTTTTCTGGAAGCAGCAGATCTCCTTCTTTTATCCAGCCGATTTTTCTAAAAAACTTGCCGGATAAGAAAGTTAAAACGGCAGGAAGTACAATGCAGACTGCAATTAAGCCTAGAACGTCAAAAGCAGAAGGAGAAATTGCAGTGGCTCCGTGTGTAACGGCTGCCTGAGAAGGAGCAAACCAGCCGGAAATAATTCCGATCGGACCGACAAGGCCGCAGGTTCCCATTCCAGAGCTTACTGCAGCACCGTTCATTTCCAGTTTAAAAATGCAGGTTGCGACAGGTCCTGTAATGACAGATGTTAAGCATGGCGGAATCCAGATTTTTGGATTTTTTACGATATTCGGCATCTGAAGCATGCTTGTTCCTAATCCCTGGCTTAAAAGCCCTGACCAGCGGTTTTCCCTGAAACTTAAAATTGCAAATCCGACCATCTGTGCACAGCAGCCTGCTGTTGCAGCTCCTCCAGCTAAACCTGTAAGGCTTAAAGCAGCGCAGATTGCAGCTGAACTTACCGGCAGGGTTAAAAGGATTCCAACTAAGAGGGAAATGATTATTCCCATAAGGAAAGGACGGAGTGTCGTTGCCCAGACGATAATGTTTCCAAAAGAAAGGGCGATTTTTCCGATAAAAGGAGCGGTTAAAACTGTTAAAAGAGAACCCGCAATTATCGTTACAAGCGGAGTTACGATTATGTCTACGCGGGTTTTGCCGCTGACAAGGTTTCCGACTTCTGCAGCAATTATTGCAATAAAGAGAACTGCAAGCGGACCTCCGGCTCCTCCGCTGACATTTGCTGCACTTCCGACAGCTGCAAGCGAAAAAAGAACGAGTGGAGAAACCTTCATTGCAAAGCCGATTCCTACAGCCATTGCAGCGCCAACAACATGTGCATCTGTTGCAAAAGAACCTGCATCAACTAAAAACTTAAAGACTGCATTTGAAGAAGCCAGCGAAAGCTGCTGCCCGAATGTTTTAATGATTGTTCCGATTAAAAGCGATGCGAAAAGGCCCTGAGCCATTCCACCCATTGCATCAATAAGATACCGTTTGACGTACTTATTCATACCATTCTCCTGAGAATTACGGAACAGAATGTAAAAGGACGACAGTATGCGGCCGTTATGATTATTGGCAGCCTCTGTTATTTTTTACTTTGTTCCGTGTAAAAATGATTTTTTTTCTGTCATTGATATACTTGCTGATGCCTTGCGGTCATCCCAAACGTAACATCTGAAAAAGTGAAAAAACAAAAAGCGGTAAAACTGACCGCGTTCTGCATAATCTACCAAAAATCGGGACTAATTGCAAATTAACAGTTTTTCTATTTATGAGATTTAAACAAAGTGCTATAATCTGTCTGTTATGTTTTTTCATGGTGGAACCAATTCAAGAAGATTAGATGATTATCTGGACTTTTCTGCAAATACAAGTCCTTTAGGCGTTCATAAAGCAGCTTCAAAAGCCCTGCTTGCTCTTGCCCTTAATCCAGAAATTTTAGCAGCGTATCCAGATCCAAATTGCAGCGATTTAAAAGAAGCCATTTCTGAATACTGGAATTTTAACGGACCTGTTCTTTGTGGTTCCGGAGCTGCCGATATTACCCAGCTTATTTCAATGGTTTTTGGAAAAAACGTTCAGGGAACTGCATTCAACCTTATTGTTGAACCGGCTTTTTCTGAATACGAAAACGCACTTTTAATGGCATGCAGCGAAGATAAAATCCTTCATCTTACCCTGCAGAAAGAAAACGACTTTGTGTTCACAGAAAGCGATTTTTCTCATCTCGAAAAAATTCTTTCTGGCGGAGTTCCTTTAATGTTTATGGCAAGTCCTTCAAATCCTGCAGGAAACGTTATGCCTCTGGATATGATTGTGCGGATTGCCCAGCTCTGCGAAAAATCAAATACGGTTTTAGTCCTGGATTCGTGCTTCTGTCAGTTCAGCGAAGAAGCTGAAAAAAACGTACGCATTTTAATTGAACGTGCCCGGGAATTTCCTCATCTCATAATTTTAAATGCGTTTACAAAATTCTACGGAATGGCAGGACTTCGCCTTGGTTATGCACTTTGCTTCAGTTCAGAAGTTTATAATCACCTTGTAAATGCAATGCGGCCGTGGACAATCAGTACAGATGCCCAGGTTACGGGAACTGCCGTAATGAAGGCCGAAATCGAAAGCAATTCATGGCATAAGCAGATGCTAAAACTTGTAAAAGAAGAGCGGAAATATCTGTCAGACTATTTTGTTTCGATTGGTGCAAAAGTTTTGAGCGGGGAAGGCAACTACATTTTAGTTCAGCTGAATGAAGATCTGCAGAAAATTGCCAGTGATTACGCCTTAGAAAACGTTCGCGGCAGAAATAAAAAAGGTCACAACGGTCCAAAAAAGCAGTCTTTAGTAAACGAAGAAGATCTTTCTCCTAATCCGTTTAAAGCTCCTCTGTGCCAGGCTTTAGCAGCGTCAAAGATTGTAATCCGCGGCTGTTCAGACTTTTACGGCATGGATTTAAGCTGGTACAGAATCTCCATAAAGGCTCACGAAGAAAACACTCAGTTAGTAAAAGCACTTTCAAAGATTTTTGTGACAAAAAAGTAGATTTTGTTTTTGGGCGCATCTGCCGTAAACGGCAGACCGGGCTTTCCATGGCTGCGGCTTACGCCTCCGACCAAACGCTGCGCGTTTTGTGTACACGTCAATAACGAGTTTGTTTTGAGCGCATGGATGCGCGTATGTAAATTAATGTTTTTTAACCGTAAGAACTGTCGGCTTGTCCGACAGTTCTTACCATCGAGAAATTACAGGGACGTAATTTCTCGATTCCAATCCCATTGCGCATTTTGCGCTGGCAAGCATAAAAAAGGGGCTGTCCATTCTTTTTGGACAGCCCTTTTTTTGTCTTCAATTCAACTTATCAACTTACTTAGCAAGTGTAATTGATTTTACAGTGTAATTGTTTTCGTGCTCGTTGATTGTAAACTCAAGAGTTTCACCAACTTTAGCATCGAGGATTGCGTTTCCAAACGGAGACATGTACGAAATAATTCCTGCATCTGGATCTGATTCCCAAGGTCCCATGATAATGTATTTTTCGTCTTTGCCTGTTGCATTGTTTGTAAGTGTAACTTCTGTTCCGAAAGAAACGAGGGATGTTGTTGCTGTTGTCGGGTCAAAGATAACGGCACGGGCAAGTTCTCCCTGAAGACGCTTAAGGTCGTTGTTAAGCTTATGCTGAGCTTCTTTTGCAGCAATGTATTCTGCATTTTCCTTTAAGTCGCCCTTTTCCTTTGCATCTGCAACTTCTTTTGCAATTGCCGGAATGTCGATTGTGGTCATCTTTGTTTCGAGAGCTTTCTTTTCGTCGAGTTTTGCCTTTGTAACAAGCATTCCCTTTGGAGCGTTGCTCTTTTCTTCTTTAGCGCGGAATTTGTAATCGCTGTATTTTTCAAGGATCTTGTTACGCAAAGCCTGTTTGTAGCTTCCTTCGAGTGCAGAAATATCGTCAACGAGAGTGTAAAGATGAGTCATTGTGTCCATGTCGCATGAAAGCATGTGTTCGGCATAAACGTTCTTGTCGTCTTTTTCTCCAAAAATCAATTTTTTAGCATTCTTGTTGATTTTCTTGTTTTCTGTTGTGTCAACGTGGTTGTCAATTTCTCGATATGTCTGGTCAATCAGGTTAACGATTGTAATGAGCTGTTTCTGATAAGAAATTCCTGCATTTTTGTACCATTCATCGTTCTGACAGTTTTCAAACAGGAACAGAACTGCATCGCGGTAGTCGCGGAAGTTTTCAAATACTTTTACAACGAGTTTCTGAACCTTTGCAATTCCGCCTTCCATGCTGATTACATCTTCGAGCATTCTCTTGTTCAAAACAGTAGGGAAGAGTTCAATATACTGATCTTCCCAGTCTGGAAGAAGTTTAATGTTGTCGAGGAAATCTCTCTGTAAAGATGTATTTTTTGTATCTTTTAAGAGAGTGTACATTTCGCGAGGGTTATCAATGTCTCTGTACAGCTGTTCAAATGTGAATGAAACAGGATAAGCAAGGTTTGGCATAACCGAACCAACTCTCTGAACAACGAGGTAGGAAGCAATAACCTGTTCATTTGCCTGATGAGCACCCTTTACGAAACCTTTAAAGTAATTGTACATATCTGCAAAGAATTCACTGTCTTTGTCTGCTTCTTCGTTATTAAAGAATTTCATGAAAACGTCTACGCGTGGCATAAACTGTTTTTCTGCGCGGAATTCGTTGCTGAGTTTTTCTTCTGTTGAAATTTTTCCGTCGCGGACAATGTATTCGTTAATATTGTTTGGATTTACACCAAAGATCGGGTTTGTTTCGAGAGTTTTCTTTGCAGCTGTGTTCCATGATGTCCATTCACCTGGAGTTAAGATTGAAGGAACGAGTTCTGCCTTGATTCTCTTAAAGTCGCAGCTGTTGCCGAATGATTTAATTATAAGTTTGAGTGCCTGAGTCTTGTCTTTGTTTTCCTTGAAAAGTTTAGAAAGTTCATCCTTTGATTTTGTAGCTTTTAAAACCCAGATGTGATCGCGTGCAAGCGGCTGGAGTGCACTTACTGCCATTTTGAGTGACATCTGTTTTACTCCGTTCTTTTTTCCAAAGTTGATTGTGAGTGTGTCGTTTTCTACTTTTGTAATAATTCCAACACCCCATGTTCTGTGGTAAACAAAGTTTTTAACGCCGAATGCAATGTGTTTTTCAAAATCGTTGATTGCTTCAAATACATTGCGGAAGCTCTGTGTAAGGTTTGAAGAAGCAATAAAATCTGCAACGTTAGGATTTTTAGCATATTTTCCCTGGAAGCATGAAGCAATTTCGTTTCTTGCCCAGTTGTCTTTTGGATCTATGCGGAGAATGATCTTAAGAAGCTGGATTGCAACGTCCCATTTTTTTGGATCTGTAGCTGCGTTGTCTTTGTAATAAGGATAAAGATCGTGGAGAAGAAGAGCACTCCTGTCTGCATCGATTGATTTTTCAACTTTTCTCTGAACAAGGAGGAAGAAATCGATTTCATCAGGAATCATTGAAACAAGTTTTGACCATGTTTCTTTTACGGCTGTCATGTTGTTTGCATTTACAAAGCGTAAAAGAGCTTTTTTGCAGTATGCAACGGCATTTTTTGTGTCGCCTTCTGCTTCGTAATGTTCAGAAAGAAGTTTTGCAATTTCTGCAGCTTCTACGTCAACCTTAACGATTTTTTCGTAAAGTTCCCATGCTTTCGGGTCGTTTGCACTGCGGTAAATTCCTGCAAGTGTAAGAAGTCCGAATTTGTTGTTTGGAGCAATTTCGAGGATTGTTTCGCACAGATAAGTTACAACAGGTTCTTTGTGGTTGTTCTGGAAAATATCAACAAGGTTTACGAGGTTTGAATTGTCGAGTTCGCCCTGCTTTAAGCCGATCATTCCGGATATATAGAGAGCAATGATACTTTCTTTTGTATGAGCAAGATGTTCGTCGCAGATCTGTTTTAATTCAGTTAAACAGTCTTCTGCCTTTGCTTTTTCCATAATCTCAGAAAGTTCAATAAGATTATTTTTTGTGTAATTTGTGATTGATGCTCTTGTCCATGTTTCTTCCTTGAGCATCTCCTGAACTTTTGTAACGATTTCTGCGGACATTTTTTACTCCTGTCTGTATATATGTACGGCCTTGCAGGCCTTTTTATCTTCTAAAAGAACTGCAGTTCACTCTCTAAAAAAACGCAATCCTTAAAAAATTCTATTTAACGTAAAGATCATAGATATTCTTATCCAGGATCCTGATTTTCAGCAGTATGTCGCTGACTTCGTTTCCCGTCTGATTTTTTTGAATGTAGTGGTCAATCAGACGGAAATACATATAAATCAATTTTGGCTTTAATTGATTTATGTTATTTGCAGGATTTTTTATTTCGTTTTCGATTTCATAAATATCCTGCTTTAATTTCAGAACTTCTACGCTTCGAAGTTCATGCTTTATGTTGAATACTCCGTAGAGCACTGCAAACACTGGCACCCACAATGCAAGTTCAGAGCCGTTATAAACCGGATTCTCCTTTACATTCTGAATAAGGCATTTTATGAGTTCGCAGTCGAGCAGGCTTAAGTCAATTTTTTTTGCATCAATATAGAATGCTTCCCTGAAAAGAACTTTTGCCTCGTTTTCCATTCCGCATAAGGCACAGCAGTCTGCCATTTCTGCAATAATCTGTGCTGAGTTCTGCTCGTTTTTGTTGGCTTCCATAAGATATTGTCTGGCGACGTCATAGTTGCCAAGCTTTTTGTTACAGATGCCGATTTTTAGCAGTAAATCAGCTTTTTGAGACGGAAATTTCAGTGTTTCCTGTCTTACTGCAGAAAAATCTTTTAGTGCCAGCGTAAAAATACCGGTCTGTACGGAAAAAATCGTGCGTTCGAAAATTTCTCGTTTTTTGCCGTAGGCTTCGCAGGCTTCTTCAAAAATTTTCCAGTGGTAGAGTAAGCTTTCGCCCTGTTCGTAAAAACTGCTTTTTGACAGCGTTTTTATAAAATCAATCCAGAATGAACAGCAGAAAGTTGCAAAATTAATCTCTTTGTTTTCCAGGTTGTATACCAGAACACTTGCAAGAATTTCGTTTGCCTGTTCCAGTTCCCCTTGAGAGAGCATTTTATATGCCTGTTTTAGCCCTTCTTCAGATTGAATACTCATAAAGTCCTTTACGAATTTATAACAAAACGGGCTTTTTAG
>CAVEBK010000036.1:6843-20688 GCA_963613915.1 uncultured Collinsella sp.
ACTTTATATCTTGCGGATTTCTCGGCCGGAGACCGTTTGAAGTGTTTTTTTATTGAAACTCGACATTCGAACTATATGGAAAAATTGTCATCTTGTTTTTCGTTGTTTTTATCTGTTTTTTCTGTTAATATCGTTCAGTATGAAAAGTAAGATTTTGGCACCATCTTTGCTTTCTGCTGATTTTTCAAACCTTGCAGAAGCTGTTAGACTTTGTGAAGATAAAGGTTCTGGATTTATTCATATTGACGTAATGGACGGACATTTTGTTCCCCAGATTACTTACGGACAGCCTGTCATAAAATCGATCAGAAAATTAACAAAACTTCCTTTTGATGTTCACCTTATGGTAGAACGCCCTGAAGAAATGGTTGATTCTTTTGCTACTGCCGGTGCAGACCTTATTACTTTTCATCAGGAAGCAACCGTTCATATTGACCGCCTTATTTCTCATATTCACAGTCTTGGTAAAAAAGCTGGAATTTCTATTGTTCCTTCAACTCCTGTAAGTGCAATAAAAGAAGTGCTTCCACTGGTTGACCTTGTTCTTGTCATGACGGTAAATCCCGGATTTGGCGGACAGAAACTTATTCCTTATTGTGTAGAAAAAATTAAGGAACTGGATTTATTGCGTAAAGAAAAAAAATACGGTTTTTTAATCTCTGTTGACGGAGGCATAAATAACGAAACTGTCGGTTCTGTTTTAAAAGCCGGTGCGGATGTTGTTGTTTCTGGTTCAGCCTTTTTTAACGGCTCTTTTAACTGGGAGGCGTAGAATCTTGAAAAAGCTTAGTTCAATTTTTGGTAAAAATAATAAAAAATTGATTCTTGCCCTTGCTTTTTGTGCTTTTTGCGGAAGCAGTCTTTTTTGTGCAAAATATTCGGCTGATGCCCGGCAGGGATTTGAAGCTTACCGCAAGAGTGACTGGACTTCTGCAATGTTTTTTTTAAGAAAAGCATGCAGTGCTTCAGAAAAAGTGGACGAAGAAGTCCTTTATATGCTTGTAATGAGCGAAGTTAATTCAACTGAATATAAAGATGCCCTTTCTGATGCTGAACTTTTTTTGCAGAAATTCAATTCCAGCCGTTATGCGCCTTATATGCAGTTTCAAAAGGGTAGAATCCTGCATTTTCTGGAGCGTAATGAAGAAGCTGTCCTTGTTTTGAGCGATTTTTGTCACCAGTTTTCGGATTCTGAACTTTATGCTGCAGCCCTTTATTGGATTGCCGAGTGTTTTTATGATGAATACAATTTTGATTCAGCGCGCTCCCTTTATGAACGCGTCGTAATGGATTTTCCGACAGATTCAAAAGCAAACGACTGCCGTTATCGTCTGGAAATGATTGCACAGCGAGAACGTGAAGAAAAGCTTATTTATCTTTTAAAAGTTACCGGGGAAGAAAATCTTGCTTCCCGAGAAGAATACGAGAGACAGATAAAACTTTATCAGACTCAGGATAAAATGGGCTTAAGAAAAAGTCTTGCAGACAGCCAGTCAAGAATTTCAGAACTTGAATCAATGCTTGAAGAACAGAAAAACTTAAATGTTCAGTTGCAGGATAAACTTGCTGTTGCAGAAACTTCTGCCGTTCAGATTGAAGAAACTCATGTAGAAGAAGTAAAAGCTCCTGTTGCAGATCCTGAAGTTGAAGCTTTAAAACGAAAGGCAGGATTCTTAAAATATCTTCTTGAAGATCCCGTTTCAGAGGAGAAGTAAAAAAAATGAAAAAAACAATAAAAAAATCAATTATTTCCTTTTTGACGACATCTCTTCTTTTTTCTGGTACAGGTGCTTTCTGTCAGAATAAAACAACGGCAGAAAAAACTCCGGCCGGTACTTCCGCAACTCAAACTGCAGCTTCAGGCACGGAACAAACGACGGAAAATAAAACTGCCGAAAACTCTTCTGAAACTTCTGCTGCAGAAAATTCAACTTTGGATACAAAAGAGCAAAAAACTGCCGCAGCGGAAAGTGTTACAGAAGACAAAAAAACTAAACCTTCTGAACAGAAAAAATTAAAGAAGAATTTTCCTAAAATTGACAGTTACCTGGGCTCTGTTTATCTGCCTTTAAAAAAATATGAACTTTCTGATTCATCTTACAGTGTT
Source organism: uncultured Collinsella sp. (assembly GCA_963613915.1). Classification (GTDB taxonomy): domain Bacteria; phylum Spirochaetota; class Spirochaetia; order Treponematales; family Treponemataceae; genus Treponema_D. The sequence goes on from CAVEBK010000036.1 coordinate 8,951, forward strand.
GCCCTTGATTCAAAAAGCGGAACATTTAATTTTTATGTAAAAGACGAAAACGGAAAAAAACTTCCTCTTCTTGCAGATTTTGACGATTCAATTTCTTCTTCTTTCTTTTTACGAATTGGAAGAACTTCTTACCGTCTTAACAAAAACGGAGCCGTAAAGAAAGAAGTCAGAAAAACAGAACACGGCGCTCAGCTTGCTTACATTGTAAATGACACAGCCCAGGTTGTGGTAGATTTTACTTTTATTGCTCCTCCGGAAAAAAAGAATGATTCAGTAAATTCTATTGATAATGGAAAAGTTCAGGACTCTGCAGAAAAAGAAAATTCTGCAGAACCAAACGTTTTTGAAGGCGTTATAAAAGTCAGTGTTTCGGTTACGAATATTTCTAAAAAAGAAAACAGTTTTGCAGTAAAAGCCCTGTTTGACACAGTTGCCGGCGAGGGACTGGATTTTCACTTTACGCTGGCTGACGGAACAGGCGTTTCTTCGGAAGCTGAATTTGAAAATTTTGCAAAAGAAAGGGCAATAACATCTTCTGATGGTAAAAATTCAATTCAGTTTGTTTTGGCAGGAGAAGGCGTAAGTACAGTTGAAAATGTTGCGCTTGCAAATATTTCTAATTTGAATAAATCAAGATGGATTTTTGCCGGCGAAAACGGAAGAAGTTTTAATTCTGTAAATACATATAATAATTCTGGAATTGCAGTTGTATGGCCTGCAAAAAAAATAAAGCCTGAGAAAACTTCTGAAATTCACTTTTTTATTGGTTTAGCCAGCGATTCAAAAAATGTAAATTCACTTAATTATGCAGATTACCTTGCAGGAACTTTTAATCCATTTCAGCCTTCGGTTCAGACTTCAGCTGCAGCTCCAGTAAGAGAAGAGCCTGTATTTGTAAATACTGAACCTAAACGCAGAGAATATTCTTATACGGAAGAAGAAACAGAAAACAAGGCAAAAAAGAATACGGTTGACTTTGAAGTTCAGACGATAACTGAAAAACAGCTTGAACCAGAGTATATTCAGGCTTTAATAAACAGAATCGATGCTCTTGAGGCTGCTGGAGACGATATTGACCGTAACGAAATACGGCAGTTGAATGCGGAGCTTGATGCAATTCTTTCTACGCTGAGGAAACGCAGTTAAATGAGCAGACCAGCAATTGATGTTGCGCGTTCTCTTATGCGCCGGCGTGAATTTGGAAAAGCAATTGTCCTGCTTGAAAATGTTCATGATGTTTACGAAAACAGTTTTGATTATTATCTGACTCTCGGAATTGCCTGTCTTTATGCCGGTGAAACAGGAAATGCAAGCCGTTATTTTAGCCAGGCGAGACGAATTAAGGTAAATGACGTTCAGCTTCTTCTGGCACAGGCAGCACTTTTTTTAAGACGGGGGGACACGGGAGAAGCGATAAGATACTATCTTGATGTGCAGGATTTGGAGCCGGGTAATAAGGTTGCAAAAAAAGCACTTGATTTTGTGCGCTCAAAGGGTGACTGGGAAACAATTGTCCGCTGGAACGATACTGGGAAAATCGAAAAATTCTATCCGCCGCTGTCCGATAAAAATGTACGGAAAACGCAGTTTGTGCTTTCTGCCTTTGCAGGAATTTTAATTGCCCTTGTAATTCTTTTTTGTGTAAAAACGAACAAAACAAAAGAAAATAAAGCTCGTGCAGATTTAACTTCGCTTTCCTTAAATTCCTTAAAAAATGATGAATTAAAAGAAAAGGATTTGTCAGGTCAGGTTTATAAATTCATTCTTTCGGATAAAGAAATTAAAGAATCTTACGAAAAAGCAAGAAATTATTTTCAGAATTACCAGGATAATTCTTCCCGCGTAGAAATAAACAGAATATTGAATTCAAATGCTTCTAAAGAAGTAAAAACAAAGGCGCAGATTCTTCTTACATATCTTGAACAGCCGGGGTTTGACACTCTTGCAGAAAAAGCAGAAGAAAATTTTTCTTATGCACAGGTTGCCCTTGAACCGGTTTTGTATGAAAACTGCCGTGTTGCCTGGTCTGGAAGAATCAGTAACGCTCAGACGAACGAAGAAACTTATACTTGCCTTCTTTTAATAGGTTATGAAGATCAGAAAAGAGTTGATGGAATGGTTAAGGTTGAATTTACTCCTCCGCCGGTTCCTGAGATTGAAGGGGAAAGAAGTGTAAAAATCCTTGGAGAGATAAAAATTGAACATGGGGAAGTTGTGCTTTCCGGATGTTCCGTTTACCAGCCTCTTCGAAAAAAATAAAAACTATAAAAAAATATAAAAATTCACAGATAAAAATGTGTAAAAAGTGAATTTTAGAGCCATATATAATAGTGGGAGGAAAAAAGGTGGCTAAAATGACAGAAACAAATCAGCCGGCAGACATGTCGGAAAAATTAAAGGCTCTTGAAGCAGCACGCATTCAGATTGAAAAACAGTTTGGTGCCGGCGCTTTAATGAAGCTTGGAACTCAACCTGATGCACAGGGAATTGATGTTGTTCCTTCCGGTTCAATTTTGCTTGACGAAGCACTCGGCGTTGGTGGTTATCCGCGCGGAAGAATCATTGAAATGTACGGACCAGAAAGTTCGGGAAAAACAACTCTTGCCCTGCATGCAATTGCAGAAGCTCAGAAACTTGGTGGAATTGCAGCCTTTGTTGATGCTGAACATGCCCTTGATCCGATTTATGCTAAAAATCTTGGTGTAAACATTGATGAACTTTGGGTTTCTCAGCCGGATACAGGTGAACAGGCTCTCGAAATTACAGAAAATCTTGTCCGTTCGGGTGCTGTTGACATTATCGTAGTTGACTCTGTTGCAGCCCTTACTCCTCAGAAAGAAATTGAAGGAGACATGGGAGACTCTGTAATGGGCTTGCAGGCCCGCCTTATGAGCCAGGCTTTGCGAAAACTTACAGCGATTGTCAATAAAAGTAAGTGTATTATCGTATTTATTAACCAGATCCGTATGAAAATCGGTGTAATGTTTGGAAATCCTGAAACAACGACTGGTGGTAATGCCCTTAAATTTTATTCATCAGTCCGCCTTGAAATCCGCCGCATTGAATCTATTGACGGAAAGGGCGAAGAAGATGCAGTCGGTAACCGTGTCCGCGTAAAAGTTGTAAAAAACAAGGTTGCGCCTCCATTCCGCAAGGTTGAACTTGATATTTACTTTGGAAAAGGAATTTCTGCCACCGCCTCCCTTCTTGATTCTGCCGTAAAGCATGGAATTATCGACAAACGTGGAGCCTGGTATACACGTGGAGAAGAAAAAGTTGGTCAGGGAAAAGAAAACGCAATCAACTTTTTAATTCAAAATCCAGATTATGCAAAGCAGATTGAAGCTCAGATTCGTGCAGAATTGTTTCCGGGGCAGATCCTGAAAACAAAGGAAGGTGTTCCTGTTTATCCTGAGCAGGTTCAGTCGGCAAAAGAAGCAGAAAAAACTCAGAAAAAAGCAGCAAAAGAAAGTTCAGCTGCTAAAAAAGAAGTGGAAGCTGATTCTTCTGCCGAAGTTATTCCGTCTGCAAAGGACGCACTTTTTTAAGTAGACCGAGAGTCGGGGTTTACTAAAATAAACTCGACTTTCAGCTATTTATTTAAAAGTCAAAATTAGGGTTAATAAAAAGTATTTTTGAAGGTGATTATGCAGGATGTGATTCTTGGAGTCGGTTCAAACAGATCGTGGCAGGGGCTTGAAAGCCCTGTGCTTTTGAAAAAAGCCTGTGTGGCTCTTGAAGAATTTATTTTTGACATTAATGTTTCGTCAGTTTACCGGACCAGACCTATGTATGTAGAAAATCAGGCTGATTTTTACAATATGGCTGTCTGCGGTAAGGTTGACGAAAATCTTTCACCTTTTGTCCTCCTTGAAAAAATTCACGAAATAGAAAGTTCTTTAGGACGTAACCGGAAAGAAGAAATCCGCAACGGTCCGCGTTCTATAGATATTGATATAGAATTTTTTGGAAATCAGAAAATAAACACAGAAAATCTTGAAATTCCTCATCCGAGGGTAAAAGAAAGGGCTTTTGTTTTAATTCCAATGCTTGAGATTTTAAAAGAAAATGCCGATTTTATAAAAAGAGAAGATTTTGTTCAGGTTTTGGAAAAAATCGGCTCATCTGGTGTAGAAAAAATTCTTTCTGCACAGGATTTTTATAGAATAAATGGAAATTCTTAAAAAGTGTAAAAAAAATCATGACTTTTTAGAACTTCCATACGGAGTATTTTATGGAACAGCCCGAAACCATTCAGACAGTGACTGCGACTCAGGTAGAGCAGAAAGAAATCAGTCAGGAAGAAAAAGTTGTTCACAAATATACAGCTGGAGAATTTGAAGGTCCTCTTGATTTATTGTGGGCTTTGATTCGGGACAATAAAATAAATATTTACGATATTCCGATTGCCCAGATTACGGAGCAGTTCCTTGAATATCTTGATTATGCTTCAAAAATTGAACTGTGTGATTTGTCTGAGTTTTATAATATGGCTGCCCGTCTGGTTTATATAAAAAGCCGCATGATGCTTCCTGTTGAAGTAAAAGTTGATGACGATCTTGATTTTGACGATCCTCGGGAAGAACTTGTTGAAAAACTTATTGAATATCAGAAATTCAAAAAGCTTTCAAACTTGATGGAAGAAAAAGAAGACGAAAACGAATGGAATTTTGAACGCAAAAAAATACAGCGCGTACTTCCGTTTGAAGATGAAAATATGTGGGAACAGGTTGATACCTGGGATCTTTTGCAGCAGATGCAGAAAATTTTCCAGAATCTGATTTCTCAGTATTCTGATTCAAAAATCATTGATATGTATGAAGAAATTTCAGTAAATGAAAAACTTACATTGATGAATGAACTTCTTGAAAAAAAGAATGAATGTATGTTTACTGATTTAATCGTTCGTAAAGGAAATGTCCTTGATGTAATCTGTGCATTTATGGCATTGCTCGAAGCCGTAAAATTTAAAATGGCTACAATCATGCAGAACAGAATGTTCGGTGACATTAAAATCTGCCGGAATATGGCTGCATAGTAAAATATATGGAATGAAATAAAAATGGATGTGAATCTTGAAAAAGAAACTGGACTCGTTGAAGCCGTGCTTTTTTTGGACAGCGAGCCTTTGGCTGTAGAATCAATCGCTAAAATTACAGATTTAGCAGAAGATGTTGTTGAACAGTGCCTTGAAGGATTAAAAGAAAAGTATACAAAAGAAAATTCCGGAATTGAACTTTCAAAAATTACCGGTGGCTGGACTTTAACTCCAAAAAAAGAATTCTGGGAAGTGTTAAAAGAGCGCTATGGCAATAAAAATGCCGGCCGTTTGAGCCGCTCTGCAATGGAAGTTCTTTCGATTGTTGCCTATAAACAGCCGATTACCCGCGCAGAAATTGAAGCAATCCGCGGAGTTCCTCCTGATAATATGATCCGTATCCTGCAGGAAAGACAGCTCGTAAAGGAAGTCGGAAGAAAAGATGCTCCCGGCCGTCCGTGTCAATTTGGTACGACAAAGGAATTCCTAAAATTCTTTAACCTTAATTCAATTGCGGAACTTCCAAAACTTGATGAAAAAGAATCCGAGAGGTTCGAACTTGCAAGATAATTCTATAAAAAACGAAAAAGACAAAAATGGACAGAAAGAGTTGATCCGCCTCCAGGCTTTTTTGGCTCATTGCGGGGTAGCGAGCCGTCGTTCCTGCGAAAAAATAATAACCGACGGAAGAGTAAGCGTAAACGGTCAGATTATAAGCGAGCTTGGAACAAAGGTCAGTGAGAAAGACGAAGTCTGTGTCGATGGCAAAAAAATTACTCTTGAAAACAGAAAACTTTATGTCCTTCTTAATAAACCTGCCGGTTATGTTTGTACTCAAAGCGATGAAAAAGGCCGTCCTGTTGCTGTTGAACTTTTAAAGACTTCATTTACAGAAAGGTTGTACAATGTTGGACGTCTTGATATGTTCAGCCGGGGTGCAATTATTTTTACAAATGACGGTGATTTTGCTGCAAAATTAAGTCATCCTTCAAGCGAAATAGAAAAAGAATATCTCGTAGAAACAAGTTATCCTTTGCCGGAAGGGCTTGAACAGCGTTTTAAAAAAGGAATCCGTGTCGAAGGAATTTTTTATAAGGCAAAAGACGCTGCTGTATTGAATACTCATAAAATGAAAGTTGTTCTCATAGAGGGAAAAAACCGTGAAATCCGCAAGGTTTTTAAGGATGCTGGAAGTGCAATCCGGAGTTTACAGCGCGTAAGAATCGGAAATGTGCATCTTGACAACTTAAAGGAAGGCGAATTCCGGGAATTGACTAAATCGGAAGTAAACGGACTTTTATCTTTGTGTAATAAATAGAAAATCGTGGAGGATTTTATATGATAATCGCAATGGACGGACCAGCAGGAACTGGAAAATCTACAATTGCATCTTTAATTGCAAAAAAACTTAAGATTACCTATCTTAACAGCGGAAGTTTTTACAGAGCCCTTACTCTGGCTTTATACGAAGCAGGAATTGATACAACGGATCAGAAAAAAACACTTGAATTCTGTAAAAAACAGAAGCTTGAATATAAAAATTCCCGTCTTGTGTTAAACGGAGTTGATGTTGAAGACCGTCTGCATTCGGATGCTGTCAGCTCAAGGGTTGCGCAGGTTTCTTCAATTATTCCAATCCGTCATCTTGTAAACGAAAAAATGCAGGAAATAACAAAGTCGCTTGATATAATCTGTGAAGGCCGCGATATGACGACTGTTGTTTTTCCAGATGCTGATTATAAATTCTATCTTGATGCTTCAATTGATGTTCAGGCTCAGCGCCGTTTTGATCAGGGCGTTTCTGATATGACTCTTGAAGAAGTAAAGGCTGCAATCATAAAGCGTGACGAAATTGATAGAAACAAGGCAGAGGGTGCGCTTAAAAAGGCTGATGATGCTGTTTACATTGATACTTCAACCTTGACTATAGAACAGGTTTGTGAAATAATATTAGCCAAAATTCAAAACAAAGGGTTTACTATGGAACAGATGGAAGTGGAAAAGGAAGAGGCAAAGAACTCTATCCAGACACAATTGGAGGAATCTCTCAAGAGTTTCGTGCCTCTTGAAGATGGTCAGCTTGTTGATGGTACTGTAATTCAGGTTACCAGCGAACTTGTATTTATTGATATTGGTGCTAAGTCAGAAGGCAAAATTCCTGTTCAGGAATTTGCAGGAAAACTCCCTGCTGTAGGCGACGTTCTGTCTTGTGTACTTGTAAAACTTAATGGACGCAATGGTCCGGAAGTTTCTTTTACAAAAGCTCAGGCTAAACAGTTGTGGAAAGAACTTCGTAAGGCTGCCGATGAAAAGACTCCTGTTGAAGGCACAATTGAAAAAGAAGTAAAGGGTGGCTTTGAAGTAAACCTTGGTGGCGATATTCATGCATTCCTGCCAATCAGTCAGTCTGACAGCTCAAAAGTAGAAGAACCAAAGAAACTTATTGGAACTGTTTCTAAGTTCTACATCGAAAGACTTTATTCAGATAACAAAGCAAATGTGGTTGTAAACCGCAGAACATATCTTGAAGAAATCATCAACAAAGCTCGTGATGAATTCTTCGCAAATACTCAGGTTGGTGACACTGTAAAGGGAACTGTAAAGTCATTTACAAGTTTCGGTGCTTTCATCGATCTTGGTGGATTTGACGGTCTTCTTCATATCAATGATATGAGCTGGGGACATGTAACCCGTCCAAAGGATTTCGTAAAGAAAGGACAGGAAATCGAACTTAAGGTAATTGCCCTTAATCCGGAAGACAAGAGAATCAATCTTTCCCTTAAACATTTTACAGAAGATCCTTGGGTTCATTTTGAAGATAAATATCATCTTAATGACATTGTTGAAGGAACTGTTACAAAACTTACAGACTTCGGTGCTTTCATTGCTCTCGAAGAGGGAATCGAAGGTCTTGCTCATATTTCAGAATTCTCTTGGACTAAAAAAGTAAACAAGGCTTCTGATATGGTTCAGATCGGCGACAAAGTAAAGTGCATGATTCTTGGATATGATATTCAGAATGGTCGTGTTTCACTTGGCCTTAAACAGGTTACTCCTAATCCATGGGACCTGGCTGCTGCAAAATACACAGTAGATTCTGTTGTACATGGAAAAGTTGTAAAAATTACAAATGTAGGTGCTTTTGTTCAGCTTGAAGAAGGTCTTGACGGATTCCTTCATGCAGAAGACATTTCATGGACAAAGAAAGTAAAGCATCCTTCTAGCGAACTTTCTGTTGATCAGGAACTTGATGTAAAGATTCTTGATGTAAATCCAGAACAGCATCGTATTTCTGTTGGTCTTAAACAGCTTACAGACAATCCTTGGAAAGCATTTGCAGAAAAATATCAGGTTGGTTCAACTCTCGAAGGTGAAATTACTTCAATTACAGATTTCGGTGTATTCGTAAGAGCTCCGGAAGGAATTGAAGGTCTTGTAAACAAGGCAAACCTTAGTGATGACAAAGACGTTTCTTTTGAAGAAGCCGTAGAAAAATACAATGTTGGCGATAAAGTAAACGTTTACGTTGTTGACATCAATGTTGAAAGAGAAAAGGTTGGTTTCTCTGTTAAGGATTTCAAAAAGGCTCAGGCACGCAAAGAAATAAATCAGTATATGTCTTCTGAAGACAATGCTGGCAGTGCTTATACCCTTGGAGATATGCTCAACGATCAGAAAAACAACTAGTTGATTTCGATGAGTGGCAGAAATTCTTTTACTTTAGAAAAACTCAAGGCACTCGTCGAAATTAATGGCAGAATTAATTCAAATTATTCTGATGTAAATGCATTGCTGGTTTATATTCTTGAAGCAGCAATGCGTTTAGTTGAATGTGAATCTTCTTCTCTTCTTCTTGTAAATAAAGAAGACGGGACTCTTCGTTTTGTAGTTGCCTTGGGACCGAAAGGTGCTGAGGCAAAAAACATAACTGTTGAAAAAAGCAGTATTGCCGGCTGGGTTGTGGAAAACAATAAATCTGTAATCGTAAACAACGTGGGTGCAGATCCCAGGTTTTTCAATAAAGTTCAGAATAAGACCGGTTATGTTACTAAAACGATGATTGCAATTCCCATGCGCGTAAAAGGTCAGTGCCTGGGAGTTATTGAACTGATAAATAAGTCAGATGCAAGAAAATTTGATAATTCAGATTTGGAAATTCTTGATCTTCTGGCAAATCAGGCGGCAATTGCTTATTCAAATGCTGATTTTTTAAGATCGGCAAATGATAAGATTTCTGTTTTGCAGAGAAATATTGCTAATGGAAGTGCTTATCATCCGTTTGTTGCAAAGAGTTTTGCTGTTCTGGATCTTCTTCATGTAATTGATGAAGTTTCTAAAACTAATACTACAATCTTAATTACTGGAGAAAGTGGTGTTGGAAAAGAACTTTTTGCGGAACAGATTCATTTGCGTTCGGACAGAGCCCAAAAGCCTTTTGTTCGTGTAAATTGCGCGGCTCTTTCTCAGTCGCTCCTTGAAAGTGAACTTTTTGGTCATGTAAAGGGAGCCTTTACAGATGCAGTCTGTGACAGAAAGGGACGTTTTGAAGTTGCTGACGGTGGAACGATTTTTCTTGATGAAATCGGTGAACTTCCACTGGATTTGCAGTCAAAACTGCTTCGTGTATTGCAGAACCACGCTTTTGAAAGGGTAGGTTCCAGCGAAACCGTAACTGCTGATGTTCGTATTGTTGCAGCAACAAACAAGGATCTTGCAAAAATGGTAAGCGAAGGAACATTCAGGGAAGATTTATTTTATCGCCTGAATGTAATGCCTTTGACGATTCCTCCGTTAAGAGAAAGAAAAGAAGACCTTCTTCCGCTTGCAAAATTCTTTCTGTCGAAATTTGCAGAGGAAACAAAAAAGAATTTTCAAGGCTTTACTGCTGCTGCAGAAAAAGTCCTTCTTGAATATTACTGGCCTGGCAATGTCCGGGAACTGGAAAATTCTGTAGAGCGGGCATGTGTACTTGGTAAACCGCCGTTTATTCAGGCTGAAGATTTGCGCTTGAACACACCGGTTGTAAGCGGAAACGGAGATTTGAAAACTTCCGGATTTGAAACGCTTGCTGATGAAATTGCAAATTCTGCTGACGGGGATCGTTCCCTGAAAACAGCTTTAAATAAATTTAAAACTGCCTATGTTAAAAAGATTCTTGATGAAACTTCGTGGAATCAGACGGCAGCTGGAAAAATACTTGGAATTCAACGGACTTATGTTTCAAGACTCATGAATGAGTTGCATATCCGTTAACATTGCGGTAAAAAAGCCGCTTATATTATGGGAGTAAATTATGGCAGATAATGGAATTTCTACATCGACAAAAGCAAATGCATTTCTTGAAAAAAATGTAAAGGTTTTGGTCGGACTTATTGTAGTTTTACTGGTTTTGACTGGAGTAGCAGTGGCAGGCTCTTCTTTAAACAAAAAGGGAGTTGAAAAGGGACTTGCAGAAATTGATACCATTGAATATTCATTCAAAAAAGGAGCTGATGAACTTTCTGCAGAAGATTTTTCTGCCCGCCAGGATAAGACTTTAGCAGATCTTGAATCACTTGCTTCTAAGGGCGGAATTGTCGGCGTTCGTGCAAATATGCTCAAGGCTGAAATTCTTTTTGAAAAGAATGACTTTGAAAACAGCCGCAGTGCATGGCTTAAGGCTGCTGAAACAAAAAAATCTGCTTATACAGCTTCAATCTGTTTTTATAATGCTGCCGTATGTTCAGAAAACCTTAATGACCTGAATTCTGCTTTTGATTATTACACAAAGGCTGTAAGCAATGAAGAATTCTATTTAATTGATCATGCTTATTTTTCTCTTGGCCGTGTAAACGAGGCAAAAGGCGACGTGGAAGCTGCCCTTGATTCTTACCAGAAGATTTGTGATATTCATCCTGCTTCTTCATGGGCAAATCTTGCAAAAACAAGAATTATTGCACTCAACGCTTCTAAATAAAACGTAACTTTTAATAATTAAAAATATTTTACTTTTATGAAAAACTTCCGTAAGACAGACAAAATCAATATTTTAGTTTTTTTTGTCCTTGCGGGAGTTTTTTTTATGTCCTGCGGTCTTGAAGACACAATTACGATTGAACCTCCTGTAAAAACGGTTTCTACACCACTTTATTCTGATACTGATTATACAAAGCGTTACTGCGGTTTTGAAACAGAAGAAGCAAAAAACAATAATATTGAAAATGCAAAGTTTACAGGGACAGAAATCTATTACAAAATCTACAATAATTATTCAAATCTTACGTCTCAGCGTTCTGCAATAACTTCTGTAAATACTGCAAGCAATGGAACGGCTGCAGCAACAAAGTTAATCGAAACTTATAGTTTTCAGACTTTAAGAACATATCCTGAAATTGAAAATATTGCTGTTTTTGTTCCGACTGAAAATAATAACCGAGTTATAATTTTCAGACCAAAGTCGTACAAGGGAAGTGAAGAGTATCTGGGAGATGCTTTTGAAAATTTCAGGGCCTGTGTAAAATTCAGTGACTGTCTGCGGGCCTTTGTTACCGATCCTTCATCTTCTTCATTTTCTAATACTTTTACAAATGTTTACTATGATAACACAAACAATGTGTGGAAAGCTTCTTCTAGTTCTGAAAATAAAGATAAAGATTATGATTATTCGAATTTTACTACGCTCAGCTCAGGCGCTACCGTTACACTTTGTGTTCCTTACAGA
>CAVEBK010000036.1:20818-24289 GCA_963613915.1 uncultured Collinsella sp.
TTTGATGATTTAGATACAAACGAAGATGCAAATACTGAACCTGAACAGGGCGACGACGATTTTTATTACAGTTCGTCTGCTTCTGCTGACAATACTTATTATGTTCAGTTTTTTGCAGTTGGACTTGCTTTTGATTCAACGACCTTAGGAACAACTTACAGTCTTGTCCTTGATCTTGGTTCAATTGCAATAATTGAAGGTGAATGATTTGCATGTATTTTACGCATTGCATTTTTTTATAAAAAAATAAGGTGTTTGCTATGACTAAAAACAAATTAAAAATTTTGTCGCTTGCGACAGTTTTTTCTTCCCTGATTTTTTCTTTAATGAATTTTTCTATTCATTTTGATGTTTCTTTAATTGCTCTTCCTTTGTCTTTGATTTTTACGTTTTTTATTTTTTTTGCCGGCTACAGTCATCTTTTTGGAAAAGAAGACAGGCGCTTTATCAATATTTTCCGTGAACTTTTGCAGTATGAACCTTATGTTCTGCTGATTGCCTTTGTTTTCAGGCGTGCCGGAGAAAAGGGAACGCTCTTTGCAGTTGATTTGATTCAGGTTGTGCTGTGGTGTGTAACGAGTTGTCTTTGCCTTTATATCCTTCATTTTATAAATCCAAAAAGAATTTCAAAAATTGACGAAACCTGGAATGAATATATTTCAGCCCACACTATAACTAAAAAGCGTGGATTAAAGAGAATCGGCGCAGAAATTTTAAGCTGGATTGATGCTCTCCTGCAGGCTGTTTTTATGGTTTTGCTTTTGAACGTTTTTATAGTCCAGCTTTACGAAATTCCTTCGGAGTCAATGGTTCCTGAGTTTTTGATCCGTGACCGTGTTGTTGTATTTAAAACTGCAAGCGGACCAAAATTCCCGCTTTCCAAGGTTGGAATTCCTTATATAAGAAATTATAAGCGCGGCGACATTGTTGTTTTTAGGAATCCCCATTATTCAGAAGACCGTAAGAGTGAAGTACGCACATTTTTAAGTCAGATTGTCTATATGTGCACTTTGACGACTGTAAACTTAAATGTTGATGAAGGCGGAAATCCAAAGGCAGATCCTTTAGTAAAGCGAATAACCGGAGTTCCAGGGGAACAGCTGATGATGCAGGATGGAATTCTTTATTCTCGCACAAAAAAGAGTGATGAATGGCAGGTGGTTGAAAAAGATGGCGAATACGCAGAATGGAATTTAAATACTGTAAAAAAATCCATTAAAGCCGGTCTTACAAGAGAAAGTTATGTCGTAAGCCAGGCTGAATATGATTCAATGATTGAATGTGAACAAAAACGCCGTGATTTTGATGTAGAACTTTTTAAGAGTGAAGCCAGTGAACTTGCAAAACGTTTTGAATCTTTAGCCAGGTTGAATAAGGGTGAAAAAAGTGAAGCTTCGCTTGAAGTGCTGGATTCACAGAAATATCTTTTTGAAAATTCACTTTTTGCACAGCATTATGCTTATGCAGCAGAACTTTTTAGTAATAAAAACGGTCCTGAATGGTTTAAGCGTTTTATGACACTGTGGACAGAAACTGAAGATTTTAACTTTAACGGAGACCTTTATTCACAGGCGAATTTTAAATTCAACCTGATGATAAAGCAGGTTTTTGGAAAACTCATTGTCCGCGATGCTGAACTTATTGCAAATGGAAAATCTGTTGAAGAAATAAAGAATGATTCCCTTATTATTGAATATTTGCAGTCTGCTGCCATGCTCAATAATTATGCATTCTTAATGGACAGACGGAATATGCCGGTCTTTCCTGCAAATGACAGCAATGGAAATCCGCAGTATATTCCACAGAATTCTTATTTTATGATGGGAGACAACCGTTTTAATTCTTTAGATATGCGCCATTCGTATAACAACTGGCTTGCACCTCTTACTTCAAAAGATCCGCTTTCTGTAACTTATCTTACAGATATGGAACCTCAGTATGTAAACCGTTCAAAAATTTTAGGTTCAACGAGTTACAGATTCTGGCCGTTAAACCGCCGCGGAGTTCCTGGAAAAACAGGTAAGTAAAAAAAATCCCCTGAAAACCCGTTTCAGGGGAAAAGATGAACAAACAGATGCTGAGCGAAGCCACCGAAGGCTAACAAGTTCAGCGCGACAGTTTGTTTGTCGTGCGTGAGATTTCGTTTATTCTTTTGCGCCGTATTCTTCGTAGTAGGAATCGATGCGCTTTTTGATTTCGTCTGTAATTAAGGTTTTGTCGCTTTCTGTGTAAAGAGCGTCAACTACGTCTTTCATTGAAACGATTGCACGTGCCGGAAAACCGTATTTTTCTGTAATCACGCTTAAGGCAGCCTTATTGCTGTCCGGTGCTTTTTCCATGCGGTTTAAAGAAACGATTTCTCCAACGATTTTTATTCCGCCGGGAACTGTTTCCTGTGCTTTTATTTTTGGATATGTTTCTTCGATTGATTTTCCTGAAGTTGTAACGTCTTCGATTATTACAACGCGGTCTCCGTCCTGGATTTTGTAGCCTAAGAGAGAGCCCTTATCTGCTCCGTGATCTTTTTCTTCTTTTCTGTCCGAGCAGTATTTTATTTCTTTTCCGTAAAGCTCGGAGTAGGCAAGTGCCGTTACGACTGCCAGTGGAATTCCTTTGTAGGCCGGGCCAAAAAAGACGTCAAAATCGTCGCCGAAGTTGTCGTGAACTGCCTTTGCGTAGAATTCTCCCAGACGTTTTAACTGTCCGCCTGTAACGTATGCGCCTGCATTCATAAAAAATGGTGATTTACGGCCTGATTTAAGTGTAAAGTCGCCGAATTTTAAAGCCTTGCATTCAACCATAAAGTCTATAAATTCTTTCTTGTAAGATTCCATATTGTTTTTACCTCTTGCCTAAAGATTAAATCATAAAATCATAAATTTTTATAGAGTTTTTATACTTTACATTGATTGGGCGCCGAAGCCTTCGGGTAAAAGCTCTTTTAATGTTGTCTGTTTGTAGTTTTTGTCGATGTCGGCGCATAAAACTGTTAAATCCGGGGCAAATTCGTATAAAAACTGTCTGCACATTCCGCAGGGAGTACAGATTGTTTTGCTTGAACCGCAGACTGCAATTGTTTTAAAATTTTTTCTGCCTTCGCTTACGGCTTTTGACATTGCAACCCGCTCGGCACAGATCCCGCAGGGATAGGAAGCATTTTCTATGTTAGTTCCTGTGTAAACAGTGCCGTCTGAGCATAAAAGTGCTGAACCAACTTTGTATTTTGAATACGGTGAATATGAATTTTTTTGAGCTTCTAAAGCTTTTTGAATAAGTTCTTCGTTTGTCATGCTTTTATTTTAATAGTTCGAATGTCGAGTTTCAATAAAAACATATCAAATAGCCTCTCGTCGAGAACCTGCCAGCAAGCCGCACGGTTGCGACAAGCGCAAAGTGCGTTTGTGTCAGAACCTCGACTACGGCTATTTGGCATTTTTTAATAAAATAAACTCGACATTCAGCTATTTATTC
>CAVEBK010000037.1:0-24162 GCA_963613915.1 uncultured Collinsella sp.
ATTTTAGATTTGGGCTGCGGACCTGGAAACAGCACGGCAAATCTTCTAAAGAACTTTCCGGATGCACAGATTCTTGGAATTGATGCTGATGAAAATATGCTTCAAAAAGCTTTTAAGGAACATCCAGAATTAAAATTTGAAAAAGCATTTTTACCGCAGGATTTTGAACGTTTTGGAAAATTCGATTTGATTTTTTCAAATGCCTGCATTCAATGGATAAGTGCACAGAAAGAGCTTATTGAAAAAACGGCTGAGCACATAAGTCAGGGCGGAACATTTGCCGTTCAGGTGCCAATGACAGACGAATCTCAGTTTTATTCAAAAATTTTAAAAACCGTGCTGCAAAAAAGTGAATACGCAAATTTAAGGAAAATTCATAATTTTTACGCCCTTGATGAATACGGCTACTACAATCTTTTAAGCCGGCATTTTAAAAGGGTAGAAATCTGGAAAACAAGTTATCATCACATAGTAGACAGGGCAGAAGATATTGTAAGCTGGTACGAAGGAAGCGGATTAAGACCGTATCTGGCAGAATTGAGCGAAGACAAAAGAGAAGAATTTAAGGAATGTCTTTTAGCGCTTATTAAAAAAGAATACAAACCGCTTGATAACGGAAAATATTTTTTAATAATGCCCCGGCTCTTTTTTATTGCAGAAAAATAATGCTTGTAAAAGCCTTATTTCTGTAAAAGTTCCTTGATGTAGATTGCAATCTGTAAAAGGCATCTTGTGTCGCCGTCTGAAAGGTCTACGTTTAAAACATCCTGCAGACGCTGGAGACGATATAAAACAGTGTTTCTGTGGGTGTTGTTCTGTTCTGCAACAGAATGAATGTTTCCGCCGAGCTTTAAATAGAGTTTTAAGGTTTTAAGGTAATCTTCGCGCTTGCTTAGTTCCAGGCTTTCCATTTTTCCTAAGATGCTTTTGTACATCTGTTCAAGAACTTTTTTATTTTTTACTTCCAGCAGGATTTTATAGATTCCAAGGTCGTCGTATTTTTGCAGCGAATCTGAATTTTTTGCCAGATTCATTGTAATTTCTGCATGGTTGTAGGCGTCCTGAAGGTCTTCGACACTTGTGCAGTTTTCTGAAAGAGAGATTTTCATATTTTTAAAGAATTTGTCGATTTTTGCAGTGTGGAACAATTCTTCGGCAAATGCAGGATTTTCGTTTTTAATTACATAAATTATTTTATGGTTGTGAATAAAGCTGCAGTAGTCATTCTGAGAAAACCGGATTTTTGGATTGAACGAAAACTGAATGTAACGTTTAACCTGTTCCATATCGTTGTTAAAAAGATTTTCCTGAAGTTCAACTAAGGCAACGCAGAAACTTTTTGCATTATGGAAAACTGTATTTTCTATTTGTTTTGGATCGAATTTTTCTTTTTCAAAAATTGCACGATAGAAGAATTTTTCGACATTATGACTGTTCTGGCTGTCGGAAGAAATCATATTGCCGAGATCCTGCATTAAATCTACGGTGTGGATTTCCCACGGCATTGTAAAAAGCGGAAAGCCGATGCTGTCGCAGTATTCTTTTACTGCCTGGGGAATTTCCAGAATATATTTTCCTGTGTTTACGATTAAACCGGAAGCATTGTGGCCTGCAAATTTGTCTACAAAATCTTTTAAGAAAGCGCAGAGATTTTCTGTTTCGCTGATTCCTTCGTTTTCTGAGCGGCGTTTTAAAAGAAGTCCTGTTGTAATTGCGAGTTCTCCACCACGGATGTATTCTGCGGAATTAGGATCTTCTGTGTAATAAATCCAGCTGACCGTCTGCTGTAAACCGGCTCTTCCTGCAACAAGTTTTAATTTAAAAGGTGTTTCTGAAAAATTTAAAAGTGTATTTACCGTAAGTGCCATAGTTTTGACCTCGCTTGTAAGAAGTACACAAAAAAAATATAGGTTTTTGTAAAAAAATGCAAGATGCACGATACACGGTGTAAAGTGTTTTTTTAGTTTTTTGAAGAATTTTTTGTTGGAAAACTGTAACAAAATGAGGAATTTTGACAATTTCGGTCGAACTTAACTAAGCAGACCACTGCGGATGGTTTACAACACAGAAAAAACTGCACAAAGAAAGTTAAAAAGTTTAGAAAAACTCACAAAGCAAAATTGTTGACATCAATAAGCGATAATAATAAATTTGCATCATTCAATAAACATCGTGCACGATGCACGGGAAATAATTAATTTGAGCTTAATGCCGGAATTTACTTCTGGTGTTTGCAGGTTTGCGTTGCAGACTTTTTTATAAATCGCGGTTTTTAATTAAAAAATCGCAGGATAGAAGTCATAAAGATATATTTGACTTTTTAAGGAGCTTTTTATGAAAAAAATTCAAAAAATTTTTGCTCTTGGACTGATTGCTTCTATGGCAGCAGGAAGTGTTTTTGCTGCAAAGCAGAAGACAATAAAAATCGGTTTTAACATTCCTTTGACCGGAGATTCTCCAAAAGTTGGTGAAGGCGCAAAGTATGCGGGAGAAATCGTAAAGAATGAAATTAACGCTGCCGGTGGTCTGGATGTAAAAGGCACAAAATATCTTCTTGATTTTGTTTATGTTGACAATGAACTTAAGGCTGATTCTGCAATTAACGCTGCAAACAAACTTATTGATATTGATAAGGTTCTGGCTTCGATTGGTCCTGAAGGTTCTGGTCGTGCAATTCCTGCAGGTGAAGTTTACAACGATGCAAAAGTTCCAATGATTACTCCATGGGCTACAAACCCTGCTGCAACAATTGACCGCCCTTACTGCTTCCGTGCGTGCTTTCTTGATCCTTTCCAGGCTCCGGTTGCTGCAAAATTTGCAAGTGAACAGTTTGGTGCAAAAACTGTAGCAATTATCTATAACCTTGAAGACGACTATTCAAAAACCCTTGCAGAACTTTTTAAGGGCGAATGGGAAAAGAAATACGGTAAAGTTGCTGTTTTTGAATCTTTTGGTCAGAAAGACCAGGATTTTTCAGTACAGCTTACAAAGGTTGTAAACTCTGGTGCTGATTTCCTTTATCTTCCATGCTACTACAACCACGTTGGCCTGATTACTTCTCAGGCAAAAGACCTTGGCTGGTCAAAACCTGTAATGGGTTCAGATTCATGGGGATCTGCTGACCTGGTAAAACTTTCTAAGGGTGCTGTTGTTGGAGACTACTTTACAACTCACTACGCTGCAAAGGGTGCTACAGGCAAGGCAAAAGAATTTATTGAAAAATACGAAAAAGCTTACGGCTATGTTCCAGATGATGTTGCTGCCTTAACTTACGACGCAATCAACATTGTTTTGCAGGCAATCCAGGAAGCAGGCATTACAGGCAAAATTAAGACTGACCGTACAAACGTTATGAAGGCAATGGGAAACATTAAGAGTTTTGCCGGCGTAACTGGAAACATGCGCTTTACTCCAGACGGAGATCCTGTAAAGGATGCTGTTGTTGTAAAAGTTACTCCAGAAGGTGAATTTGAATTTGTAAAGGCATTGCAGCCATAGTCTGCAAAACGGCTTAGGGGGTGTAAGGGCCCGAAGGGTTGTGCTGACTTTATTGTTACTGGAAAAAATGTTTATTTGTCAGTTTTCTGTGCCACGGATGGCACAAAAAGACAAATGACCGCAAGAAATGCGTAGCATTTGTTGCCTGACAGGGAGTCAGTACAATGGAGCGCGCCAGACGCGGAACCCTGAAACACCCGGGTGGCTGTCTGATAGCTGTAAAATGTGCCGGTTGAGTAAAATCGAACGTGCTTGATTTCGACTCTTTGCAATCGGTGCTGCGTTTTTATCTTAGACAGCCACAAGCTCCAGAAGAAAATAATAAAAAACACAAAAAGGGGACAAAGCATGACATTTTTTATTCAAAATATCTTTAACGCCCTTCAGTGGGGCAGTTTTTATTCGATTATTGCTTTGGGATACTGTCTTGTTTACGGCGTTCTCAGATTAATTAATTTTGCTCACGGTGACATTTTTATGACGTCCTGCTACATTGCTTTTTTTGTCGTTGCAGGACTTACGGCTCATTTTGCGGGTTTAACCGGAATTCCGCTTTTTGTAATTACCCTTGTTGCAACAGTTGCCCTTACGGCTCTTCTGGGAATCGGCATTGAAAGAATTGCTTACCGCCCGCTGCGTGCAAAAGGTGCAAACAGACTTTATGTTGTAATTACGGCTTTGATGATTGGCTTTATTCTTGAAAACGGAAACCTTGCCGTTCTTGGTGCTTCTGCAAGAAGCTTTCCTGATATTCTGCCAAAGTTTGTATGGAATATCGGACCTGTTACAATCACATCTCTGAAAGTTTTAGTAATTGTCAGCGCAATAGTTATTTTTGCCGGTCTGCAGTTTGTTGTTCAGACGACGACTCTTGGAATGAGCATGCGCGCAATTTCTTTTGATAAATTTGCAATTCCTCTTATGGGAATCCCTGTCAACACTGTTATTACTTTTACGTTCGGACTTGGCTCCGGGCTTGCTGCCATTGCAGGAATTCTTTTTGGAATGTCTTACCCGGTAATGGATCCTTACATGGGAATGATTATCGGCTGGAAGGCATTTATTGCTGCTGTTGTTGGTGGAATCGGCGACATTAAAGGTGCGTTTATCGGCGGATTCCTGCTCGGATTTATTGAAATTTTTGTTACTGCCTTTTTGCCTTCAAGTTACAAGGATCTGGTTTCGTTTGTAATTCTTCTTGTAATTCTTACCTTAAAACCGACCGGATTTTTTGGTGTAGCAAAATCAACAAAGATTTAGGGGGAGGAAAAAATGAATTTTATAAAAAACTTTAACACTATGATGGATTCAAAATTTAATCCTTCGGCCCGGCAGAGAAAACTGATTATGCCACTTACGACAATCGTAATGATTTTAATTATTACGGTTCTTGCAAAGTTTGAACTTATAAACAATTACTTTCAGACAATTATTGTTACAATCTGCATAAATATAATAATGTCTGCGAGCCTGAACATCGTAAACGGTTACATGGGAGAGTTTTCGTGCGGACACGGCGGTTTTATGGCGACTGGAGCTTATGTTTCGTCTGTAATTTCGCTGATTCTTTTTAAGAACGGAAATTCAATTACAGGTTCCGCTCTTTTGCCGGAAGGTTTTGCTCTTTTAGGATTTCCGATTGCAATTATTGCCGGCGGACTTGGAGCCATGCTTGTAAGTCTGATTGTTGCAATTCCTTCGTTTAAAACCCGCGACGACTATCTTGCAATTATTACGGTTGCTGCAAATTTTATTGTTACGACAGCGATTAACAATATTCCTGCGATCGGGGCCAGCCGCGGCCTTATGGGAATGAAGTCTGTAATGAACGGAATGGCCGACGTTATCGATGTTCCATGGATTTTAATCTGGGGACTTGTTTTTGCAGTTCTTGCAATTCTTTCGATTCACTTTTTAATGAATTCAACTTTGGGAAAAGGAATCAGTGCCGTTCGCTACGATGAAATTTCTGCGGAAATTATGTCAGTCAACACAAACCGCATGAAGCTGATTGCCTTTACATTCAGTTCTTTCCTGGCTGGAATTGCCGGCGGACTTTTTGCTCATCTGCTTGGATTTATAAATCCTTCTTCGTTTGGAATCATGAAGTCAACAGAATCCCTCGTAATGGTTTATCTTGGCGGAATGGGTTCTTTGAGCGGCTCTGTTCTTTCTGCAATTATTTTTACAATCCTGCTTGAACTTTTGCGTCCTGCCCAGATCTGGAAGTGGGTAATTATTCCTCTTATTCTGATTTTGATTATGGAATTCCACCCGGAAGGAATTATGGGTTCAAAAGAACTTACACAGGTTTTTCCATTCCTAAAGAAATTCTTTCCGGCAAACAGGAATTTAAATCGTCCGGAAACGGTTGCTGCAGCTGCGGAGTAGGGGGAATTTTATGAGTGAAACTTTATTAAAGATTGAACACCTGACACACCGCTTTGGCGGATTGCAGGCACTGACCGACATAAATGTTGAATTAAAAAAAGGAACAATCAACGGTTTGATTGGACCAAACGGAGCCGGAAAAACTACGGTTTTTAACCTCGTAAGCGGTTTTTATGTTCCGTCGGAAGGAAACATTGTTTTTGACGGAGCCCGTCTTAACGGTCTGCGCCCGCACAGGGTTGCAGATTTACAGATTGGAAGAACTTTTCAGAATATCCGCCTCTGGAGCGATATGACAGTTCTCGATAACATCTGCATTGCCCAGCATTCCCGCCTTGGTTTTGGCTTAAAAGATGTTTTCTTAAAAACAAAAAAGTATAAGGAAAGGGAAGCGCAGATTCATAAGGAAGCGTGGGAACTTCTTGAAAAATTTGAACTTGCTGACTCCGCTCTTGATTATCCTAAAAACCTGCCTTATGGAATTCAGCGCCGTGTAGAAATTGCCCGTGCCCTGAGCTTAAATCCAAAACTTTTAATGCTCGACGAACCTGCTGCAGGACTTTCTACATCTGACCTTGACGGTTTAATAAGTTACATAAAATGGATTCACGATACATTTGGAATTACGATCTGGATGATTGAACATCAGATGCAGGTTGTAAATACGCTGTGTGACCACATTAAAGTAATCAATTTTGGAAAGGAACTTGCGGAAGGAACTCCGGAAGAAATTCAAAAAAATCCGGCGGTAATTGATGCGTATCTTGGAAATGCAAAAATCGTTGAAGAAGCACAGGAACCGTTTGAGCCGATTCACCTGGAAAATCAGGGCAAAAAGAGTGAATAGGGGGAAAACATGCTGCTTGAAGTAAAAAATTTAAAAGTATCATACGGAAATATCGAAGCACTCCACGGAATCAGTTTTAATGTTGATAAGGGCGAAATCGTTACCCTGATTGGGGCAAATGGAGCCGGCAAAACTTCTACTTTGATGAGCCTTGCCCGTCTTGGCCGTCCGGAAGCTCCTGTTGTAAAAGAAGGTGACATTCTGTTTGAAGGCAAAAGCATTTTAAAGACAGAGCCTTATGAACTGATTCAAAAAAAGATGATGTGCCTTGTTCCGGAAGGAAGA
The DNA here is from genome assembly GCA_963613915.1 of uncultured Collinsella sp. Lineage (GTDB taxonomy): Bacteria > Spirochaetota > Spirochaetia > Treponematales > Treponemataceae > Treponema_D. The sequence goes on from CAVEBK010000037.1 coordinate 7,022, forward strand.
CACATTTTTGGAAACCTTACTGTTGAAGAAAATCTGCAGATGGCCTGCTATGGCAGAAAAAAAGATGCAGATGCAAAACCGCGGACAGCAGAACTGTACGATCAGGTTTATGATCTTTTTCCGCGCCTTTTTGAACGCCGTAAACAGCGCAGTGAACTTTTGTCTGGCGGCGAACAGCAGATGCTTGCAGTCGGAAGAGCTTTAATGACGGACAGCCCGTTTATCATGCTCGACGAACCAAGCATGGGACTTGCCCCAAAATTGATGTTTGAAATGTTCCGTGCCTTAAAACAGCTGAACTTTACACGGCAGATGACGATTCTGGTTGTTGAACAGAATGCACAGGTTGCCCTTGATTTTGCGACCCGCGGTTATGTTCTTGCAACCGGAGAAATTATTGCCAGCGGAACAAGCGAAGAACTTCGCAGTAATCCGGATGTTCAGAAAGCCTACCTTGGAGGCTAATTTACTTTGCTCCTTTTTGTGGCTGCCCGTATTCTTGATGCAGACTTGTCAACTGCGCAGGGTGCGGGCAGCTTTTTTTGCTGTAAATGTTTTATTGCTTTTGTTCTGGAGCACAATAACAGTCTCGTCCGGCTATCCAGAGTTCCGCTTTCGCTTCATGTGGAGCTGACGCTCCACACGGCTGCGCCGCTCTTACTATCCGGGCTAGGTTTTGCTGAAAAAAAATAAAAAAAATCCGTTTCGTCTAGTAAAACCTAAGGCTTTAGATTAGCTTTTCATCTTCTTTGCAATCGAAAGACCTGTCGGCGTGGTTGCAAGTCCGTCCTGGCCGGTTTCCCTTAAGCACGAAGGCAGCAGTTTGCCGATTCTTCCCATGGAGTCAATTACTTCGTCCGCAGGGATTGCGCTTTTTACGCCGGCCTTTGTCATTTGAGAACTTACAACTGCATTTACGGCTCCGTTTACGTTTCGCTTAATGCACGGAACTTCTACCAGGCCTGCAACAGGATCGCAGGTTAAGCCGAGCATATTTTTTAAGGCAAGGGCAACAGAGTTTAAAATGTCTTCGTTAGTTCCGCCTTCAAGATAACTTAAGGCACCGGCCGCCATTGCGCTCGAAGAACCTATTTCTGCCTGGCAGCCGCCCTGGGCTCCTGCAATGCAGGCAGCTTCTGCAATTACTTCGCCGATTCCAGCTGCAACAAAAAGAGCTTTTACTATCTGTTCTTCGCTTGCGTTGCGCTGTTTTTCGTAAGTTAAAAGAACTGCTGGAATAATTCCGCAGGAACCTGCAGTCGGGGCAGCAACAATCCGCTTCATGCAGGCGTTGTTTTCTCCCATTTTTACGGCTTTTTCCATTACTTCCGTTAAAAAGTCGCCGATCAAACGGTTCGGCTGTTTTTTAAATTCTTCAAGTTTTGCGCCGTCTCCACCGCTTAAACCACTTGCCGAGCGTAACGACGGATCGTAGCCTGCGTCGGCGGTTTTCATGGCGCGGTACATTTTTGTCATTTCTGCAAAGGAAGAATCAAAACTGACGTTGCGTTCCTTCATGTCGTCTTCGATTATTACCTGCCAGAATTCTTTTTCTTTTGCCTGTGCAATCTGTACTATTTTTTTTAATGTAGAAAAACTCATCAATTCCTCCAGCGTTAACCAAGCAGGCTGTAATATGTTACTTTTTCTATTCCTTCGAGGTGGCTGAGCCATTTAATTGAATCCTGAGGAACTTCCTGATCGCATTCAATTACCATAACTGCGTTTCCGCCACGGTTTGAACGGTAAAGCTGCATTGCTGCAATATTTACTGATTTATGACTGAGCATGCTCGTAACTTCTGCAATGTGCCCCGGCTGGTCAAGGTTATGAACAATTAAAGTCGGATATTCTCCGCTGAAATTTGCACTAAGACCGTCAATGCTTGCAATGTTTATGAGCGAGCCTCCGAGAGATTCTCCGACGATTTCCAGATGGCGCGAATGTTCACCTTCGAGAATAAGCTGCACGGAATTTGGATGCGCGTTTTTAAGTTTTGCTTCTCCAAAACTAAATTCAATTCCTGCCTTTTGGGCAAGTTCAAAACTAAAAGGAATCTGCGGATTGTCCGGCTTCATTCCCAAAAGTCCTGCAAGAATTGCTTTTTGAGTTCCGTGACCTTTTCCTGTTGCAAGAAAAGAACCATACAAAAGAATCTGCGCTTTTTTTACAGGTTCCGCCAGAAGCTTGCGCGAAGTATAACCGATTTTAACCGCACCAGCCGTGTGAGAACTGGAAGGCCCGACCATGATTGGCCCGACAATATCAAAAATATTCATGTCAACAGTATACAACAAAAACGAAAATCTTCAATATATCGTGCACGATGTATTGAAAAAAAACATACTTATATTTATGCTTTCAGAAGGAGGAATAGCAGAAATGGCAGACGCAAAAATTATTTTTTCGGGCGAAGATTCTCTTCTGGTTGAATTTGAACAGAAAATCTGCGAAGAAGTGAATGCAAAGGTTTCCCGTTTTGCACAGCTTTTTGAACAATGTGCCTTAGAAATGCCGGAAATTATAGAAGTTGTTCCGACTTATTGCTCTGTTACAATTTATTTTGACGGGGAAAACTGTAACAAAAATTCACTAAAAGACATTGCGCATTCAGTTTTGGAAAAAATTGAATGCGCACAGAATTTACAAAAAAATGAACATTCAAAAACTGTAAAAATTCCTGTCTGCTACGAAGATTCAGAATTTGCCCCGGATCTTGCCGACGTTGCAGCAAATGCAGGTTTAACACAGGACGAAGTCATAGAAATTCACAGCGGAAAAGAATATTTAATTTACATGCTCGGCTTTTTGCCCGGGTTTGCCTACCTTGGAGGCCTGGACAAAAGGCTCGAAACTCCGCGGCTTACAACTCCACGTACAAAAATAAATGCCGGCAGCGTTGCAATTGGAGGAAGCCAGACAGGTTTGTATCCGGTTGATTCCCCAGGCGGCTGGAGAATTATTGGCAGAACCCCTCTAAAAGTTTTTGACCCGGAGCGTAAACCTGCATTTTTGTATTCAGCAGGCGACAGAATAAAATTTGAACCGATTACAAGAAAAGAATTTGATTCTTTTAACGAAGAAGAATGGCTCGTAAAAAACGGTTTTAAAAGCGAGATAGCAGATAAAAATTCAAAAAAACTGCAGCGTTTTGTCTGTACCGGCGGAATAAAAATTTTAGACGGCGGAATGCAGACAACGGTTCAGGATTTGGGAAGAAAGGGCTTTGAAAAATATGGAATCGGCGAAAGCGGCGCAATGGACAAAGAAAGTTTTATGCTTGCAAACGCTCTCTCTGGCAACACAAAAAATGCAGCCTGCCTCGAAACAACATTAAAAGGCCCGGAGATTTCTTTTACGACAGATTGTATTTTTGCAATTACAGGAGCTGGTTTAAATGCAGAATTAGATGGGGAGGCAGTTCCAATGAATAAAGCCGTAAAAGCAAAGGCTGGAAGCGTTTTAAAATGCGGATTTGCGGGCGGTGGCTTAAGAAGCTACATTTCTTTTAGGGGCGGGGTGGTTGTTCCTTTAGTTTTTGGCAGCAGTTCAACCAATGTAAAAAGCAGGCTGGGCGGTTATTGTGGAAGAAAGCTTAACAGTGGTGACGAAATTGCTATTGGCGACAGTTTGTCGGACAGTGATTTTACAGATGAAAATTCAATAAAAGAAATCCAGAGTCAGGAAAAGCTGGAAATAAACATTGTAAAAGGCGCACAGTTTGACTTTTTTAGTGAACAAAGTGTAGCAGACTTTACTCAAAACATTTACACAGTCAGCCCGGAAAGCGACAGAATGGGAATCCGCTTTACCGGGCAAAGCTTAAACTGCGGAAAAACCGACATAATTTCTGATGCAATTCCTTTTGGGGCTGTTCAGATTACTTCTGCCGGCCTGCCGGTTGTAATGGCTGCAGACAGGCAGACAACTGGCGGTTATGCAAAAATTGCTGCCGTAACAAAAGAAAGCATGAATAAACTTGCCCAGGCTGTTCCTGGAACAAAGGTAAAATTTATTTTTGGAGGAAAAAAATGACAAATCCTATAAAAAACGAAAATCCATACAAAGATGCCCTGCCTTCCGACGTGCGCAAATTGATTGCAGAAGGTGTTATTACTGGTCAGACTTCCGGAATGTGTAACGGTTTTGCACAGGCAAATCTCTGCATTCTTCCTAAAAAATATGCCTACGACTTTCTGCTGTTCTGCCAGCGCAACCAGAAATCCTGCCCGCTTCTTGAAGTAAGTGACGAAGGTTCAAGGTTTTTAAAAACTTCTGCTAAAGACTGCGACATTGCAACTCAGATTCCAAAATACAGAGTCTGGAAAAATGGCGTTCTTGTTGACGAGTGCTTTGATGTTGAAAAATACTGGCGGGACGATCTTGTTTCTTTTGTAATTGGCTGCAGCTTTTCTTTTGAAAGCCTTTTAATAGACGGCGGAATTGACGTTCGTAATATTTCGGAAAATCACAACGTGCCAATGTATCTGACAAATATCGAAACAAGCCCTGCAGGCATTTTCAGCGGAAAAATGGTTGTTTCCATGCGCCCGGTTCCTTATGAACAGATTGTCCGCGCCGTTACGATTACGGCCAGAGTTCCAAAAGTGCACGGTGCGCCGGTTCATATAGGTGCGCCGGAAGTTATTGGAATAAAAGACATTAACAAACCTGACTTTGGAGAAATGAGCACAATAAATAAAGGCGAAGTTCCTGTTTTCTGGGCATGTGGAGTAACTCCGCAGAGCGTAGTAATGAACTCAAAACCAGATTTCTGCATTACACATTCTCCAGGTCACATGCTGATTACAGACATTCCAGAAAGCCTGCTTCAAAGTTGAATGTAGTGCGCAACTGTTTGCAATTTTTTTTACAGTTAATTTTTAGATATTAATAAATTTGTGAATATCGAGTTTGTTTTATGAAAAATGTCAAATAGCCGTAGCCGAGGTTCTGTCCCAAAACGCACTTTGAGCTTGTCTCAACCGTGCGGCTTTGGGAAGGTTCTCGGCGAGAGGCTAGTTGAATTTATCTTCCGAAAATCACGATATTCAGTTTTTGCTTTAACATATTGCACAAAAAAATAATAAATGTTTGTAAAAATTGCTAACGTGCACGATACAACTAAGTGCTATCTTTTGCTTATCAATTAAGAATCTATGGTGACTTTGCAGCAGACACAAAGCAAAGCACTTTTTGGAGGAAAATATGGACGCAAAAGAAATTGCAAAGACACAGACAGAAAACGTACTTTTGGGCTGGAGCAAGCAGGGCGGATTGAATCCAATCGTTGTTGACCATGCAGAAGGAATTTATATTTACGACACAGACGGCAAACGCTACGCAGATATGTCGTCTGAACAGGTAAACGTTAACGCCGGATATGCAAACAAGGAAATGACAGAAGCCATTAAAGCTCAGCTCGACAAATTTGCATATGTTCAGGGTTCCTGGGGTGTTGAATCTCGTGCAAAACTTGCAAAATCAATCATTGACCGTCTCCCGGACTGCTTTGGAAAAGTTTTCTTTACAAACGGTGGTGCAGACGCTAACGAAAACGCAATCAAAATTGCACGTATGTTTACAGGCCGCTTTAAGGTAATGAGCCAGTACCGTTCATACCACGGATCTACATTTGGTGCAGGTAACCTTACAGGTGAACCACGTCACTTTGCACTTGAACCTGCAATTCCAGGATTCATTCACTTTAGAGGACCATATTCTTACCAGGAAAAACTTCATTTTGAATCAGAAGACGAAGAATGTGCATACTACGTTGATAAACTCCGCGAACAGGTAATTTTTGAAGGCGGCGACAGAGTTGCTGCAATCATTCTCGAAACAGTAATCGGTTCAAACGGAATCATTATTTATCCAAAGAACTACCTTAAAGGCGTTCGCAAGATTTGTGATGAATTTGGAATCATGATGATTTGTGACGAAGTAATGGCCGGCTGGTACAGAACAGGAAAAATGTTCGCTTACATGAACTTTGACGTAACTCCGGATATCATTACATTTGCAAAAGGTGTAAACTCTGGTTACATTCCGCTTGGCGGCTGTATCGTAAAGAACGAAATTGCACACTTCTTTGATGACAAATACCTTTCATGTGGTCTTACATATTCAGGACATCCGCTTGCATGTGCTGCCGGTATTGCCTGCCAGGAATTCTACCTTAAGAACAATATCGAAGAACATGTACAGAAAGTTGGAAAGCACCTTGGCGAAAAACTTGAAGAATTAAAGGCAAAACACAAGTGTATCGGCGATGTCCGCTACATTGGACTTTTCTCTGGAATTGAACTTGTAAAAGACCGCACAACACGCGAACCACTCGTTCCATGGGGACAGGATCCAAAAGGAATTATGGGTGCAATCGTAAAAGAACTTAAGAGCCGTGGATTCTTTACATATTCACACGAAAACGTAATCGTAGTTGCTCCTCCGCTTATCATTACAGAAGCTCAGATCGACGAAGAACTTGTAAAGATGGACGAAGTTTTGAGCATTGTAGACGAAAAGTATTTATAATAGAGAAGCTTTGGACGTAATCCGGCTATCCGAGATTCCGCTGTTCGCTTCATTCTGCTGACATCCTGTCAGCAGAACGCCTGCGGCGTCTCTACTATCCGGCGTAGGGATTGCTGTGTATCAGGCGTTGCCTGCTACACTGAGAGTTTGCGACAGGGATTGGAAGGGCGCGCGCAGCGCGTTGCGCAGCAATGGAGGCGAAAGCCGGAACCCTGGAAAGCCCGGCCCGCGGCTTGCCGCGGGGGCGCCCGTATAAAAAACTTTAACTTTAAAATCTGGAGAAAAACATGGCATTTAATTTTACAACTGCTCCACGCACAATTGCTGGAGAAGGCGCATTAAAAGTTGCAGGACCTTACTTAAAGGCATTTGGAAAAAAAGCTCTGATTGTTACAGGAAAAATTATTACAAAAACAGGTCTTGCTGCCCAGGTACAGGCGGTTCTGGAAGAGCAGGGAATTCAGTCAGTTGTTTTTAATGATCTTCCAGGTGAACCAACGGATTTAATGATTTACGCTGGTGTTGAAGTTTTTAAGAACGAAAACTGTGATTTTATTATTGGTCTTGGTGGCGGAACTCCGCTCGACAGTGCAAAGGCAATTGCTGCAATGGCTGTTCTTCCCGGCAAACTTGCAGATTACAAAGGAAAGGAAATGGCCGGGGATTTTGCTCCTCTGGTTTTAATTCCAACTACGGCAGGCACTGGTTCTGAAGTTACAAAATACGTTGTCTTTACTGACACAGCAACAGACGCAAAACTTTTAATCAAAGGCGATGCCCTTTTACCAAAACTTGCAATCTTAGACTACACTTACACAATTACTTCTCCTGCTTCCATTACTCTTGCAACTGGAATGGATGCACTTACTCACGCTGTAGAAAGTTATACCTGTGTAAAACACACTCCAATTACAGACCTTTACTGTCTTGATGCAATCAAGCGGATTTTTAAATATCTGCCTGTTGCTGTAAAAGACGGAACAAATAAAGAAGCACGCGAAAACATGCTTTTGGCTGCTTACGAAGCTGGCGTTGCAATTAACACAAGCCCAACGACAATTGTTCACGGAATGAGCCGCCCGATTGGTGCTTTGTTCCACGTTCCACACGGAATTTCCAATGCAATGCTTTTGGTTGAATGTCTGCGCGCTGTTATCAGCGGAACTTACGAACGCTTTGCTGACCTTGGCGTTTTGGTTGGTGCTGCAACAGAAAGCGATGATCCAAAAACTGCTGCAGAAAAGTTCCTTGCAAAACTCGAAGATTTTACAAAAGAACTTAAAGTTCCGACTCTGCGCGAATATGGTCTTGACTTGGAAAAGTTTGCAGAAAAAGAAGAAAAAATGGCAACTGATTCGCTTGCTTCTGGTTCGCCTGCAAACTGCTACAAGGTTCTTACAAAAGAAGAAGAAATCGCAATTTACGATATTCTGCGCTCTAAGTAGAAAAACCGCAAAGGGGCTGGCTTAAAAGTTTAAAACATAGTGCTGATTGAACCTGTCGTAAGGCACAAGCGAAGCGCAGTAATCAGGCGTACGCTATATCTGGTTGCTTACGCTCCTTTGGACGCTGGCCTTTTATACATTTGGGACAGTCCCTTTTGCGACTTTCCGATAAGCTTCGAGATTTTATCTGGGGGGAAAAATGAAACTTGCTTTAATACAGATGAAAGGCTCTGACACAAACGAAAAAAATCTTGCCATTGCCTTACAGAAAATTGACGAAGCCGCTTCTGCTGGTGCGGATTTTGTCGTATTGCCGGAAATGTTCAGCTGTCCGTATAAAGCTTCTAATTTTCCTGTCTTTGCGCAGATGGACGGTGGCTTAAACTGGGAAAAACTCAGCGAAAGCGCAAAAAAGAATAAAATCTATCTTGTTGCAGGCAGCATGCCGGAACTCGAAATTGACCGTTCTCACTTAAATCCTGTAAAAAAAATCTATAATACTTCCTACGTTTTTGACCGCAACGGCGCGCAGATTGCAAAACACCGCAAAATGCATCTTTTTGACTGCGACATTCCTTCTGCACGTTTTTACGAAAGCGAAACTCTAAGCCCGGGTTCCCGGGTTACTGTTTTTGACACAGAATTTGGAAAAATCGGTTTAATGATTTGTTTTGACATCCGCTTTCCTGAACTGTCGCGCTTAATGGTTGATCAGGGCGCAAAAATGATTGTTGTGCCGGCTGCCTTTAATATGACGAGCGGACCTGCCTGGTGGGACATTATGTTCCGCACTCGTTCAACAGATAACCAGCTTTTTATGGCGGGGTGTTCTCCTGCCCGCGATGAAAATGCCGGCTATGTTGCGTGGGGACATTCGCTTGTTACAGATCCTTTTGGAAAAATCCTTGCTCAGTTAGACGAAAAAGAAGGAATTCTTTATTACGATCTTGATCTGTCGCAGGTAGAAACCTTTAGAAACCAGTACAAAATCTTAAAAGCAAGACGCCTTGACATTTATAAATGCGAAAGCGTTTTGTAGTGTGTTTCTGCAAAAGAGATTTTGAGTCTGGCCTGGAATGACAGGTTAAATGTACTTTTGAATTACCGGCAGCAGAATGTTCATGTCGATTGGTTTTGCAACGTGGTCGTTCATGCCGGATTCCAGTGCTTTTTTGCGGTCTTCGGAAAAAGCATTTGCCGTCATTGCGATAATCGGAATCGACGCTTTTAGAGGATTATTCATTCTGCGGATTTTTATTGCCGTTTCGTAGCCGTTTAGGATTGGCATTTGAATATCCATCAAAATTAAATCGTAATAATCGGCGTCGGCTTTTTCGAGCATTTCTATGCAGCTGACTCCGTCGTCGGCGCGTTCAATTAAAAGTCCTTCTTCCGATAAAAGTTCAATTGCAATTTCTGCATTTAAATCGTTGTCTTCTGCTAAAAGAATTCTCTTTCCGACAAGAGCAGATTCGTCAAAATTGATCAGTGCACGTTTTGCGCTTGTGTCTTCCTCTTTTGCAATCCTGCACGGAAGCGTTACTGTAACGGTTGAACCTTCGCCGAGTCTGCTTTTTATGCTTACAGAGCCGTGCATTAAATCAACCAGCTTTTTTACAATTCCCATTCCAAGGCCTGTGCCTTCGATTCCGCTTGCAGTTGTTGAACGTTCGCGGGAAAAAGCTTCAAAAATGTGTTCCTGGAATTCCTGCGACATTCCAATTCCGTTGTCGCTGATTGTAAGTACAAGATTGCACCAGCCTTCGCGTTCAATATTTTCCTGATAAATTAAACAGTCAATCTTTCCTTTTGCGCCAGTGTATTTAATTGCATTGCTCAGAATATTCATTACGATTTCTGAAAAATGCGAGTCGTCAATAAAAAGATATTTGTGGTCGAGCTTTATTGATTTTGTAATTGTCTGCTGTTTTTTTTCTGTTGTTGTTATAAACATCGTAATGCACGAATCAAAAGACTGTTCAATGTCTGTTGCTGATTCTTCAATAATAATCTTGTCGTTTTCGATTCTTGCAAGGTCAAGAACGTTGTTTATTAGCGAAAGCATTTTCTGACCGCAGCAGCCGATGTTTTTCATGTATTCGCTTAAGCGGTCGGGTTCTGTTAAGTGGCGTTTTGCAAGTTCTGTGTAGCCGATGATTGCGTTCATTGGAGTGCGGATGTCGTGCGACATATTGAATAAGAATGTTGACTTTGCCCTGTTTGCCGACGCTGCCGTATGAACTGCTTTTTCGAGGATTTCGTGCTGTTTTTTCTGCAGTTTCTGCTGTTTGTACAGGCAGAGCGAAGAAATCGTAGACATGGCAATTATTACGAGAATTCCAACTTTTTCAAAATTGAATGCAATTTTATTGCGCTGTTTTATAAACTCGTGAGTTGGTTCCATGTCCATTTCTATGCACAGTGCGCCGATTATTTCGGAAGAATCGTCATTTGCCCTTACAGGATAGCAGGCAGTAAAAATGTGTCCCCAGGTTGTGTCGATAATTTCCTGTGAATAAACATTTTCGCCTTCAAGTGCACGGCTGATAAAAGGAATCATTTCGTCTTCGATATAGGAGCCTGGAAAAGCAAAATCTTTTGCACCTAAATCAAGCCCGTCAACAAGATAAATCAGTTTGCCTTCTTCGTTGCGTTTTGCAGTGTAAAAATATCTGGTTGAATTCATATTGCGGATTTCGTTCAACTGCGCCTGAAGTTTTTTGTAGCGTAAAGAATCCATGTCTTTTATTTCATGAATTTCAGAAAAATCTTCGCGGGTTAAAAATCCCTGAACGCCTTTGTGCATTGCGTCTGTGCGGAGACAATTTTCGTTAACCGCGTTTTCGAGAATGCTTTTTGCATAAGAACGCTGCAGAGCATATGTGTAAAAGCAGACAAACAAAATTGACAATAAAAGAACCAAGGTAAAATTATAAAAACGAGATTTGTTTTTAAAAAGATTTTTCATTAATTTTCTCTGTGTCAGTGTATTAAGCCGTAAAATTACGACTTTTGCTTCTTTCCATATTAAAGCCTTTTATAAAAAAGTTAAACACGATTTAAGTTTTAGGGCATCTGGTGCGTGCCGATTGCGCGTTATGTGGCTGAAAGTGCCTTTTGTTCAGCATCTGATCAGCCCTTTCTGAATTTTCTCGGAGAGTTTCCTGTAATTTTTTTGAAGATGTCGCCAAAGTAGTTGCCGTCGGAAAAGCCGCAGGCGGTTGCAATCTGCGTTACGGAAAGTTCACTTTTTAAAAGCATCTGCATGCTGTGCTGAATGCGCACATTTAAAAGATATTCGCGGAATCCCAGGCCCGTTACTTCCTTAAAACGCCTCGAAAAATAAGTGTCGCGCATTCCTGCCATTTTTGCCGCCTGAACTAAAGTAATTTCCTGAGCGTAGTTTTCAAAAATAAACTTTGCAGCCTTTTCTATTTCTTCCTGCGATTTTGACTTTGCAACAAAAGACGTTTCTTCTTTTTGAGTGTTAGAAGCGAGCAGATTTAGAATTTCCAAAAGCCGGATTTTTATCTGCAAAGTGTTGAATGCGCTTTCTTTAGAATTATTTTGACTGTCGTTCTGGATTTCTGTTTGAATTGCTAAAATGTCTTTAAAGCAACGCTCAAGAGTTTTTAATTTTTCGCCGGAAAAAGAGACCGTACATTTTTTTAATTTTTCGCCTGTAAAAGATTCTCCCAAAAGCGGAATTAAGTCTGTAAGATATTTTTCTGTAAAATAAAGAGTAAAGCGTTCAACTGCGCAGTTTTCGTACTGGCTCCTGTGCAGAGTTCCCGGGGGCAGAATTATTACTTCGCCAGAACTTAAAGAACTTACGCTGTGGGCCGCAAACATTTTGCATTTTCCGCCTGTTACAAAATAAAGCTCAAAATAAGGATGGTAGTGAGCCTGCGCCATGGACTGGGTTTTTACTTCGCGTTCAATATAAACAGAATGAACGCTGTCGCGGTACAACCCTTTTTTCTTTGAATCAAAAACAGTCTGTTCCATAAGAATTGAAGATAGTTTAGCACAAATTCTTAAATCAAAAAGGGGAGGACACTTGTTTGCTATTGCCGCGAAAAAATCCTGCGATTTTGGTTATAATGGGCTTATTACTGGATTTGCCGCAAATAAAAAATTGCTTGAGCATTACTGTAAAATCTTTAATGCAGAACATATTGGAATTCTTCATCCCTATCAGTTTGCCATTGATGAAGAAAATGCAAAAAAAATGATGGATTTATACGATTATGAATGGACAGATGAACAGATATAAAAAATCTCTTAAAAATACTCCAAAGCCGGTTTTACCGTCAGAACTTGATCAAAAAAAAATAGATTTAAAAGGACTTTTGTCTTATGCAAAGTCTAAAAATACATCACCTGCAAAACTAACCGAAGCGGAAAAAGGGAAGTTTATTCACTCATAACGGACAATTTTTCCCTGCGTTACCGTCTGTTTAACACAATCTCCCCATAAATTCATAACTAAACTGTAGTTTTTGTTTAAAAATGATAAAAAACTTGTATTATTACTTTTTAATTATCTATATTCTTAAGTGTGAACGGGAGCTCTGGTGATTTTGACAGGCTCAATCACCGTCCTTTATAAACTTAACGCGAGGAAAGAAAATGGATTTGGCTTTGATTACGGCAAAACAGGTTTTTGAACTTTTTCTGATGGTTATGGCGGGCGTTGTGCTTTTTAAGCTTAAGATTGTTTCGGGCGAAAATAAGGCTGTTTTAACGTCGCTTTTGATTAAACTTGTCATTCCGTGTCTGATTGTCAATTCGTTTATGGGCTCGTCAGGCGACACGGAAATTCAGCTTGGAACAGCTTTTATTTTCAGCATTATTTTGTGCGCAATTGGAGTTGGAATTTCGATTTTAACTTCATTTGTCGTAAAAAAAGATTTGCGCGCTGTTTATCGTTTTGGCTGTGGCTTTTCTAACGCGGCTTACATGGGATTTCCTTTAATAAGGGCAATGTTCGGCCACACGGGAATCATTTACGCGAGTGCCTACGTTACAGTTTTTAACATTATGCTCTGGACGATTGGATACACATTTTTTGCAGAAGCTTCCGGCCCTAAAGATCTTGCAAAGTCGATTGTAAAATGTCCTCCGATTGTTGCAGTTTTTATCGGAATCATTCTTTATGTTCTGAAAATCAATCTGCCAGGCGTAATCTGCGAACCGATTGGACAGATTGGAGCCATGACAACGCCGCTTGCAATGATTGTTACGGGAATTACGATTGCGCAGACAAGCATTTTAAGTTCTCTAAAGTCAAAAGAAGTGTGGTGGGGAACTTTTGTCCGCCTTGTTTTAATTCCTCTTGTTTGTACGATCGTTTTTAAGCTCTTTAATTTTACAGGACAGACATCGCTTATCTGCCAGATTCTCGAAGCCTGCCCGGTTGCCGCAATTACACCGATTCTCGCCGTAACATACAACAAAGACGAAAAATACGCGTCAGGCTTAGTTGTAATTTCGACGGTTTTAAGCATTGTAACTCTTCCGCTCTACGTTCTTTTTCTGCAGAATCTGGGATTTTAGAATTTTCTGGACGTCCCCCGCTTACGCGGGTCGGCTGTTACGCACTTCGCTAACGCTCTAAGTCCTCGGCACGCAAAAAAGCGTGCCTGCGGTCTTCGTTCAGGCTTTGTTCAAACAAAGCCTTCCGGTGCTCCATAGCCTGACGTTTTTTGTAATTTTCTCGACGCATACAAAATTTCGTGATAGATTTTGTGTATGATTTCTTTTATTTATTCAAACCTGCCGTGGTTCTGGCTTGGCCTTACGATAATTTTTATTTTAATCGAAGCTTTTACTTTTTCGCTTACAACGATTTGGGCGGCTCTTTCTTCTCTCGTAATGATTTTTCTGTCGCTTACGAAAATTAATTTTAAATGGCAGATTCTGATTTTTGCTGTTTTAACGATTTTATTTTTAATTTTTACGCGTCCTTTTATGCTGAAAAAACTTAAGGTTAAAAACGGGCAGAATACGGTTAATCCGCTGGTCGGGCAGGAAGTTGTAATTACAAATGACAATTCAACTTTCGAAGGAAAAACTCAGAACGGCGTAATCTGGACAGTTCTTCCATACGAAAACCAGGAATTACATAAAAACAATATCTGCATTGTAAAGGAAGTTTCTGGAAACATTCTAAAGGTTTCTTTAAAAACTATAAAATAACTTAAGGAGAAAAAGGAAAAATGGACATTATAATTCTTTCAGTCATTTTATTTATTTTAATTGTTTTGATTATTTCAAATATTAAAATTGTTCCTCAGTCAGAAGTTTATATAATTGAACGGCTCGGCGGTTATTACGCAACATGGCAGGTTGGCCTGCATTTAAAAATGCCTTTTATCGACAAAATTGCGGGCAAAGTCGGACTAAAAGAAAAAGTTTCTGACTTTCCGCCGCAGCCTGTAATTACAAAAGACAATGTTACAATGCAGATTGACACCGTTGTTTATTGCCAGATTACAGATCCAAAGCTTTATTCTTACGGTGTTGAAAATCCAATGAGCGCTCTGGAAACTCTTACGGCAACAACTCTCAGAAACATTATCGGCGAACTTGAACTTGACGAAACTCTAACAAGCCGCGACGTTATAAATTCAAAAATGCGTTCAATTCTGGACGAAGCAACAGATCCGTGGGGAATCAAAGTTACACGTGTTGAAGTAAAAAATATTGAACCTCCAAAAGCAATCCGCGAGGCAATGGAAAAACAGATGCGCGCCGAACGTGAACGCCGCGAAAAAATCCTGATTGCAGAAGGCCACAAGCAGGCAGAAATTCTCGAAGCAGAAGGCCGCAAACAGGCAATGATTTTACAGGCCGAAGCAGAAAAAGAAGCTGCGATTCAAAAGGCAACCGGCGAAGCTCAGGCAATTAAAGTTGTGCAGGAAGCAAAGGCAAGCGGACTTGCAATGCTCAGAGATGTAAAAATTGACGAAGCAACCTTAAAACTCAGAAGCCTCGAAGCCTTAGAAAAAGTCGGAGAAGGCGCGTCAACAAAAATCATTATTCCGTCAGAAATACAGTCAATGACAGGCCTGGTTTCTTCGTTAAAAGCAAGTTTGTAAAACTTTTGGTCGCTCTGTTTGTAATCAGCCTGTATTTCTCAGGCATTTACGATATGGAAGAAACCATAAAACGACTTCTTGTTCAAAAATTAAATGACCAGTACACCTTCAAAACAGAAAAATCTCTTGCATCCTTAAAATTTACAGAGGCAAAAACTTATGACAAATGAACTGCCTTATATTCTTGATTTTTACGACATGGAAGTTTCTAAAAAAATAAATCAAAAATATGGATTTTCTCCAATGGAATCCTTCAGAAAATTCTTGAACTCAGAAACCTACAGAATGCTTTCGGACCCAAAACTTGAAATGTGGGAATTTAGCCCGGACGGAATTTTTGATATGTGGGAAAACGAACAGGTAACCGGCTCGCCTCAAACTTCCCTTTACCTTTGCCGCGATTAACCTGGATTTTTAGGAGAACAAAATGCCAAAAGAAATGGAGTTTTTTTCTTTTTTGCTTGAGCAATACGCATTTTTTAAGAAAACCACCGCTGATAAAGTTTTAAAAGAACTAGACCGCCTGAATCTTACAGACAGAGTTTTTAACATGTACGAAATGTACCATTCAGAAGCAATCGAAAATGCTTTTGCTGATATTGACAGGATGATTGGGGAAAGAGAGACGACAATAATATTAATCCCTAAAAATTGACTTATAGATGTTTTCAGGCATATGAATTGATAAGCATCATAAGCACATCTATAATGTACACCTTGCCATTATTTCCTTCAAAAAAATTGTCACCAGATGCCTGCGAGTTTTAATTCATTGATATAACCCGAATTAAAACTCGTGTTTTTAGAGGGGGCATTTTTTTAAGTTATATATCTCCTTGAATCAACTTATCAAAATTGTCCAAAATAAATTCTTGTTTTATCTGTTGAATAAATTTATGGTCGTTTATAAGCCGAAATAGAGTTACTGCAAAGCCTCCAATATCAATTTTGCTAAGGCTCTTTTTTATCAAAGCTGGATTGTTTGTTGAAACTCCGATTGCACTTCCTAGGCCTACAGCAATTACATTGCTGGTAGATGCTATAACATTTGAATATGTAATAATTTTACGACTTCTTACTTCAAAAAGTTCTTTTTTCCCATCGTTTTCTTCGTTGTATGTTAAGCGATGAATCATTGCAACAATCATATTTATTGCTTCGGCAAGAACTGCTTGTTTTGTAATTGTAAAAACATTTGACATATCTAATCCATAGTGGGCAAGGGAAGATGCCAAATCTGGATTGAACGTTGAAATTACAGGAATTGGCAGACTGTTAAAAGTATTTATGTCAGATTTTAAATGAATTGCTTCTTTTATTATTGAAGCACCAACTTTTATTTTTCCGTCCTTTCCTTCATTTAAAAGTTTTTGAAAAGTGTAAGAAATAACTTTTGCTGTATCAGCACGATTTGTAACTTTGTCTAATCTATTACCGACTTTGTTTTCACCAGTAAAAATATGATATGAGTGAAATTTATAATCGGTCAAAGTACTGGTTGCAATATTTGCAGTTCCAAAAATCCATCCCAAAACCGGATCATGTCCTAAAGTTGTATAACGATGCCCTCCGTGTTTTGCAATATCACTTTCTAGCAGAGGCGCTCCAAATGTTGTATCGAAAGGAACTGGATTTGAAATAATTTCTGCAATATCTGGATTATAATATCTGTGGTTTCTGTCAGAATGTTCCTCTGTATGCCCTACAGTTTTTTTTGCAGCTTTCTGGTCACTAAGTCTTTCTTTAAAATCTGTCAGAAAATACTGCCGTACACACTGCAACGCTATCGCAAAAAACAAAAAAGCAATATCTTTTCCATGCAGTTTTGTTTGTGCCTCAAATTCAGCATCCAGGTTTTTTATTATGATTTGTGCATCATGACTAACTTTGGCTACTCGATAACTTTCACTTGTGATATTTTCAGCCTCCGAAACTGTCTGTTTACTACGTTCACTCAATGCAGTTCTTTTCGCTTTCAGTTCATCCAATCGCGCCATTATTTTCTCCTGATATGTTGTGCCATCTGTCAATGACAAAACAAAATTTAATATAAAAAAAG
>CAVEBK010000038.1:0-23522 GCA_963613915.1 uncultured Collinsella sp.
GTTTCTGAAGTTTATGTTGTAATGGAGCCAGTTCTTCCGAGAGTTATAAAAAAGTTTAAGGAAGAAGAAATTTCATTTTATCTTTCTAAAGACGGTCCTTTTGCAAAATCTTCTCAAAATTACGAAGAAAGATTAGTTCAGCTTGAATTAGTAAAAAAAATCACCCGTTCATTTAATCAGAATAAAATCGGAGTTTTTGAAGCTGGAACTGGAGTTGGAAAGTCGTTTTCGTATTTAATTCCTTCAATGTTCTGGGCTCTGGAAAATAAAGAACGCGTAATTGTTTCTACCGGAACAATAAATTTACAGCAGCAGCTGATCGAAAAAGATATTCCTCTTGCAGAAAAAATCATAAATAAAAAAGTAAAGGCTGTTCTGGTAAAGGGGCGGCAGAATTTTCTTTGCCTGCGGCGTCTTGAAGAAACAGGAAAAGAACGCGATTTATTCAACGAAGAACAGGAAACATTCGATAAGATTTTTGAATGGTCAAAAACAACTCCAACCGGCAGCAGAAGCGACCTTTCTTTTATGCCACCGGAAAATATCTGGCAGAAAGTAAATTCTGAAGCAGATGCCTGCATGGGAATGAAGTGTCCTCATCGTGAAAAATGCTTTGTAATGAAGGTAAGAAAAGAAGCTGCTGATGCAAACATTCTTGTTGTAAACCATCATCTTTTATTTGCAGATATAGAATCCAGGCTCGAAGGTGCGGGATTTGAAGATACCGCAGTCCTTCCTCCGTATAAACGTATAATTTTTGACGAAGCTCACGGAATCGAAGATGCTGCAACTTCTTTTTTCAGTAATCAGATAAACAGATTTAAAATTCAAAAACAGCTCAATCTTTTATATAGAACTCGGCGTGGCAGCGTTGCCGGTTTTTTATTTACTCTTTTGTCTCTTGCCATGTCCGAAGAAAAATCAAATGATTTAATCGAAAATGTAAACCAGATAAAAGTCGCTTTAGAAAGTCTCGAAGATGCAGGAATGCTTTTGCTGGAAAATGAATACACCCTCCGTCTTTACAAGGCTTCGCATACGCGTTTTGTAAATGTTTTGTATTCGATGCAGGTTTTGCAGAAGCATATTGCAGATTTTGTTGCAAATGTCCGTAAACTCTTTGACTGCATTCCAGATGACGCAAGTGACGAGCCTGTTTTATACGAAACAAAGAGTGTTCTTCGCCGTCTTGAAGACTGTTCAGTTGTTTTAGGAAATTTCCTTTCCTGGAGCGAACATCCTGATTTTGTATTTTGGATTCAAAAATCAAAATTGAGTTCTACTGCTGCAAAAAATGTGGAAAATCCATATTACGTTCAGTTTATTCAAACTCCGCTGGACATTTCTCAGACAATGAACCGTGGCGTTTTTGAACCAATGGACAGCGTTGTGTGCACATCGGCAACATTGAGCATTGGAAATACATTTAACTTCTGGAAAAAACATACAGGAGTTTCTTTTGTGGAAAATGAGCGGGTAATCGAACAGGCTTTTCCATCGCCGTTTCCTTATCAGCAGAATGTTCTTTTTGCTGTTACAAAGGATGCGCCTTTTCCAGACAGTGCAGTTGAATTTCAGCATTATGTCGAAGATGCAGTTGTAAAACTGATTCGCTGTGCCGGTGGAAAAACCCTTGTTTTATTTACTTCGTATGATTCTCTTCGGCATGCCTGTGATACTGCAAGAACAGCCTTAAGGCTTTCTGGAATAAAAATCTTAAAGCAGGGCGACGACGACAGATTCCGTCTGCTGAGCCTTTTTAGGGAAGACAAAACAAGCGTTCTTTTTGCAACAGATTCTTTCTGGGAAGGTGTTGATGTTCCGGGAGACAGTCTTTCGCAGGTAATTATCGTAAAACTGCCGTTTGGGGTTCCGAGTAATCCTGTTTTTGCAGCAAAGTCAGAGCTTATTCAGCAGCGAGGAGGAAGCCCGTTTATGGAACTTTCTGTTCCTGATGCAGTCATTAAGTTCAGACAGGGATTTGGCAGGCTTATGCGGCGCAATACAGATAAAGGCGCGGTTGTTGTTCTTGACCGGAGAATTGCAGAAAAGCAGTACGGCCGCATTTTTACTTCGAGCATTCCTCAGACAAAAAAAATGTATGATACTTTAGATAATATCAGTGGGGCTGTGGCAGCCTTAATCGATTAAGTTTTTTAGGAGCGCAATTTTTTGTCTCGTCCTGCCTTTCGCCCTTCCGCTTCCGCTTCATTGGCACTTTCGTGCCAACTAAAGGGGCTGCAGCCAGGGCTAGGCCTGGTTTTTCAGAATTAAAAAACGTTTTGTCTCGACAGGCAAAAAAAATCCCGCAGACTGTGTACTTTAGCCTGCAGGACTTATATGGTCGTTAAAGAAAGTTATTTTCTAAAATCTTTAGGACGACGTTTTGTGAGTTTGCATTTTGAACACTCTGCAACGTTGCGGAGTCTTCCGTTTTCGTACAAAGTCTTCATTACGATTTCGCCACCACATTCAGGGCATTCAAATTTCTGTGTTGCAACTGTTGTACGAGAGTTCTTACTAGCACCAGCCATGACTATCCTCCAAAAAATATTCGAATATGTTCGACTAATATACCAATTACTTTATCCTGTGTCAATAAAGCAAACTTCAGATATTTCAAAAAACTAGCCTAAATTTATATAATAATGCAAATTAAGAAAAATCTATCTTGACTAGAAATTGCTGCTTTGTTAATATTTATAAAGTTTTTATTTGGGGGTGCCTCCTTTGGCTGGAAAAAAATCATCTGCAGAAAAAAGATATGCACAGAGCGAAGTTCGTCGCTTGCACAACAAAGCAATTAAAAGTGAAGTTCGCACTTATGCAAGACAGTTTGTAGAAGCTGTTCAGGCTAAAGATGAAAAAGTTGCTAAGGAAAAGCTTACAACTTTAGTATCTAAGCTTGACTCTGCCCGCAGCAAGGGTGTTCTTACACGCAATGCTGTTTCTCGCAAAAAGTCACGCATGATGAAGCTTTATAACGTTTCATTTGGTGCAGTTGCTGCAAAATAACTAGGAGAAAAAGTTCCTTGTAAAAATTTGTATAAGCAAAAGTTTTAAGGAACTTTTTATTCTTCTTCTAAAGACCTGGTATCATAAAAGTTCTTATGGTATCAGGAATTTTTTTTCTAATTTTAATTCCTGAGGTAAAAAGAATGTCTTCTAAAAAAGTAACAAAATATGATTTAGTTGAATCTGTTTACCTTAAAACTCAGTGCGAAAAAAAGCTGATTCAGGATATTGTAGAACAGCTCCTTGACGAGCTGAAAGATGCCTTAAAGGACGGAAACACGATTGAACTTCGTGGTTTTGGTACTTTTGAACCGCGCTTAAGAAAAGGCCGTTCTAAGGCACGTAATCCAAAAACCGGCGAGCAGCTTACAGTTGCTCCTCATTATGTTGCAGCATTCAGGGCGGGGCAGGAATTAAAAAAATCGCTTTGGGATCTTCCTGTTTCAAACTAGGCTGAAGGACAAAAGCAGTTGCTGGTGGGATTTGTTTCTGTTTTTCTTTCGGTAGTCCTTAAGTTTTTAGCTCATCCGAATTTTATATTTACAGACGGTCTCGGTTTTTTAGCCTGGATTTATTACATTCCATTTCTTTTATTCATTTCAACTTTTAGTTTTAAAAAGACTGTCCTTTTTGGTTTTATCTACGGTTTTTTCAGTTATGCTTTTTGTTTTTACTGGATTTTACGGCACAGTTTTTTAGCAGGCATTGGGTCTTTTGTACTTTTTGGACTTTACTGGATTATTATTTTTTTACTGCTAAAACTTGTTTCAAAAACAAGAAAATTCAGTTTTATCCTTAACTGTATAATTCTTTTTGTCAGTGAATATCTATTTGCACAGGGCTATTTAGGTTTTAGTTACGGAATCAGCGGTTATACACAGTGGAAATATTCAATTCTTATTCATGCTGCAAGATATTTAAAAGTCTGGGGAATTACCTTTCTTGTTATTCTATTTAATTGTCTTTGTGCCGGAATTTTAAAATATTATAAAAAATACAATCATTTTAATTATGTTTATTTCGGAGGAATTCTTTTTTTCTTCCTCCTTTTTGTTCAATATATTTTTATTGGTTTTTTTGCAGAAAAAGAGGATCTTCAAAAAAGCTTAAAAACTGTTTTAATTCAAAATAATGCAGATCCTAAAAAAAATGGAATTGAAGAATACATAAAAGAAGTTGATTCTTTAAAGCTCATCACTGATCTTGCGTTAAAAGAGCACCCTGATACCCAGCTGGTCGTATGGCCGGAAAGTGCAGTTGTTGTAGACGTTGTTTCTTATTTTGTTTACCGGCGCAATCCTGATATTGAACAAAGACGGGTAAAACTTGCTTCTGAACTTTTTGATTACATAAATTCAAAAAACAGCAGCTTTTTAATCGGAACAAATTTCAAACATTACAACAGTGCAATTTTATTTGCACCGACAAAGCCGATTGTTCCGACTCAAAAAACGATTCTTCCAAACTGGCAGGTTTACAAAAAAAATCATCTTGTCCCGTTTTCAGAAGATTTTCCTTTTAAAGGATTTTTTCCTGATTATTATGTAAAGAATGTTGTCCACGGAAACTGGTGGTTTGCAGGAAAGAAAAAAAAGCTTTTAACATGCAATGATGTTACTTTAGGAACTCCAATCTGCTTTGAAGACAGTTTTGGTGATATTTCAAAAGAAATGGCAGCTAGCGGGGCTGAACTTCTGGTAAATATTTCGAATGATTCCTGGAGTTTTAGCCGTGCTGCTCAAATGCAGCATCTTGCTGTTGCTGTGTTTCGTTCTGCAGAAAATGGAATTCCAATGTTGCGCTCATCAGTAAGCGGGCAGACCTGCTATATAAATTCATATGGAAAAGTTGAAAAAATGCTCAAACCCTTTACAGAAGATTACTTATATTGCGAAGTTGAATTAAATAAGGTAAGATAAAAAATCATGTCTCAGATTGAAGAAAAAGAATCAGAAAAAAAGGTTGAAAACAAAAACGAAAATCAGAAAAAGAACCTTACTGTTTTTGGTCAGGAAACAGAATTTGACGGTGAACTTGAATTTACAGATGAACTTGTAATTACCGGAAAATTCAGCGGAAAAATAAATGCAACCGGGAATCTCGAGATTGATAAGACTGCTGTCTGTGATGTAAAAGGAATAAAGGTAAATTCAATCGTAATATCAGGCAAAGTAAAGGGCGATATTGAAGCAAAAGAACGTGTTGAAATGTGTTCCGGCAGTTGCGTAACAGGTGATGTTTCTACTGCAAAACTTAGAATTGCCGACGACGTTGATTTTGAAGGCCAGGTTACAATGCTGCAGGAGCAGCCGGAAGTTGATTTATTTTCAGTTGCTTCGGAAGAATTCAGACAGGCTTTGATTATAAAGTCAGATTTGCCACATTAAAATTTCTGTACAAGGGCGGAATGTTTAATACTCTGAATAAAGTTCTGCAGCCCATATGCAAAAATTAAAAATCCGTGTTGACTTTTTTTGGTCAGATAATATAATCAGACTATCAGTTCTTTTTTCAAAAAATCCATTTTTTTTGTATAATATTTTTTTTAAGAAAACCTGATGTTATTTAGATTTTCTACAGGTGTTTTTGTTTGTTCTATTACAAAATCAAAAAATCTTGAAAGTCTTGCTGATGTTATATCAGAATCCATGTTTTAAATCATAAAGTTACTCATATTTTTATATTTTTTATTTAATGGAGAAAACCAAATGGCATTGATTAAGCGCCGGTTTTTGGACAAATCAGAAGAAGCAAAATCTGAAGCAGAAGAGCCACAAAAACAGCTGGAACTGGATATTCAGCCGCAGTCTTTTGAAAGTCCACAGGTTACAGAAGACGGACAGAACTTAAAAGCTGGAAATTCAGAAAATCAGGAAATTCCTGCTCAGACAGCATCAGAAGAATCGTCTGGGGCTACAGAAAGTTCTGAAGAAAATCAGGTTTCCGAAAACGAAACAGAACATTCTGAAGGCGAAGAAGAACAAAAAACAAAAGTTGTTGTAAAACCAAGACGAAGAGTTGTTGTTCAAAAAGGGGATTCTGAAAAAAACGAAAGAAATGAACGTCCTTATAACAACCGCCAGCACCTTAATAACAGAAAGCCTTCCTATAGAGAAAGAATAGCTGCCAGAAACGCTGCAAGGGACGAAGCTACAGCTGCAGCTCAGATAATCGAAAATCCAGAAGAATACGAATCAAAACCACGCCTTTTAATCAATGATCTTACAAAAATGAGTATGCCGGAATTGCGTTCCATGGCAATTCAATATGGTTGTGCTGAAGAAGATATTCCTTCAATGAAAAAGCAGGAATTGATTTTTAATATTTTAAAGGCACACACAGAACGTGGCGGACTTATTTTTGCTTCTGGTGCACTTGAAATTTTACCGGACGGATACGGATTTTTGCGTTCTCCTCAGAACAGCTATCTTCCAGGTCCGGATGATATTTACATCAGCCCGAGCCAGATTCGCCTTTTTAATTTAAAAACCGGAGATACAGTTTACGGACAGACCCGTTCACCAAAAGAAGGGGAAAGATTCTTTGCTCTTCTTCGTATCGAAACAGTAAACTTTGACGAACCTCGCGTTGCTCAGATCCGCGTTCCTTTCGAAAACCTTACTCCGTTGTATCCTAATGAAAAACTTCGCCTCGAAACTGTAAGCGATGAATATTCCGGAAGAATTGTTGACTTGTTTGCTCCGATTGGAAAAGGTCAGCGTCTTTTAATTGTTGCTCCTCCTAAAGCCGGAAAAACAATCCTTATGCAGAAGATTGCAAATGCAATTATTCAGAATAACCCTGAAGTTTATTTGATTGTCCTTCTTATAGATGAACGCCCGGAAGAAGTAACGGATATGGAAAGGGCAATTAAGGGCGAAGTAATTTCTTCAACCTTTGACGAACAGGCAACCCGCCATGTTCAGGTTGCAGAAATGGTTCTTGAAAAAGCAAAACGTCTTGTAGAACATAAACGCGACGTCGTAATTCTGCTCGATTCAATTACACGTCTTGCACGCGCTTACAATATTACGGTTCCAACTTCCGGAAAAGTTCTTTCTGGTGGTGTTGATTCAAATGCATTGCATAAGCCAAAGAGATTTTTTGGTGCAGCCCGCAATATAGAAGAAGGCGGTTCTTTAACAATCGTTTCTACGGCACTTATTGAAACAGGAAGCCGCATGGACGAAGTTATTTTTGAAGAATTCAAAGGAACTGGAAACTCAGAAATTAACCTTGACCGTAAACTTGCAGAACGCAGATTATTCCCTGCAATTAACATTAAAAAGTCTGGAACAAGAAAAGAAGAACTCCTGCTTACAGAAGATGAACTGCAGAAAATCTGGGTATTGCGCAAAGTTATTGCTCCAATGGAAGATGTTGAAATTACAGAACTTATCTTACAGCAGATGAAAAAGAGCAAGGACAACAAGGCTTTCCTGTCTGCAATGAACACAGGTTCGGCAGCTCAGTGATCAAAAGATTTTGCGCTGATTGACTTGTTTTATAAAAAACTGATAATATAGGCAATCACGCTTGTGGTGTTAACTTGCTTCCTAACAGTGATGAAATGATAGAAACGCGCCGTTTGGTTTTTGCGTAAGCTAGAGGTGACTGGGGTTGCTTTAATATCGGGCAAGTGTAAAGGAGATAAACATGAGAGCAGGTATTCATCCAGAATACAAAATGACAAAAATTACTTGTCAGTGTGGCAACGTAATTGAAACACGTTCAACAGTACAGAACATCCACGTTGAAATTTGTTCTGCCTGCCACCCGTTCTATACAGGTAAGCAGAAACTTGTTGATACTGCAGGACGTATCGAAAGATTCAACAAACGTTTTGGTCTTACAAACAAAGAATCTAAATAAGGTAAAACTTAAAAAAAATCCGCCCGGTTTCGGGTGGATTTTTTTTATGCATGGAAAAGCTTTGTAAGCTGAATCGGTGCAAATGTTTTTAGCGTCGTGTTTTTTGTATTTTCCTTTAGTTTAATTGCATCTTCCAGCATCTGTGAGGCTTTTTTCCGTTAAAATCCTGTGGAATTGTCTGCGCTGTTATGTCCTGAACTGTAAATGTTAAGCCTTCTGCTTTCTGCTTTAATTCTTCTTCGTTAAAGGAAAGTCTTTTGCTGTTTGACGAAAAATAGAGGATTCCTTTTGGGCGTAAAATCTTAAGGCATTTTGCGCAGAGTGTGCTCCAGTCGCGGTTTATGTCTAAAACATTCTGGGTGTTTTTTGAATTTGAAAAAGTCGGCGGATCTAAAATTATCAGATCGTAGCGGTTTGTTCCTTCTTCGTTTTCTACTTCTGCATTTTTCTGATTTAAAAAGCCCGTTACGTCCTGTCTTGTATACTGATATTTATTTTTATCCGTAAAGCCGTTTAATGCCATGTTTTCTTTTGCCCATGCAATGTATGTGTTGCTTAAATCAACGCTTTCTACATGGCGGGCCCTGCCTTCTGCTGCATAGACAGAAAAACTTGCGGTATAGCAGAAAAGATTTAATACGTCTTTTCCACCTGCAGTTGAACGCACTGTATTTCTTAACGGGCGGTGGTCTAAAAAAAGTCCTGTGTCCAGGTATTCGCTTAAGTTGAGTTTAAAAAGCTGACCGCATTCCTGGGTTGTGCCTTCTACTTTTGTTGAAGTTTCGATTTTTTCGTACTGACTGTCGCCTTTTTGTTTTTTGCGCAATTTTTGAATTACATGGCTTTCTGGAATCTGCAGAGTTTTTGCTGCTGCCTTTGCCATTTCGTTTAACCAGAGTTCTTCTTCTGTTTCGTCTTTTTCGTAAGGACGTTCGTAAAGGTAAAGGTGAAGAAAGAGTCTTGATTTTGATTCTGTTATTACGTTCTGGTTATTTTGAGAAACTGCATTTTCTGTTTCGCGCAGAAAAAGTGCACATTCGGTTTTTGTAGAAACTTCGTCTGGTAAAAATTCGTAAAGATCTGCTGCAAGAGGAACTTCCGGAATGTCTTTGTCATAAAGCCGGTAGCAGCTGATCCTGTTTTTACGTGCCCATTTTTTTAACTGACGGTATTTTTTTGAAAGGCGGTTTGCAAAAAGTTCTGCCTGATATTGATTTTTGCCCTGTGTGTTTTCCATTGTGCCTTTAATATACATAAAAAAAACAGAACGTTCAATTTACGGGAGGGATTTTTGCGTATCAGTCTGACGACTGCTACGCTGCGAGTTTGTTTCACAGCCCCTTTATTATCGTGTGCGCTAAAGCGCACGACCTTGCTTGCGCAAGGGATAGGAGGGGCGCCGAAAGGCGTTGTTTTACGCAGGTTGAGAGTGTCGAAACCAGCGTAAAACAATGCAGCGCACAGGCGCGGAATCCCGCAAAGCCCGGTTCTGCCGCAAGGCAGAATGACCCCAAATTCAGACCTTAATTTGCGTAAAGTTGAAATGAATGTTAAAAAACTGTATAATTTTCATAAATTTTCTATATAATCTTGATTTTTAGTTACAATTTGTAAATTATTTTGTTTTAGTGAATGCCATGAAATATTCAGAATTAAATTTAAATGAAAACCTTTTTAAGGGGCTTGAAGAAGCTTCTTACGAAAACTGTACTCCGGTTCAGGAGCAGGTTCTAAAAGTTTCGCTTGACGGCTCTGACCTTTATGTTCAGTCTCAGACAGGAACCGGAAAAACTGCAGCCTTTCTTGTGACAATAATGCAGCAGCTTTTGTCTGGCGGTAAGGCTGAAGGCAAAAAAGCTCTTGTTATGGTTCCAACCCGCGAACTTGCCGTTCAGGTTGAAGAAGAGGCTGCAAAACTTGGAAAGTTCACCGGGCTTGTCTGTGCTTCTTTTTATGGTGGAGTAGGTTACGAAAAACAGATTGAAGAACTTAAAGATGGAGTTGACATTATAATTGGAACTCCTGGCCGCGTAATTGATCTGCACGAATCGAAAAGAATGGACTTGAGCCGGGTTTCCTATCTTGCAATTGACGAAGCAGACCGCATGTTTGATATGGGATTTTATCCTGATTTAAGGAAAATCGTAAAATTCCTGCCAGATTCAGGTGCAAGACAGACGATGCTTTTTTCTGCAACCTTGAATTCCTACGTAAAAAACCTTGCATGGGAATACACCCGTGATGCAAAGGAAGTTACAATCGAAGCTCAGAATATTACGGTTGACGAAATTGACCAGGAACTTATTCACGTTTCGAGCGACGATAAACTCCGCCTGCTTTTGGGAATCATTCATCGTGAACAGCCGGAAAGTCTGATTATTTTCTGCAATACAAAAAAAATGTGCGAAATCCTTTCTAAACGCTTAACGATAAACGGCGTAAAGAATGAATTTATAATCGGTGACCTTCCTCAGAGCCGTCGTTTAAAGATAATGAACAATTTTAAAGACGGAAAAATAAAATGCCTTATTGCAACAGATGTCGCTGCCCGCGGAATTGACGTAAATGATCTGGCAATGGTTGTAAACTACGATTTACCAAACGAAGCCGAAAACTATGTTCACAGAATCGGTCGTACTGCCAGAGCCGGAAAATCTGGCAAAGCATACACTTTCTGTTCAGAGCAGGATGTTTATTCTTTAATGCCGATTGAACGCTACATAGAAAAACAGATTCCAAGCCGTCTTGCCCTCGAAGAAGATTTTGAAGAAGACAAGAGCAATAATGTTTACATAAAACTTGATTCAGAAGAAAAACGTGGCGGTCATAAGAGCTTTAAGGGAGAAGAAAGAAGAGAGCGACGGACAAAAGTCTCTAAAACTCCTACAAAAACCAGGCGTACAGCTTCTCAAAAAGCTAAGACTGCGCATTCAAGTGCAGAAGAACTTGCAAAGTTGAGTTCAATGACTGCCGACGAGAGAATGAAGTATTATAAAGAAAAATATGCTTCCCGCAGCGGTGTGGCAGCAGCTGCCGGCAAAAATACTAAAAATAAAAAAACGCAGATTAAACAGAACGTAAACAAAAATTATAAAAATTCAAAAAAAGGTGGCAAAAAAACAGAAACTGCTAAAAAGACTGGATTTTTTGCCAGAATTAAAAAACTTTTCAGTAAATAAAAATTCTAAAAACTGCTTAAAAGCGATTACGCAACTGCTGCCTAATTTTTAGCAGCTTTTGTGCGGAAAAAAAATTAAAATTTTTTTAGAAAAATAAAATGAGCTTTCTAAAAACTGTGAGTTTTTAGAAATGCCTTAAAATCTTTAACGGGAGAAAATCTATAAAATGATTACAGTATCAGACGTAAGCCTGCATTTTAGCGAAAAACCGCTTTTTAAAGACGTAAACCTTAAATTTACTGCCGGAAACTGTTACGGCATTATTGGTGCAAACGGTGCCGGTAAGTCAACATTCTTAAAAGTTCTTTCTGGTGAACAGGACCGCGATTCTGGTGAAATTATAATTACACCAGGTGAACGAATGGCTGTTTTAAAGCAGGATCACTTCGCTTTTGATGAATACAGCGTAAAAGAAACTGTTATGATGGGTTATCCAAAACTTTACGAAGTTTCTAAAGCCCGCGACGAAATTTATTCAAAAGCAGATTTTACAGAAGAAGACGGAATTAAGTCTGCAGAACTCGAAGCTCAGTTTGGAGAACTCGGCGGATACGAAGCCGAAAACCAGATTGAACAGATGCTTTCGGGACTTGGCCTTGAAGAAAAGTACCATGACAAAATGATGAGCGAACTCGATGAATCTCAGAAAGTCCGCGTTCTTCTTGCACAGGCACTTTTTGGTAATCCTGATATTCTCGTACTCGACGAACCTACAAACGGTCTCGACCTTGAATCAATCAACTGGCTGGAAGACTTCCTTCTCGGTTTTGAAAATGTCGTAATTGTTGTAAGCCACGACCGTCACTTCTTGAATACAGTCTGTACAGTTATCTGCGATATTGACTACGGTAAAATTACGCAGTTTGCAGGAAACTACGATTTCTGGTATCAGATGAGCCAGATTCTGCAGAAGCAGGCTAAGGATCAAAAGCGCAAAAACGAAGAAAAAGCAAAAGACCTTAAGGAATTTATCCAGAGGTTTGCTTCAAATGCTGCTAAATCACGTCAGGCAACCAGCCGCAAAAAGGTTCTCGAAAAACTTGAACTTGACGACCTTCCTGTTACAAGCCGTAAATTTCCGTTTGTTCAGTTTAAGCCGGACCGCGAAATCGGTAACAATGTTCTTGAATGCCGCAAACTGAATTCTAAAGACGAAGACTCAGTTCAGCTTTTAAAGGACTTTAACCTCGTCGTTAACCGCACAGATAAAATTGCCTTTGTCGGAATCGAGCACAATACGATTTCTTCACTTTTTGACATTATTTCCGGTGAAAAAAAGGCAGACAGCGGCGAATATTTCTGGGGACAGACAACAAGTTTTTCTTATCTTGCCCGCGATAATAACCAGTATTTTAATAACGATTACAATATTACAGACTGGCTCAAGCAGTATTCAAAAGAACAGGACGACGCTTATGTCCGTGGATTTTTAGGAAGAATGCTTTTTTCCGGCGACGAATCCCTTAAAAAAGTAAAGGTTTTGTCCGGAGGAGAAAAAGTCCGCTGTATGCTTTCTAAGCTCATGCTTGCAGGTTCAAATATTCTTATTATGGACGATCCTACAAACCATCTTGACCTCGAAGCAATCGAAAGCTTAAACCGTGCACTTGTTGATTTCCCTGGTGTAATACTTTTTACAAGCCACGACCACGAATTTATTTCTACAATTGCCAACCGTATTATCGAAATTACTCCAAACGGTGTAATTGACCGCATGATGCCGTTTGACGATTACATGAACGATGATCAGATCCGTGAGCTCCGCAGTGAATATTACAAAGGGACAGACCGTAAAATAAAGTTCTAGGATTTTTAATATCCGGGCGGCTTTTTGCAGGCAGAAGCCTGCAAAAACCGGGCTTTGCGGGGTTCCGCGCATGTGCGCTTCATTGTTTTACGCAGGTTGAGGAAGCCTCAACCTGCGTAAAACAACGCCTGCCGGCGCCCCTCCAATCCCTGCCGCAGGGGAGCGCAAACTCGCAGCATACCGGAGGTATGCCAAAATCCCTGCCGCGAAGAGGCAAAAATAAAAAAAAAGTGAAAAAAAAATTAAAAAAATAGAAAACTGCTATTGACTAAGAATATCGTTTCAGATATAGTAATATACATCAACGCCGCAGTAGCTCAGTTGGTAGAGCGCCGGACTGAAAATCCGTATGTCGTTGGTCCGATTCCAACCTGTGGCAAACCTCTGAAAGTTTTTCAGAGGTTTTTTTTTGCCCGCGTAAGAATTCAATAGAATAAAAAGAATAGTTATTTGTCAGTCATTCTTTTTTGCGTTAAAATTACGCGTGTCTATTTATAAAAGTTTGAAAATTCCTTTTTTATGCCCTTGTGGAGGTGTTTTTATGAAAATCAGTAAAATTGCCGTGCTTTTTGCCGGCCTTGCTTTTATTTCAACAGCTGCGTTTGCAATCAACTTGAGTGACATTGATGGTACTGTTAAAGAATTGAACGACTCTGCTGATAAAATCAGTTCCGGATTTGACGATTTTGCAGAACAGCTTTCTATATCTGTTCCTCAGGCTGCAACCCAGCAGAATGTTTGGGCAGATGCTTATATTGGTCAGCTTATCTCTGTTCCGCCAAATCTTGGTGCCGGTATTAATGTCGGCCTTACTCACATTGATACAAGCGGATTAAAGCAGGCTGTAGATGCCCTAGGTCTTAATGATATAGACATTAAAGACAATTACTATCTTCCTGTTTTTACAGCTGACCTTCGTATTGGCGGTCTGCTTCTTCCTTTTGACTTTGACATTGCTGTAATAAAGACTGGAAAAATGAGCACTTCTCAGTTTGGTGCAGACCTGGATGTTGATTTGCTCACAGTTGGAATGGATGTTCGTTACGCTCTTGTAAAGGGCGGGCTTATTATGCCTAAAATCAGTGTTGGAGCAGGATATTTTTATAACCAGGGAAGTTTTGGAATTTCCAGTAATTATGCTTCTGCAAATATTGACTATAAAGTTCACACAATGTATGCACAGGCTCAGCTTTCTAAAACTTTGCTTTTTATAACTCCTTTTGTTGGTGTAAGAGGTCTTGTTTCAAAGTCTAATAATACATGGGACTGGTCATATAACCAGACTTATGCAGGTCAGATTGCAGATGCTGCAAATAAAGCTGGGTATAGTGTAAAAACAAAGGACAGTGGCGAATATAAAACAGATTCATTTGACTTTAATGCAATTCAGCCGCAGATTTTTGCCGGTGTCGGTTTAAGATTCCTTGTAATCGATTTTACAATGAGCCTTACTGCAGATCTTAGACACATTACAGACGACGGATTGTGGTCTGGTGCTGCAAGTTTAAGACTTTCTCTGTAGCGTTATCATTAAAAAAATGCCTCCTTGCAATTTCTTAATTGAAAGGAGGCTGACAGGAAAGTGTTGTCATGCTGAACAGACAGCAACCGTCACTGGAGAACTTATTAACCATCGGATAACTCGACCTTTGCGCAGTCGTCTGAGGGTGCTCTCATTATTGAGAAAAAAAACAAAGTGTGTCATAATAACACATATGAGTGTAAAAATTGTATTTGCTGGTGGTGGAACTGGCGGTCATATTTATCCAGGGCTTGCAATTGCCGACGAGTTAAAGGCTCTTGCAAAAAATAACGGCACAGATGTAAAAATTTACTGGTTCGGCAACAGTAAAGGAATGGATAAAACTCTTGTAGAAAAGAGTGGAAGTGCCGATTTTTTCTGTGGAATTCCTTCCGGAAAGTTAAGAAGATATTTTTCTGTTCAAAACTTTTTTGATCTTTTTAAAATCGCTGCTGGTTTTTTTGTTTCTTTTTTTAGGCTTTTAATAATCCGGCCACAAATAGTTTTTTCTAAGGGAGGCTTTGTTTCCGTTCCTCCTTGTCTTGCCGCAAAAATCCTTAAAATTCCTGTTTTTACGCATGAATGCGATTTTACTCCGGGCCTTGCAACTAAGTTAAACAGTCGCTTTGCTTCTAAAATTCTTGTTTCTTATCCGGAAACTGTAAAATATCTTAAAAAAGACAAACAAAGTAACGCTGTCGTTACCGGAAATCCAGTTCGTCCTGTTTTTTATAATGCAGATGCACAAAAAGGACGAAACTTTTTATTTAATGGAAAAAATGTAGATTTAACTAAGCCTGTTCTGCTTGTTCTTGGCGGAAGTCTTGGTGCCCACCAGTTAAATGAACTTGTTGTACAGAATCTTGAATGGCTAACCGAGCGTTTTAATGTCGTGCATCAGTGCGGTACAAAGGATGCTGATTTTGTGCCAGAGCAGACGGATTCTTATTTTCCGTATCCTTTTATTTATGAGCAGATGCCGGACGTTATTGCCTGTGCCGACGTTGTGCTTTCGAGGGCGGGGGCTAATACGCTTTGGGAAAGCGCAGTTGAAGGAAAGGCGGCTGTTTTAATTCCTTTGTGTGGAAGCGGAACCCGTGGCGACCAGGTTGATAATGCCCGCTTTTTTGAAAAAAATGGTGCTGCCTTTGTTCTTGCAGGAAAAGAAGCTGATTCTGCCAATTTAAGAATTCAACTTGAAAAACTACTGGACAAAGATCTCCGCAATAAAATGGCGGAAAATGCAAAAAAACTTGCTGGTGGAAAAAGAGCTGCCCTTGTAATTGCTGAACTTATTTTCAGCGAAATTCAAAATAAAGACTGATTTTAGGTGGAAAAAATGCATTTTTCTTTTGTTGATATTGTTTTTTTTGTAATAATCGTGTTTTTTGGAATTATGGCCTGTGCAAAAGGTTTTATAAAAGAGCTTTTTGGAAAACTTTCTGTAATTGCAGGAATTCTGGTTGCCGTTCTTTTTTGCGGAAAGTTGAGCCCTTATCTTGAAAATATAATAAAAATTCAAACTGCCTGCGTTGTAATTGCTTTTATTCTGTTATTTATTGCAACTTTTTTGCTTGTAAAAATAATTCAAACCGTAATCGGCAGTATTGCAAGCGGTGATATTTTAAAAAGTCTGGACAGGCTTTTAGGCTTTGTTCTCGGAGTTTTAGAAGGACTTGCAATCGTATGTTTTATTCTTGTCTTAGTAAAAGCCCAGCCGTGGTTTAATGCTGATTCTCTTACTAATGATTCGTTTTTCTGGGCTAAACTTTCTGGTTTGCTCGACAAGCCTATAAAAAATCTGAATGCGGTGTTTGTTT
The DNA here is from genome assembly GCA_963613915.1 of uncultured Collinsella sp. Lineage (GTDB taxonomy): Bacteria > Spirochaetota > Spirochaetia > Treponematales > Treponemataceae > Treponema_D. The sequence goes on from CAVEBK010000038.1 coordinate 16,216, forward strand.
AATGTTTGAAAATCTTCTTTATCAGGATTCTGCTGCTCTTTTAAGTGATGATATAAAAAAGAATACTCTTCCGTCTTCTATTTTGCTGAGCGGACCTGCTTCCAGCGGCAAACTTACCTGTGCACTTGAACTTGCGCGGATTTTGTCATGCAGTTCTGCCGAAAATAAAGGAAACTGGCTTTGCGACTGTCCTTCGTGCAAAAAGCAAAAGGAACTGAACGGAACAAATGTTATTTTGACCGGCCCTAGAGACTGTTCTCTTGAAATTCTGGCTGCAACAAGAACTTTGCTGGATGCCGGAGCAAATAATTATTCGTATCTGAAGGCTGCAACCTATCTTTATATACGAGCTGTGAGAAAACTTACACTGCGGTTTAGTCCTGTTTTGTGGGAAGGTGACGACAAACTTTCAAAACTTTCGCCACTTGCAGAAGAAATTAATGATCAGCTTGAAAAATTAAATCCGTCTTTGCAGCTTCCTGGCAATGAAGAACTTTCTGAAATAACTAAAAAGGTTCTTGAATCTGCCCAAAAGTTAGAAAATTCCTTTATGTACGATTCTCTTCCGATTGAGCATATTAGAAAAGCATCTTTCTGGGCAAGAATGAAGTCGAGCGATGGTAAAAAAGTTCTCATTATCGAAAATGCAGACAGAATGAACGAAAGTGCAAGAAATGCCTTATTAAAAATCCTTGAAGAGCCGCCTGCTGATGCAGTTTTTATTTTAACGACTTCCAGTCGCGGGGCAGTTATGCCAACGATTCTTTCCCGCGTAAGAACTTACAATTTTGTGCAGCGTTCGAAGGTTCAGCAAAAAGAAGTAATTGAAAGGGTTTTTCACGACGATCCGCAAAAAGGGAATTCTGATATTCAGCAGTATCTTGAAACTTTTTTGCCGGTTTCTGCCTTACAATTAAAAGACTGTGCTCAAAGCTTTTATGGCGGAATAAAGCAGAATCATTTGATTGAAATAAGCGAAATCGTTAAAAAATGCGGAGATTTTGAGCCAAGAACTCTTTTCAGAATTTTCCTTCAAAAGTTGATGGAAGCTCAAAAGAATCCTGTGTCGGAAAACAATATTTCCGGCTGGAATGCCGAAGTTGAAATAAAAAATATAAGGGCGATTCGGGAATGTTTTAATAATGTTTCTGTTTACAATCAAAAACCGATTGCTGCTCTTGAAAAACTTTACAGGGATTTAGCTGCAATCAGAAAATCGCATTTTCAGAGGTGATTATGCAGGAATTTTCAAATCGGGTTTACGAAAAACTTTCAAAACTCTCTTCGTCTCAGATTGAACTTTTTTTTAGTGAATTAAAAAATCAAAATGAATGTTTTAAATCGATTTTTAATTCGCTTCCAACCGGTCTTGTCTGTCTTTCTAAAGAATGGAATGTAATGCAGATTAACAAGGCTGCTGAAAGGCTTTTGCCATTAAAAGCTCTGCCCGATGAAAATTCAAGTCAGAAATTCTATGAACTGCTGGATGATGAAGAAATTGCAGTTTTTTTTAAGGATTGCGATAAAAATAATAAAACAAACATAAGCGAAGAATATACACTTTCTACTTCCGGAGGAAGTGTCCGCTTTATTGAAATTTCTGTAACTCCTCTTGTTCAGAATAACGAAATTTCAGGCAACATTGTTTTAATTGATGATGTAACAGAAAAACGCAATCAGGAAGTTTTGCTGCACCGCATGGAAACAATGGCAGGTCTTACAAACATAGCTGCAAGCGTAGCTCACGAAATAAAAAATCCGCTCGGTGCAATAAGTATTCACATTCAGCTTTTGCAAAAAGCAATAAAGAAGAAGCGGGAAGGCGACGGACTTTTGCCGGAACCAAAATTTACAGAAAATTACCTGGAAGTTGTAAACCAGGAAATTGACAGACTTAACAAAATTGTCGTTGATTTTTTAATGGCTGTGCGCCCTGTTTCTGCAAATTTTGCACTTGTAAAAGTGAATTCGCTTCTTAATAATTTTATAGATTTTATTACTCCGGAGTTCAACGAAAAAAAAGTAAAAGTTGAATCAAAACTTTGCAGCGAAGATCCAAAACTTTTAATTGACGAAAAATTATTCCGCGAAGTTCTTGTAAATATTGCTCAGAATGCGCTTGCAGCGATCGAAGATCGTTTTAAGGCAAGCTTAAAAAATAATGCCTTTGATGAAGTTTTCTTTGGGCTTGTTCAATTTGAAACTTTTGTAAAGGACGACAAATTTATTCTCAAAATAAAAGACAACGGCTGCGGAATGAGTGAAGAAGTAAAGTCCAGGATTTTTGAGCCTTACTACACGACAAAGGCAAACGGAACCGGGCTTGGAATGGCAATGTCTTACAAAATCATTAAGGAATTTTCAGGAGATATTGCGGTTGAATCGGTTTTGGGCGAAGGAAGTTGTTTTTCGCTCACAATTCCAGTTCCTCAGACACAGAAAAAACTTTTAACTCATAAAACTCTTTAGGTGGCCTGGCTTATGAAATTTACTATTTTAGTTATTGATGATGAAAAAAATATCCGTGAAGGCCTTGCTGCCGATTTTGAAATGGACGGCTATAATGTAAAAATTGCAGCTAACGGTGACGAAGGTCTTGAATATCTTGCAAAAGGCGATATAGATCTTGTAATTACAGATTTAAGGATGCCTGGAACTTCTGGCGAAGATGTTTTAAAAAAAGTTACCAGAGAAATGCCTGGAATTCCTGTAATTGTTTTAACAGGTCACGGTTCAATTGATGCAGCTGTTTCTGCAATGCAAAATGGAGCTTACGATTTTTTAACAAAACCGTTAAATCTTGAACATCTTGAACTTGTCGTAAAAAGAGCCTTAAAGGGCAGGGAATTAAGTTTGCAGCATCAGGAACTTTTGTCGGAAGTAAAGGCAAAAGCTCTGGCCCCTGACATGATTGGAAAAAGTCCAGCCCTGCAGAAAGTCAACACACTTATAAAAAAAGTTGCTGATTCAAAATTAAGCGTGCTCATAACCGGAGAAAGCGGAGTTGGAAAAGAAGTTGTTGCAGATGCAATTCAAAAAACTTCTTCAAGACACGACAAGCCTTTTATAAAAGTTCATTGTGCCGCACTGAGCGAATCGCTTCTCGAAAGTGAATTGTTTGGTCATGAAAAGGGCGCCTTTACCGGGGCGGAAACTTTACATAAAGGAAAATTTGAACTTGCAGACGGTGGAACTATTTTCTTAGATGAAATTGGAGAAATAAATCAGAACGTTCAGGTTAAACTTTTGCGGGTTTTGCAGGAAAAAAAGTTTGAACGCGTTGGCGGCGAAGACACGATAGAAGTTGATGTCCGCGTAATTTCTGCAACAAATAAAAAATTAGAAGACGAAGTTGCTGCCAGACGTTTTAGGGAAGATTTGTATTTCAGGTTAAAGGGAATTGAAATTACAGTTCCGCCGCTCAGGGAACGAAAAGACGATATTCCTCTTTTGCTGAACAATTTTCTTTTAAAATATAATAAAGAGAATAATAAAAATATCCGCGGGTTTTCTAATGCTGCCAAAAATATTCTGTTCAATTATGACTGGCCTGGAAACATCCGCGAATTGCAGCATTGTGTAGAAAGTGCAGTTGTAATGGCAAGTTCAGATGAAATTCAACCTGAAGATTTAACAATTGAATTAAAAAATAAAAAAGAAGAATCAGAAATTATTGTTCCTTACGGAATAAGTTTAGACGAAGCTGAAAAAATTATTATTCTTGAAAATTTAGAAGCCAACAAAGGAAACAAGAGTAAAACTGCTGACATTTTAAAAATCGGCAGAAAAACCCTTCACAGAAAACTTAATGAATATGGTTTAATTTCTGCAGATGACGAAAACAATGATTAGTTTTTTATAGCCTGTACCATTCTTCAATAAGATTCCAGGCATTTAATAATTCCAGCGTTTTTTGTTTTGTAATTTTTCTCATTACTTCGTTGTCTGCATTCATATCCGGATGGAATCTGAGCAGTTTTTTTCTGAAAATTCTTTTTGCTTCTTCGTAACTCATTCCCTCTGTTATGCCTATAAAAGCGCATGCTTTCTGTAATTTAAGGGAAGCGTATTTTATAGTTTTTTGATTTTGTTGGGCTGCAGAATTTCTGTTTGTTTTTGAGTTATGCAAAAAAAAGTTTACGTTTTTTGTATCGAAAATATCTTTGTTTTCTTCTGTTTTATTTTCTGCCGGCTTTTCTTTTTGTTGGGCAAAAAAATTGCCGGATTCAAGAGCTTCGCTGAGCAGTTCTCCCAGTTTATCGTACATAGAATCCGGCATCGTCTTTGTTTTTAATTCCTGGTTAATTTTAGATTATTGTTCCAGAAGGAATAACGCTTCCTTTTCTGATAACTATAATTCCGTCTGCTGCATAGAATAAACCGTGGTCTCCGTCTTCGTAGTGTTTTCCACTGACATTTATCTGGCAGTTGTCTCCAATTGCTGCATTTTTGTCGATGATTGTTCCAGCAATCCTGCAGTTTTTACCGATTCCGATATTAGGCTTTCCGTTCTGAGCATTTTCCTGTTTTTCTTCTTCTGTTTCGTAAAAGTCTGAACCCATCATGATTACACCGTCGAGTTCTGAGCCGTTTTCGATTGTAGAGCGTACACCAATTACAGAACGCTTAAGTTTTGCTTTTGAAATTACGCAGCCTTCAGAAGTAAGGGAATTTTCAATTTCTGCTCCATTGATTTTTGACGGAGGAAGATTTCTCATGTGAGTGTAAATCGGTTCTTCTACATCGTAAAGATTGAAAGCAGGAACATTTTCTGTTAAATCCAGTGTCGCGTTGTAGAAACTGCGGATTGTACCAATGTCTTCCCAGTAGCCGTTAAAAATGTAGGAATTTACTTTCTTTGTCTTTATTGATTTTGGAATGATTTCCTTTCCAAAGTCTGTAAAGTTATTGTCGAGAGCTTCTTCCATTGTTTTTGCATTAAAAATGTAAATTCCCATTGATGCAAGATATTCTTTTTCTGGAGGAAGATCTCCGCGGGAATTTTGTGGAATTTTCCAGTCAGAAATATCTAAATCCGGGGCAGGTTTTTCCTGGAAGGCTGTAATTCTGTTTTTTGAATCAATCTTCATTATTCCAAAGCCAGAAGCATCGTGGCGGTTTACAGCTGTTGTTGCAATTGTAATGTCTGCACCACTTTGAATATGGCTGTTCATAAAGTCTTCAAGATTCATTCTGTAAAGCTGATCGCCGGAAAGAATAATGTAGTGAGTCGGATTTGCTGATTTAAAGTGAATCATATTCTTGCGTACTGCATCTGCAGTTCCTTCGAACCAGCCTGAATTTTCAAGAGTCTGTTCTGCCGCAAGAATTTCTACAAATCCACCGGAAAAATTGTCAAAATTGTAAGTATTTGTAATGTGATGATGCAATGACGCACTGTTAAACTGTGTAAGAAGGTAGATTTTTCTGTAACCTGAGTTTATACAGTTTGAAATAGGAATATCTACGATTCTGTATTTACCGCCAAAAGGTACTGCCGGCTTTGAGCGTTCTTTTGTAAGCGGGTAGAGACGGGTTCCCTTTCCACCGCCAAGAATAATGGAAATTACCCTTGTTTTTTCTGATTTTTTCTTTGTGCTCATAAAGTTCTCCATTTATTTTGCTTATTCAATTATAAACCCGCAATTTTCAGTTATCAAATGAATTTATGGATAGTATTTTGTTTTAATTCTTTCAAAAAACAGAATCAAAACTCAAGGCTGAGATAAATTTATTTTTTTAATGAACTGTTCAGCTTTTCCGTAAAATCGCTTTCTGTCATTGGTTTTGCGTAAAAATATCCCTGAACAATGTCGCAGCCCATATTTTTTAATAAATCAGACTGTTTTTTGTCTTCGACACCTTCTGCAACTGTTTCCATATTTAAATTTTTTGCCATATTGATTACAGAATTTATGATTATGTGTTCTTTTTTTGTGTCCTGGGAATTTAAAAATTCTTTGTCGAGTTTAATGACTGTTGCCGGAATGTCTTTTAAAAGACTTAATGAAGAAAAGCCCGAACCAAAATCATCTACGGAAATAGAAAATCCTGCATTACGGATTTCGTTCATGGCTTTTAAAAGTCGTTCTTTGTTGTCCATCATTAAACTTTCTGTAAGTTCAATTTCGATTTTTGAAGGAGCAATTTCGTATTTTGAAGCAATTTCCTTGTAAGTTTTTGCAATATCCGGATTGTAAAGCTGAACCCGCGAAAGATTGCAGCTGATTGTAAGCGGCTGTTTTTCTGTCTTGTCTGCCTGGGATTTATTCCATTTGTCAAGAAACTGGCAGACGTTTTCAAAAACAAGACGGTCGATTTTTTCGATAAAACCGTTTTTTTCGAACATTGGAATAAAATAAGAAGGAGCTAAAAGTCCCTTTTTTTTATGATTCCAGCGGACGAGGGCTTCTGCACCAATGATTTTTTCTGAATTAAAAAGAAATTTCGGCTGGTAGTAAACAATAAATTCGTTTTCCTGAAAGGCTCTTTCCATGTCAAAAAGAATGTCTTTTTCCTGCTGGGAATTTGTTTCCATTTGAGAAGTAAAGACGCAGATTCTCTTTGGATTTAAGCTTGTTTTTCCTGCCTTGCGCGCTGTCTGAGCCTTGTCCATTATTATTGCAACATCTTCCGTTGAATCTTTTATTTCGTAAACGCCGATGGAAAATTCTAATTTGTAATGTTCCGGGAGAAGTTTTTTTATTTTAGGAGTTATAGTCGTCATGTTGACGATTAAATCTTCGAGAATCGGGAGAATTGTTGTTTCGAGCAGAATAGAAAAATTGTCGTTGTAGTTTCTGCACAAAAGTGCACCTTTTGGAGCTGTTGACTTAAACTGTTTTGCAAGTTCAGCAAGAATCTGGTTGCCTTTGTCCTGTCCAAAAACCTGTGTTATGTAGCGGAACGAATTAATGTCGATTGAAACAAGCGAATATTTTGGCGAAGCTGATTTTTCCAGCAGTTTCTTTACATCTTCAATGAACTTTTTTTGTGTAGAAAGTCCTGTAAGTTCGTCTTTCAGGATTTTATTTTTTATCCATTTTACAGAACATAAAAGCAGGATAGAAATGACAACTAGCAGAATAAAAAGAGTTAAGATAACGATATTCAAAATAAAACCATCACACATGAAGTAAAACCCAAGCCGTACCTTTTAATTATAACACAATTTTTTGTATTTTTTATGCAAATTTTAAAAAGATGAACAAAAAGCGTTTTTTTGAATAAAAACTGTTAAGATTGCTGCCTTTTATGGAGATTTTAAATTTTTTAAGTTAACCTTAATTTCGAGTTTTAAATAAATA
>CAVEBK010000039.1:0-22136 GCA_963613915.1 uncultured Collinsella sp.
CTACGGCTATTTGGCATTTTTTAATAAAATAAACTCGACATTCAACTATTTATTCAAAACTCGAAATTCAGGGTAGGCAAAGTTTTTATTACACCTCCTACTCTATTACATGCTCGATTCCCTGGTTCAATATGGAAAGAACGTGGTCGTCGTCGAGTGAATAATAAATCTGTTTTCCATCGCGCCTGCCGCGGACAAGTTTGCTGTCTTTTAAGATTTTTAACTGATGACTGATTGCACTGTCGCTCATTCCAAGTGCACTGGCAATTTCGCCAACTGATTTTTCTCCGTCGTGCAGGGCAAAAAGGAGTTTTATTCTGGTTGAATCTCCAAAAACCTTAAAAAGCTCTGCAAGGTCTATAAGAACATCTTCGTCTGGGGTTTCCATTCTGGTTCCTCCGTATTGAGTTAACTCTTACTTGAACAGCTGAACACTTGTTCAAATGTTCATAAATATTTATAGCCCTTACAGTGCCACCTGTCAACAAATTTTATGAAATTTGCTATTATTCTGACAGAAACTTAAAACTGCTTTTAGCGGAGTTCCTTAATGAATATTTTATCTATCAGCAATCTTGCAAAAATGGGAAGAGAATCTCCTTTATTTACAAACGTAACTTTTGGACTAAACGAAGGCGAAAAAGCTGCAATTATCGGCCGTAACGGAACAGGAAAGTCAACCATGCTTTCTACAATTGCAGGCGTGCTTACACCAGACGAAGGCAGCGTTGTAATAAACAAAGAAAGCGGAGTAAGTTTTTTAGGGCAAAATCCGCAGTTTAATGCACAGGACACAATCGAAGAACACATCTTTAAATCGAACAGCCCCAAGCTCGCAAAAATCCGTGAATACGAAGAACTCTGCCTTGCAATGGAAAACGGCTTTTCTCAAGCCCAGCAGAACCGCTTTGACACCTTAACTTTAGAAATGGACAAGGGTTCTTTGTGGAATTATGAATCTCAGGTACGTTCAATTTTAAGCACGCTTGGAATAAAGGACATGACACGCAGAATGGGAACTCTTTCCGGCGGAATGTTAAAAAAAGTTGCACTTGCCCAGGTTTTAGTAGAAGACACAAAACTCCTTTTACTCGATGAACCTACAAACCATCTGGACATAGAAACCATTTACTTTCTGCAGAATTATCTGCACGACACAAAGCGTTCTGTTTTAATGGTTACCCACGACCGCTACTTTTTAGACGCAGTCTGTTCAAGCATTTATGAACTCGACCGCAAAAAGCTCAAGCTCTACGAAGGAAACTATTCAACCTATCTCGAAAAAAAAGAAGTTGAACTGGAAATAGAACAGAACACCGAACGCCGCATTGAATCAGTCTTACGCGTTGAACGCGACTGGCTTATGCGCGGACCATGTGCACGCGGAACAAAGGCAAAGGCAAGGATCCAGAGAGACAACGCACTCATTAACCGCGAAAAGTTTACTCAGGACAAAGGGTTTTCTTTTGAAGTTGCAGGCCGTCGTCTTGGCGGAAAAATCCTGGAACTGCATGGAATTTCAAAAAACTTTCCAAAAGGCTACGTCGGCGAGCACGAAACTTTAGAAGCAGATAAAAAAGATTCTTCTGAACTTTCTTTTACTCCGGTGCTAAAAAACTTTTCCTACAAGTTTAACAAGGGCGAAAAAATCGGAATCTTCGGAAATAACGGCTCTGGAAAATCAACTCTCTTAAATATAATTACAGGCACAATCCAGCCAGACTCAGGCACAATCGAAAAAGGCGAAAATACTTTTATCGGCTACTATCAGCAGAATCCGGTCTTTAAAGACCTTAACATGACAGTCCTCGACTACATAAAAGAAGCTGCAGAAATAGTCCACAGAAACAACGGAAAAGATTTAAGTGCTTCGCAATTCCTGAACGAATTTGGCTTTGAAGGAAAAATCCAGCATTCAATGCTTTCAACCCTTTCGGGAGGAGAACGCAAAAGAGTTTTTCTTGTCAGGCTGTTAATTTCTAATCCAAACTTTCTTGTTTTAGACGAACCTACGAACGATTTTGACATTTTTACAATGAACATTCTCGAGCAGTTTTTAACTGAATATCAGGGCTGTCTTTTAGTTGTAAGCCATGACCGTTATTTTATGGACAAGGTTGCAGACACGCTTTTTATAATGGAAAACGACGGCAACGTCAGCGGATTTGTCGGAAAATGCTCAGAATACATAGATCTGCTGGAAGAAAAAAAGAAAGCAGAAGCAAAAAAAGAGAATAATTTAAAAGGGGAAAGCCTTCCCCTCGCTCCAGCCGCTAGTGCGTCTTCCGCTACCCCTTCTGCGGGGGGCTCTTCGCCCCCCCCAACGCCCCCGGCTGCAAAACCTAAACGGCGTTCATTTAAGGAACAAAAAGAATTCGAATCCCTCGAAGCTGAAATCCTGGAACTCGAAGAAAAAAAATCAGTTCTCGAAGCACAAATGTCCGGTCCGGATTTTTCAAAAGCAAGAAAAGCCGGCGAAGAATACACAAAAGCCGACGCACGCTTAAACGAAGCCTACGAAAGATGGAGCATTCTTGCAGAACTTTCGGATTATTAGTTTTAAATTTTCATGAAAACTTTTTGAGATTGTGCTAGACTTTGTTCCATTATGAAAATTACAACAGACTTAAAAGTTCGCCCTTACGAATGTGACTCTTACAACCATGTAAACAACGCAGTTTATTTAAATTATCTCGAAACTGCGCGCATGGACTTTCTCGAAAAAATCGGTTTTAACTACGACGGTCTTTTTAATGCCGGATATTATCTTTTTGTAACTCACGTAGATATTCACTACAAGGTATCTGCAAAAATGCACGAAGAACTTAAAATCGAAACCTGGCCTGCAAAGATGGGAGCCGTTTCTGGAACAATGCATCAGATAATCCGTAAACCAGACGGTCAGATAAGCGCAGAAGCCGACGTTACCTGGGCCTGCGTAAACCACGAAGCCCACCCGTCAAAAATCCCTGCAGAGTTCATGGTAGACGGCCTGAGACCGGAAACAAACTAAATGCGCGATTTTTGTTACAAATGTTTCAGGCCAAAAGAAAGCTGTGTGTGCAGCGTGTTAAAACCTTTTGATCCGGGAATTAAATTTGTTTTTTTAATGCATCCAAAGGAAGCAAAAAGGCAGAGAACCGGAACAGGAAGGATTGCCCACGCAGGACTTTTAGACTCAGAAATCATCATGGGAATCGACTTTACTCAAAATGAACGCCTCTGCGCCCTTCTTGCAGATCCGCAGTATTATCCGGTTCTGCTGTATCCTTCAAAAGATGCATGGAATTCAAAAAAAGAAGGCTTTAAGCAGGAATTAAACGGGAAAAAGCTGCTTGCAATAATAATTGATTCAACCTGGTTCTGTTCAAAAAAGATGATTGCACTTTCGACAAACATTATGGCTCTTCCAAAGCTGAGTTTTTCAGGGCTTTACAGTTCAATCTTTACATTTAAAAGAGAACCTCACCCGGAATGTGTTTCAACAATCGAAACCTGCTACTATCTTATAAAAGAATTCAAGGAAAGCGGAATTATTAACGGCAACACAAACAACAGCGAAGAAAGCCTTATGGACGCCTTTAAGATGATGATAAAATTCCAGCTTCAGAAAGAAAACGACAGAATCGCAGGACTTTTACCAAACACCCACGCCAACGACTATAAATTTACAAAGAAAAAAGAAATTCCTGACTTTTAGATTGTTACAGGGGAAGTTCGCCTTCCGGCTCGTATTCTCCGTTTAAGGCTCCAAAAAGTGCTTCAAAAGTATATGGAGAATAACTGTAACCCAATAAAATTGTATCTGCCCAGGTAAAATTCAACACAGGAACAGGAGCTAAGACAGACATTATTACAACTTTTTTGCCTGTTTTCTGTAAACGGTTTGCAATCATTGCGCTGCGCTCATTTGCAACACAGATAATTATCGTGTCATAGCTTCTGGCAGTAACCTCAATATTATTGCTCATCCAGTCAGCCTGGATCGGTCCCAGTTCATAGTCAAACTTAAACTCTGCACAATTAGAAAAACGTTTCTTTGCTTCCGTAAAAAACTCAGGAAACTGACTCTGACCGGCAAGCAGGATTCTTTCATTCGCCCCCTGTTTTAACGGCAGGCATGAACCTTTTTTATATGCAGTAATTGAACGGCAGGCCTGGCTCAAAAAGAATTTCTGTCCGTCTTTATCCGGAATAAAATTACTCAAAGTTTCTGGATCAGGGTACAAAGGTGCCGCATTTGAATTCTTAAAATAATTCAACTTATACAAAAGCACACGGCGCGCAGCCTTCGTAACCGTCTGCTTAAACTCCGTGCTCGAGCCCATTAAGGCAAGGTTCGCTGTCCAGAGATTTTCGTTCCAGCGCGCCGTTGTTGAAGAAATTACAATGTCATTTCCGGCTTCAATTGCAAGACGAAAGGCACGGCTTAAACTGCCGGCATACATTGTAGCTCCATTCATCATCATGTCGTCGGTAATAATCAAACCTTCATAGCCAAGACGGTTGCGCAGAATATCAGTTAAAAAGACTTTTGAAAGACTAGCAGGCTCCCCGTTCGGCATAATCTGAGGAAAACTCAAATGTCCGCTCATAATTGCAGGAATTTTTTCTGCAATTAAATATTTAAAAGGAACAAGTTCACGGTTTTCCAAGGTTTTGTAGTCAATATCAATCTGCGGTAAATTTCCGTGGCTGTCTAAGCTTGTGTCGCCGTGCCCCGGAAAATGCTTTGCAGTAGGAATTACTCCTGCATCAATTGAACCGGCAGCAAAACTGGCCCCAAGCTGTCCTACATATTCCGGATTTGAACCGAACGAACGCGGCCCGATTACCGTTGATTTTAAGTTTGTGTAATTGTCCACAGTCGGGGCAAAATTCATATTTATGCCAAGGGCTTTTATTTCGCGGCTAATGTAATATCCTGAATAATAAGCATCCATCGGATACCCGCCTGCCCCGATCGCCATATTGCCCGGAGTTTCGGAAGTTTCGCCCTTTACGTGCCGTATCCATCCGCCTTCCTGGTCAGTTGCAACAAACAAAGGAATACGCAGCGACCGTGCCTGCGCCTTTTTCTGCAATTCCGTTACAGACTTTGCAACAAGCTTAATATTGTCCGTATTCCAGCCAAAAACCTTAACGCTTCCAAGCCCGCGCTCATAAACCCACTGATTTAAAAGTTCACTTGGTTCAGCGCCAGCCCAGCCGAACATTAAAATCTGGCTTAAAAGCTCTTCATCGCTCATTTTAGAAACTAAAAAATCAGCAAGTTCTTCTGCAGGATAGTTACTCCAGAAATCTGCATTGTCAGGGATTTTAGAATTCTGCGCCGTTAATTGAATTCTCCCGAAAGAAAAAAGCACAAGGCAAAACAGTGTTATTTTAAAAATATTCTTTTTCATTTTGTTCCATTTTATAAAATCAAAAATTCACAGTCTTAGAATTTTTTAACACAGTTACATAGGCATGCGCCTGGTTGGCTGCAATTGCTCCGTCCGCCGCCGCCGTAATCAGCTGTCTGAAAGGTTTTGCCCTCACATCGCCGGCTGCATAAATTCCACTTACAGCGGTTTCCATTCTGTAATTTGTAATAAGGTAGCCGCCTTCATCTTTGCGCAGCATGTTTACAAGTTCTGTCCGCGGATTCATTCCGACAAAAATAAAGACTGCATCGCATTTTATATTTTCTGTTGTGCCGGTTTTATTGTTTTTTAAGACAACTCCATTCACCTTTTTGTCGCCTTCAATTTTTTCAACTTCGGTATTAAAAAGAACAGAAATATTTTTTGCCTTTTGTATTTTCTGCTGAATCGCCTTCTGAGCCCGCAGTTCTTCCCTTCTGTGAACAAGAATTACGCTGTCTGCAAGCGAAGACAAATAAAACGCTTCTTCGCAGGCGCTGTCTCCGCCGCCGACAACAACAATTTTTCCGCCACGAAAAAAAGGACCGTCGCAGGTTGCACAATAACTCACCCCGCGCCCGTTAAATTCATTTTCGCCGGGAACCCCAAGTTTTTTATGAGCTGCCCCGGTTGCAATCAAAACCGTAAAAGCAGAAATTTTTCCACCTGCAGTTTCTATTACAAATTTATTTTTTATTTTGTCGATTGATTGTACCTTTGTCTGTGCAATTTCTGCCCCAAAACTCTGAGCCTGGTCTTTCATATTTTTTATAAAAGTCGTTCCCTTTACAGCAGGATAAAAACCAGGAAAATTTTCAAGATTAGAAATATTTAACGCCTGACCGCCGGTTTCTCCAGAATCAATCAAAAGAGTATCAAGTCCGCTGCGAGCCCCATATTGAGCCGCCGTTAAACCAGCCGCCCCCGCACCAATAACAACAAAGTCGTAAAAATCTTTTTGCATAGGTCAGATTATATTAAAAAAAAGCCCTTTACACTACCAAGGAGCAAGAGCAAAAAAAAAGCTGCCCGTGTTCAAAAAAAATGAACTTACGGACAGCCGTCTATATAAACGGGAACAGGCTTTGCCATTGGCTCCCGGAAAAAAAAGACGATGCCAAAAAAGCACCGTCCTTTAACAGGCGTCTAGCAGAATCGAACTGCTCAATCACGGTTTTGCAGACCGTTCCCTTACCACTTGGGTAAGACGCCGTATTGCTTGAGTATATAAAAAATAAAAAAACGTGTCTAGTTTATTGTCCTTATATTTTAGTATTTTTTTGTTTTTTTAAGAGCCAGAGAGCTGCGATAAATCTAAACCGTCTCTGCCGGTGTTCCGTAGTTCCGCTTTCGCTTCAGTGCTTTGCACCCGCGCTTTGCGCGCGGCTACTCCATACCGGGCTAAAAGTTTGTGTTTTTGTTCCGTCTTAAAATCCAAAAATTCTTTTTCTGGATTCTCCAAATTTCTTTGTAATTGCTCCTAAAATCAGTCCGACTAAAACAGCAGCAATGACAGTTCCAGCGCCGACACTTCCAGGCGAATGAATTGCAACAAGGCAGGTAACAAAAGAAACAACTACCATTGCACAGTCAAAAGCAATCTTTACCTTTGCAAATTCAAGTTTTGTAACCCCCGAAATTGCACCCATGCAGCCTTCGCCTGCAAGAGGAACAATATTTGCAGGAACATAAAAAAAGATTCCGATTGCAACAAGCACGCAGCTCAAAATCGACATAATAAAGCGTATAACAAGGTTGTCCGGAGTCGGAAAAAACGATGCCAGATAATTACTGAGGGTTGTAAATTTGCCAAAAATAATTCCAATCGGAATCTGCAGCAAAATTAAAGGCGAAAACTTTTTGCGCAGAATTAAAAGCTGAATCAAAACAAGGGCACAATGGAAAATAATCGTTGCATTTCCCATTTCAATTCCCCAGACGCGGGTCATTGTGTAAGGAATGGAACTGACAGGAGACACTCCAAGGTTAGACTTAACCGAAAAAGCAATGCCAATAGTCATAACAAAAAGCCCGATAAAATACATGGGCAAGCGGAATTTTAAATTTTTCATTTTTTCTACCTGAAAGCTATCTGATTTGTAATGTGAAAAACGCGTTAGGGATTGTAGTGGCCGCGCAGCGGGTGCGCAGCACTGGAGGCGCGGCAGACGCCGGAACCACGGAAAGCCCGACCGTCGCGCAGGCGACGGGAACGCCCGCAAAATCTACATCTTTTCGATTATTTTTAAGAGCTCGTTTACGTCGTTCCGGGTTGTTGCCCAGCTTGTACAGAAACGGATTACGGTCTGGGTTTCGTCGTACTTTTCCATATAACCGTAGAGCACTTTTTTAGACAGAGCGTCGAGTTTTGTGTTCTGGATTATAAAAAACACCTGGTTTGTCGGAGAATGCATGTAAAGTTTATAGCCGGCTTTTGTAAGTGCTGATTCAATCTGCTGTGCGTAAAGATCGGCAGATTTTCCGAGTTCAAAATAAAGATTATCCTTAAAAAGTTCTGCAAACTGCAGACCTAACAGACGGCCTTTTGCAAGTAAGGCTCCGTGCTGTTTTATCTGTGTAAAAAAGTGTGGAATTAACTGTGGTTGTGGAATTACAACGGCTTCGCCAAAAAGTGTTCCGCATTTTGTTCCGCCAATGTAAAAAATGTCTGCGTATTGAGCTAAATCTTTAAGTGTAACGTCGTTTTCTGAGCTGCCCAAAGCATAAGCTAAGCGTGCTCCGTCAACATAAAGAGGAATTTTATGCGAACGGCACACGTTTGAAAGTTCTTTAAGTTCGTCTTTTGAATAAAGCGTTCCAAATTCTGTCGGCTGGGAAATATAAACGGCTCCTGGTTCTACCATGTGTTCCCAGTTTGAGTCTTTGTAAAAATCTGTAACAAACTGTTCAACCAGGGCAGCAGAAAGTTTTCCGTCTTTGCCTTTTAATGCAAGAACTTTGTGTCCCGTGTATTCAATTGCACCGGCTTCGTGAACAGCAACGTGCCCTGAATCAGCTGCAATTACGCCCTGCCAGTTTTTTAATAAACTGTCGAGAACAGTTGCATTTGTCTGGGTTCCGCCTGTTAAAAACTGAACCTGAGAGTCCGGGCAGGAACAGGCTGAACGGATTAAAGCGCGTGCTTCTTCGCAAAATTCGTCAAATCCATAGCCTGTAGTGTGCAAAAGATTTGTTTCTGTAAGTTTTTTTATAATTGCCGGATGAGCTCCTTCCATATAATCCGACTGAAAAGCAAGTATATTTGAGTCTGTCATTTTTTATTCTCCAATCTTTTTATAAACAGCTGAATGTTGAGTTTTATTTTATTAAAAAATGCCAAATAGCCGTAGTCGAGGAAAGTGCAGAAAATGACCGCCAAGGATGGCGGATATAGACGGGCAAAAACTTTGAAAAGTTTTTGCAATAAAGAAAATGGCAGGACGTCATTTTCTTTATTAAGGTTCTCTCGAGGCTATTTGACATTTTTGTTTAGTAAAGTCGATATTTACACTTTTAACTGTGGTGCCTGCTCTAAAATTATCTGCAGGGCCTGGTTGCGTTTTTCTTCGTCTGGAAAGGCGAATGTTACCTTTGCTCCATTCTTTTTAAGAACTTCGATTAAACGAAAATCTACGTTTACAGTGTCTTCGTCGTTTTCGTAAGCAAGCGTCGGAAGCGACATTATTTCGTCGTATTTTACTGCGGTTGTGTCGCTGATAATCATATTTTCAAAAACGCCGTTCATTCCGCTGTTTACAACCTGGCAGGAAGCAATGTAAGTTGCAAGAACCGAAGTAGCAGCAAAAATTGCAGAAACATAAAGTTCAAATGAACGCAACGGAATTACGCCAATCAAGAGTGCGCATATAACAAATGCAAGGATTGAACGCAACGGAAACTCTGAACGGAGCTTCATTTTAAGTTCGCCACATTCTTTTTTTAATTTTTTAATTCTGAAAGGAATTGAAATTAAAAGACCGGCAAAAGCAGCATAAGCTGCCACAACAATTAAAATAATAATAATCTTTGAATCCATTTTGCTATTTTATTGATTTTAACCAGATTTTTAAAGTTTTTCGGGCACTTTCAAAAGCAAGAGGAAGATTTTCTATATCTTCTTCTGTTTTTATTAAAACCCGTTTAAATCCGTCTACTTCGCCCTTCTGTGCTTTTAACTGTGCTTCAGCAGGAATCTGTGCCTTAAAAAACAGGTCGCAGGTTTTATAGACAATTCTGTTGTATTCGTAAGTGTTTGGAAAACTGCAGAGATATTCAATTTTTTCTGGTTTTACGCCGGTTTCTTCCATACACTCCCTTACACAGGCCTGTTCCGCAGTTTCGTCGGGGTCAACAAATCCTCCGGGAAAAGCCAGAAATCCTTTGCGAGGCTCTTTTGCGCGTTTTTCAAAGAGAATTCTGTTTTCTGAGTCTGCAATTACAAGTCCAACTGCAGAAGCCACATTATTGTAAAGTTCAAAACCGCAGTCCTGGCACAGCCATTTGCGGTTATTTTCGTTTTTAACATTTCTGCCGCCACAGCCCGGGCATAAATTAAAATCGTTCATATTTCCTCCGAAAATATAGGGATGTAAAAAATTTATGTTTTAATTTTTTAATAAATGACGAGTTTATTTTATAAAAAAGTGCAAATAGCCGTAGCCGGGGTTCTCTCCCAAAACGCACTTTGCGCTTGTCGCAACCGTGCGGCTTTGGGAAGGTTCCCGGCGGGAGGCTATTTGAATCAGTGTTTTCCTAAAACTCGTCATTTAACCTAATAATACAAAATTACAAAACTGCTGAATTTTTTAAATCCCGTCTGTTCGTAAAGTTTTATTGCCGCTGCGTTCTGCGTTTTTACAAAAAGCGTGCATTTTTTATTTTTTGCACTTAAGGTCTGGGTTACACTGTTAAGTAAAGCCTTGCCAAGTCCGCATTTTCTGTATTTTGGCAGAGTATAGACGCCGCCAAGCATTACATAATTTTTTGCAGCTGCACTTACCGTAAGTTTGCACAATGGAATGTTTTTTATTTTGCCGCAATAAACCGCCCCGGCGTCCACAAAATTTTCAAAACGGGCAAGGCATTTTTCTTCGTCAAAGTCGGACTGTTCAAAAACAACTTCTTCCAGTTCAAAAGCCTTTTGAAGTAAAAAAACGCGGTCACTGTCGCTCTGGCTGCATTTTTGAACAACAAGCTGTCTGTTCATTTTCCGTAAATCTTTTGTTGAATCAAACCTTCCGTTTTCCATTAAAAAGTAGTCAAACTGATGGTCTGTATTTTTAGAAAATTTTTGGGAAAGAATGTTTTTAAACATTAAAGTTGCAGAACTTTCGCCAGCAATACTGAAAATATACTTTACAGGATTTTTTGCAAAAAAATGTTCGAGGGCAAGTTCCATTTCTGCCCTGTTTTTGCCGTTTACATCCGGAATGCAATGATGAATTGAACTTGCCTGCCACCAGCTGAAAACTCCGTGCAGTTCGCCAAAGTTTCCGCGTAAAAGATAAATTGATTTTCCGCCATGCAAAATCTGAGAAAGAAGCACAACGCAGTATTTTTCGTATGTTAAAAGGTATTCAATTACAGAATTGCGTTCTTCTTCTGTCATTAGTTCAACTGTCATTTTGTAAACGATAAACCAGACAGATTTTTTTTACAACACAAACCGAATCTGTAATTAAAGGCAAACTTTTAGCCCGGTATGGAGTAGCCGCGCACAAAGCGCGGGTGCGAAGCACTGAAGCGAAAGCGGAACTACGGAACACCGGCAGAGACGGTAAATTGAATTTTTGAGACTGTGGCTCCAGCTATAAAATTCCTTCTAATTGATTATTTTTTCTATATTGTTTAGTTTTATTGGAACATTTTAATTTTTGATATTTTTTTAATTTAACGTTTTTCTGGAGTTTTTATGAACTATATAAATCTTGATATGCCAAAAGCTGGCGACACTGTTGTTGTTGGAATGTCTGGCGGTGTTGATTCAACTTTAACGGCTTTAATGCTCAAAAATAAGGGCTGCAAGGTAATCGGAGCAACAATGTCTATCTGGGACGGAAAACTGCCGGAAATTAAAAGCGACAAACCAGTCCGCGAAGCCTGCTATGGCCCGGGAGAAGAAGAAAATATTGCTGAATGTGAAAAATTCTGCAAAGAACACGACATTGAATACCATGTTATTGACGTAAAAGAAACCTACCGCAAGGTTGTTCTTGAATATTTTAAAAGTGAATACCGTTCGGGCCGCACTCCAAATCCATGCATCCGCTGCAACCGTTTTATAAAATTTGATGCCCTTTTAGCTGGAATTAAAAATCTGAACATTCAGTTTGATTATTTCTGCACAGGTCATTATGCGCGCATTGTCCGCCCGGAAGAAGGACTTTTTGGTTCGGACAAAAGACCTGCAATGATTGCCGGCGCTGCTGATGCAACAAAAGATCAGACATACTTTTTGTATCGTCTGCCGTCGGAAGTTCTGGAAAAAGTAAGATTCCCGCTTGCGCTCATGCAGAAAAAAGAAGTTTTTGAACTTGCACGTCAGGCAAATATCGAAGCTGCAGACCGCGAAGAAAGCCAGGATTTTATTCCACCGGAATATTTTGACATGCTTTTTGAAGACAAACCAAGTGTTCCAGGCGACATTATTGACCTTGACGGACACGTTCTTGGCCGCCACAAAGGAATTGAACATTACACGATTGGCCAGCGTAAGGGTCTTGGTGTTGCATTGAACTATCCGGCTTATGTTCAGCACATTGATGCAAAAAACAATCTGGTTGTTCTTGCAAAAAATGATGATTTAAATTCAAATGCGCTGATTGCAGACGACTTTGTCTGGCCGGCTGGCGTTGAACCGGCAGAAAGTTTTGAAGCAATGGTAAAAATCCGTCTGGCAAGCCGCCCGGCTCTGGCAACAGTAGAAAAGTATGAAGTCCCGGAAGGAGACACAGCAAAGTACGCCGGCACTCCATGGAAAATTTCGTTCAAGGAACCACAGCGCGCAGTTGCACCAGGTCAGTCGGCAGTTTTGTACATTGACGGCGTAATCCGCGGCGGTGGAGTTATTGCAAAGACACTGGAATAGGTCGAACGTCGAGTTTTAATAAAATAAACTCGACTTTCAGCTATTCATTTTTTATTCAATCTATTTTGCATCGACTGATGAATCTTCAGCGTATGTGTAAGCGTATTCGTTAATGTCGATTAATTCGTTTACAGTTCCACCGAATTTTTCAGAAACAGAATATGTTGTTGTTCTTGTAATGCTTCCTTTGTCGTCGTATTTGTAAATGATTCTCTGGCAAAGGCGGTTTTCTGAATTATATGTCTGTTCTTCTGTAATTGAATATTTTTCATCAAAACGGAATACAACTTTCTGATTTACTTTTCCGTCAGAAGTTGTGTAGGCAATTTCAGAAAGTTTTCCTGCATCGTTGTATGTATAAACACGGCGCTGCTGCAAACTTCCGTCTGCATTATAAGAGCAGACTTCACTGTCGCGGCCAGAATCGTCAAACTTAATGATTGTTTTTCCTAAAAGTGCACCGTCAGCATTGTAATAAGCTTCTTCGCTCTGTTTGCTGTCAGCAAGTTTCCAGATACTTTTGTTTACAAGCATATCGCTTGCGTTGTATTCAGATTCTTCTGTTTTGTTTCCATTTTCATCGTAAACACAAACACTCTTCCAGCTTACCTTTCCGTCAGAATCGTAACCGGTTGTAGAAACTAAATTTCCTTTTTCATCATAAGAATAAGTAAGACGGTCAACAACAGCGCCCTTTGCAGTAAATTCAAAAGCTTCGCTCTGGCGTCCATTTGAATCAAAAATATGCTGGAATTTTGATTTTGGAGAACGATAGTATTCACCAAATTTCTGAGTAATCGTATAAGTTGTTTTAGTATAATCTTTTACGCCTTCAGTAACTGCAAGTGTAGCAGAAGGATCAAAAGCATAAACATTAAAAGAAATGGCAGCTGCTGCAAAAGCAAGAAAAGTTTTTTTCATTTTATATTCCTCCGGATTTCCCCTTAATTTAAAACGGTTTTATGTTTTTTTTGCTGTCTTTATTGTCGGCAAGATTGAATATAAGCGTAAGTTTTTTTTCTGTTCTTTTTATCATGTTTTCTGCAAATGAGCGGTTAGGCTTAATTTCGAGTTTTAGATAAATCAGGTGAATGACGGGTTTATTTTAGTAAAAAAATGTCAAATAGCCGTAGGAGAGGTTCTGACACAAACGCATTCTGAGCGAAGCGAAGCATGCGGCTTGCTGGCAGGTTCTCGACGAGAGGCTATTTGAAGTATTTTTATTGAAACCCGTCATTCGTACTATTAAAATAACTTATGGATTTTTTTGAACTGAATGCTTTTTTAGAACTTTCAAAAACACTTCATTTTGCAAAAACCGCGGACAAAGTAAATTTAAGTCCTTCGGCACTCAGCCGTTTAATTTCGCGCCTGGAAGAAGAAAGCGGCTGCCAGCTGATTGAACGCAGCAACCGCGAAGCAAGCCTTACAGAACAGGGAATAAATTTTGCCCGCTTTGCACAGAACGTTCTCCGCCAGAAAGAAGACATTTTTACAAAATTACATTCATCACAGGGCAAAATAAGCGGAACCCTAAAAGTTTATGCCTCTGTAACAGCGTGCTATTCAATAATGCCGCCTTTTTTGCAGAAAGTTACAGAGCAGTTCCCGGACATTCATTTAAACGTGCAGACAGGAGACCCGGCAGGAGCCGTTCCTGCCGTAAAAAACGGAGAAGCCGACGTTGCAGTTGCCGCAATCCCTGAAACAGGACTAAGCGGAATTGACTGCATTCCCGTGCGCAGAACCCCGCTTGTTTTTGCAGCAAGCACAGGCGGCCCATACGAAAAAGTAAGCGGAAGCCCTCAGGACATTGTTTCTTCAGTTCCATTGATTCTTCCCAAAACCGGGCTTGCAAGGGAACGCTTTGACATCTGGACACAATCGCGCAACGTAACGCCCGTAATCGCCGCAGAAACAGAGGGCAACGAAGCAATCATGGCACTCGTTCAGCTTGGACTTGGAATCGGGCTTGTTCCTCACATAGTTTTAACGAACGGTCCGTATAAAAAAGGCTTTACCTGCCACGCTGCAGGAAACGCCCTCGGTTATTATGAAGTCGGTTTTATCCAGAAAATTCAATATAACGGAAGCGAATCCTACAAAAAAATGCGTGAAGCAATAAATAAGATTCTTCACGCCTAACGACAGTTATTTCAAGTTATTAGCTTCCACTTTTAATAGCTGAATGCCGAGTTTATTTTATGTAAAGTTTCATAATAGCCGTAGCCGAGGTTCTCTCCCAAAACGCACATTGAGCTTGTCTCAACCGTGCGGATTTGGGAAGGTTCTCGGCGAGAGGCTATTTTGTAGCACTTTTATTGAAACTCGATATTTATTTATTAAAAACAGTATCGAGCCAGTCAAATGCTGCCTTCTGCTGTGCAGCAGGGAATTCGTGTTCCATGCCCGGCACAATTTCTGTCTTTAACTTGTCTTCAGCTCCGTTTGCAGCCCAGATTTTATGAACTTTTTCGTAAGCTTCGAGAGTGCCGGCTTCCGGATTTACGCCGTCATACTGGCCGCCGATAAAATACATTGGTTTTGGAGCCGCAAGGCCAGCAACATCAGGATAATCCAGGAATTTTGCAATTGTCGGATGCAGCATGGAAAAAGCAGAATTTCCCTTAAGCTGACCGTCGTTCGGAATAATATGGCCTTTCATAGTTCCAAACCAGCAGACAGAAATTCCTGCAGTAATGTCGTCGCTCAAAGCAGCCAGCTGCCATGAACGGAAACCACCCATACTAAAACCAACACAGGCAACGCGGGTCTTATCTACCTGCGGAAGACCTGCCAGGAATTTTGCAGCACGACAGTCTTCCTGCGCAATAATTCCTGCAAAACTTGTTCCCATATTAAAAAGATTGGAACCAAGCGACTGCTGACTTTCCGTCGAAAAACCAGGAACAGAGCGGTCGCCCCAGCCAAGGGCATCAAAACTCAAAACAACGTAACCGCGCTTTGCAAGTTCGTCGCCAGGGTAGAGTTTAGAAAAATACTTTGCCGACCAGTTTTCAGTTTTCTTTAATTTTGCAGCATCGTCTTCAGACTTTCCAAAAGGCTTTACCATTTTTTCCTTGCCGATTACAAAGTTTGAACCATGATCGTGCAGCATTAAAGCAGCCGGAAAAGTCTGACCTTTTTTTCCTTTAGGAACAAGCAGATATGCAAGAACGCGGCTGTCCTGAGAAATATTAAATACAACTTTCTGAGCCGTATAACCGTCACGTTTTTCAGAATCAATTACAACCATGTCAAAAGGCGTGTTATCTTCTTCCTGAATAATAAGTTCTCGGGCTTTTTCCAGACCTTCTTTCTTCCATTGAGCAGCGTCAACTCCGTCTTTATAGCCCATTTTAAAATTCCAGCGAGACTTTATATTTTCGTAAAAAGTCGGAAGGCAGCGGCTGGCAGCATTAATTTCCTGAGTTACATATTCTTTGCTTCCGTCTGCAAACAAAGTTGCTGCGCTTAACGACAAAAATAAAGCAAAGGTTACAAAAACTGATTTTTTTAATGTTTTTTTCATAAAAACCTCCAGAATAAAACTTTCCTGCTCCTGAGAAAAATCCTAATTCCAGAATTTTTATAAAAATATATAATTTATGCTAAAAGAATTTATAAAATTTTAACTTTTATGCGGGCGTTCCGGCGCACTAAAGTGCGCCGTCGGGCCTTCCGGGCGCCCCTACGGTTGGTCCTCCGCCATTCGGCTGCGGACGCGCTGCGCGCCCCTCCACGCCCTAACGCAAAGCGACAGAATGTCTCACATAATCATTTTTTTACGCCGATTTTCTGTCCGTAGCAAACCTTGTATTCCTGCCCGCCTTGTGTAATTTTACAGATTTCTTCATCAAGTAAAATTCTGTCTTTTTCAAAAAGCAGAACAATCGTTGAACCGTGAAGGTCAAAAAATCCTTTTTCTTCACCTTTTTTAAAACTATAGTTTTCATGATGATTTTTTATTCCGCCAACGCTAAATGCCCCTACTTCAATCTGTGCAACATCGCCAAAATTGTCTGTATGCAGAATAGACCAGCTGCGTCTGTTTTTTGTATAAACCTTAAAAGTCCGGCAGCAAACCGGTTGAACAGAATAAAGCTTTCCTTCCAAAAAATGGTTTGCTTCAATTCTTCCCGAATCAATGTAACAGTAGCGGTGATAGTCAGTTGCCGCCAGCCGGAAAACAAGACAGTCGCCACCGGCAAACCTTGCAGAAAATTCATCAGTTCCAAAAAAATCTTTAAGAGTATATTCAAAACCTTTTATCTTAAAACCTGAATTTTCTTCAATTTTATAAACGCTCAATGCACTGTCGGCAGGCGCAATCAGATGTAAATTTTCTGTGTCGCACTTACGCGTATTGTCAACGCGCGTAAAAAAATCATTAAAAGAGCTAAAGCGCCTGCCCTTAAAAGCAGACATATCAATTTTATTCTTCTTTACAAAACCCGGAATGTACAGGGCACTCAACGGAGAACGCAGAAAAGCTCCCACCAATTTTGGAATTTTAAGCGTAAGGCTCAGTTCATATAAAAAACGCCCGAAAGGCGAACTGCACAAAAAAACAACACTTTTACTGCTGCCAGGTTCGTTACCGTATAAATCAATCATGCTCATAAGAGTAATTTTAAGGAAAGGCTCTAAAAAATCAAATAGCAGCGCCAGCAGTTTTCATCGTGCATAATTTTTTTCGTTTCATTATAATCGTTTTCTGCAATGGAACATGATATGGAAAACTTGATTTCTCTTAACAATGTCCGCGTACAGGATTTGCACGGAACAAAAATCGCAAAAATAGACTGGCAGATGCTTCCAGGACAGGCATGGCTTGTAATCGGCCCGAACGGCGGAGGCAAAGCAGATTTTTTACAGGCCCTTGCCGGCGAAAAACAATTTATAGACAACGAAACAAACAAAACAGTTCACACGGTTTTTGAAAATTCAACCGAAACCGTTTCTCTCGAACGCGCAGCCCGCTTAATCCAGGAAGAACGCGACTTAGACGAAACAGACTACATGAACCGCGTAGACACAGGCAGAACAGGCCGACGCTTTATCTGCGAAGTTCTCGGCGGACCAGACGCAAAACACCGTAATCTTCCGCTGCCACCAGTTGCAGAACGCCTGGAAACTTTACCGGAAGTAAAGCTCTGCGGCGTAGAAAAAATTCTTGACCGTGGCTTAAAGTTCATGTCTACTGGCGAAATCCGACGTACACTTTTGTGCCGCGCCCTTCTTTCTGCAAAAAAACTTTTAATTCTGAGCGACCCGTTTGCAGGCTTAGACGCACAAAGCCGCGCAATTCTTCTTGAATTCTTTCAGACAATGGTCGGCAGACAGAATTCAGGCTCTTCGGCTTACAACGAAACTTCAATAATAATGGCAATGGAACGCTACCACGAAATTCCACAGACAATAACAAATGTACTGGAGTTTTCAAATGCACAGATTTCTTTCTGCGGAACAAAAGCAGAGTACGAAAAGTTAATTGAAGAACGCAGGGCAGAAAAACAGGAAAGTCTCAGTGCTCAAAAAGAAGAATTTTTAAGTCAGCTCAAAGAAGCACAGAATTCAATCGTAGGTTCAAACCAAAAGACACAGACAGAACAAAACGACAGCTCTTTAACAGACAGCACGCCGATTCCGCAAAAATCACTCGTTTACATGAACAGCGTAAACGTCGGCTGGGACGGACACCAGGTTTTAAAAAACTTTAACTGGGCAGTTTTACCAGGCGAACACTGGTTTATCCGCGGGCCAAACGGTTCAGGCAAAACAACGCTTCTTGAACTCATTACAGGCGACAACAAGCAGGTTTTCTGCAACGACGTCTGGCTTTTTGGAAACAAACGCGGAACAGGAGAATCAATCTGGGACATAAAGAAAAACTTAGGGATCGTAAGCTACCGCCTTCATGTTGAATACCGCATGGTCGGAGGAACAGATCTCGAAAGCGTAATAATTTCGGGTTTTCATGATTCAATCGGACTTTACGAAAAAAAGACAGATACAGAAATAAGTGCAGCAAAAAAATGGCTCAGACTTGCAGGTTTTGAAGGCCGCGAACACGAATCTTTCGGCAATTTAAGCTATGGCGAACAGCGTGCAATTCTAATTATCCGTGCAGCCGTAAAGTCACCAAAAATAATGATTTTAGACGAGCCCTGCCACGGCTTAGACGAACAGTACCGCCAGAAAATTCTTGATCTTCTCGAAAAAGTTGCAGAATCAGGAACAACAACCCTGCTTCACGTAACCCACGATCCTACAGAAGTTCTTGCAGCAGAAAAGCACATTCTTGAACTCTGCCCTACCGAAGATCCAATGTATAAAATTACCGTTAAGGATTAGGGCGTTCCGGCGACATCCTGTCGCGACGGGGCTGTCCCTGGCACAATAAACAGACAGACGAACAGTTGCACACATAAAAAAAAGCCGGCTTGAAACATTCAAACCGGCTTTTGATTCTCACAAATCTAAAAAATTAGAACAAATGAGCAATAAAACTTACGAGTTTTCCGATTGGGTCAAAGTCCAAAAGGAGAATGTCAAATGCGTAGAATACAAAAAATCCTACAACAGTAATTAAAGCAAGCGAACCAACACCCAAAAGTCCTTCAACTACAGGGTTAAGTGCCTTTTTATTTTCAGTTGTTACAGCCATAATGCGCTCCTAAACGTTTAGAGTAAGAATATAATATCTTTTTACGCCGTAAACGGTCAAGTGAACAAAACCGTCAATCTTTTGCAAAAACATAGGTAATTTTCAAAACATAAAAATAAATATATTATGTGAGCCATTATACTTCCTTAGCGGATTACTTTTTTTGGGAGGAACTCTTATGCTCTTTACACCTGTAGAAATTCAGGAAACAGTAAATATGTTCATGCAGCAAAAACTCGATGTACGCTGCATCACTATGGGAATTTCGCTTTTAGACTGCGCAGATTCAGACGCTAAAACAGCAAATCAGAAAATCTACGACAAAATCATGAAAAAAGCCGGCAATCTTGTAAAAGTCGGTCAGGACATAGAAAAAGAATTCGGAGTTCCAATCATCAACAAACGCATTTCTGTAACTCCAATCGCACTCGTTGCAGGAGCAAGCAATGCAAAATCCTACGTTGAATACTGCCGCACCCTCGACAAATGTGCAAAAGAACTTGGAATCAACTTTATCGGCGGATTTTCTGCCTTAGTTCCAAAAGGAATAACTCCAGCCGACAGAATTTTAATTGACTCAATTCCAGAAGCCCTGGCTACAACAGACTACGTCTGTTCTTCCGTAAACTGCGGTTCAACAAAATCCGGAATCAACATGAATGCCGTAAAACTCATGGGCGAAATAATCAAAAAAACTGCGGAAGAAAGCAAAGACTGCGCTGTAAACGGCTGCTCAAAACTCGTAGTTTTCTGCAATGCCCCGGAAGACAATCCGTTTATGGCAGGAGCATTCCACGGACCGGGAGAAGGCGATGCTGTCATAAATGTTGGAGTTTCAGGCCCTGGAGTAATTCTTGCAGCAGCAAAAGACTACAAAGGAAAGCCAATCAACGAGCTTGCAGAAGGAATCAAAAAAATGGCGTTTAAGATTACGCGCTTAGGTCAGCTCGTTGGAACAGAAGCAGCAAAACGACTTGGTGTTGACTTTGGTATCTTAGACCTTTCCCTTGCTCCAACTCCGGAAGTAGGCGACTCGGTTGCACGCATTCTTGAAGAAATCGGTCTTGAAGGAGCAGGCTGCCCTGGAACAACTGCGGCCCTTGCAATGCTTACAGACATGGTAAAAAAAGGCGGCGTAATGGCTTCTACAAATGTCGGCGGACTTTCAGGCGCATTTATTCCAGTTTCGGAAGATGAAGGAATGATCAATGCCGTAAAACAGGGTTCAATCTGCCTCGAAAAACTTGAAGCAATGACAACAGTCTGCTCGGTCGGACTTGATATGATTGCAATTCCAGGCGACACACCGGCAACAACAATCAGCGGAATCATGGCCGACGAATTTGCAATCGGAATGGTAAACGCAAAAACAACAGCCGTACGCTTAATTCCAGCCCCAGGCAAAAAAGCAGGCGACTGGGTGGAATTCGGCGGACTTCTGGGCGGCTGCCCTGTAATGCCGGTAAGCAAATTCGGCTGCGCAGAATTTATCAACCGCGGCGGAAGAATTCCAGCCCCGATTCATTCTTTCAGAAATTAAAAAGTTCAATTTCGAGTTTTTAATAAATAGCTGAATGTCGAATTTTCTTTCTGAAAAATGTCAAATAGCCGTAGCCGGGGGTCTGTGTCAAAAGGTACAATAATGACCGCCAGGGATGGCGTATGCAGACGGGCAAAAACTTAAAAAGTTTTTGCGATAAATAAAATGGCAGGACGACATTTTATTTATCAAGGTTCCCGACGAGAGGCTATTTGAAGTATTTTTATTTTATTTAAACTCGACATTCGTCCTAAAAAAAGGCATCCGTTGCAGAACCGCTTCGGATGCCTTTGTGCTTTTACAGTGTACTTTTAAACGCAGAAATTAGTAATTTGTTGCCTCAACCTGGAAGAAGCTCTGAGGATGAGCGCAAACAGGGCAGACAGCCGGAGCTTTTTTGCCAACTAC
Organism: uncultured Collinsella sp.; assembly: GCA_963613915.1. Lineage (GTDB taxonomy): Bacteria > Spirochaetota > Spirochaetia > Treponematales > Treponemataceae > Treponema_D. The sequence continues at coordinate 21,111 of CAVEBK010000039.1, forward strand.
AATGTGGCCGCAGTTTGCACACTGCCAGATTGCGTCTCCGTCCTTACTGAATACGAGTTCCTTGTTTACGTTATCCAGAAGTTTTAAATAGCGTTCTTCGTGGTGCTTTTCGATTGCGCCAACCATTTCAAAAAGTTTTGCAATGCGTGGGAAACCTTCTTCAGCTGCAGTTTTTGCAAAAGATTCGTACATGTCAGTCCATTCGTAGTTTTCGCCTTCAGCAGCAGCCTTTAAATTTTCTGCAGTAGAAGGAATGTCGCCTTCGTGGAGAAGCTTGAACCAGATTTTTGCATGTTCTTTTTCGTTGCGTGCAGTTTCTTCAAAAATATCTGCAATCTGTTCATAACCTTCTTTACGAGCCTTGCCTGCAAAATAAGTGTACTTGTTTCTTGCCTGAGATTCACCGGCAAAAGCTGCCTGCAAGTTTTTTTCTGTCTGTGTTCCTTTAATGTTTTCCATTTTGACTGTTTCTCCTGTGTCTGTGGAATTTTTTGTCTCCGAAAGATTTTGTCAGTTTTTTTTGCAATCCGGGCACAACCCTGTAAATATCAGGTTATGCCCTTTTACAGAAAACCCCTGTCTTTCCATTTCTCGCGCTGCATTATTCATTTCTAAAGTAACACTCCGCGGAACATCGTACATTTTTCCACATTGTTCACAATGAAAGTGATAATGACAGTCGAGTGTACTGTCGTAATGATCAGCACCGTCTGGTACAACGATTTTTAAAATCGCTCCACTCTCTGCAAGGAAATTTAAATTTCTGTAAACCGTTCCCCGGCTGATGTGTGGATTTTCAGCTCTGGCAAGCTCGTAAATTTCATCAGCGGTCGGATGCGAAAAATTATCCTGCATGAGTTTTGCAACTAAATCGCGTTGTTTTGTATTGCGTACCGTCATCTTACAAACATAATAACACAGTTAAAAAAAATGTAAATAGTAATAAGTCCTAATAGCAAAATTTTTATTTTTACCCTGAATTTCGAGTTTTGAATAAATAGTTGAATGTCGAGTTTATTTTATTAA
>CAVEBK010000040.1:0-21428 GCA_963613915.1 uncultured Collinsella sp.
CAATGAATCTATCATTTTACTGCATAATTCGTCAAGTGCTCTTTTGCCTTTTTTTTATATTTTTTTAGTTTTTTTATTTGCTGGATTCTGCCACCTTAAGCACGCCTTCTTCTCCTGTAAAGTCCGGGAACTTAACTTCCTTTTTTTCTTCTCCGCCAAATTCCACTTTAGGCAGGGCATTTACAATATCCACTGTTTTTAGGCTTACGTTGATAATGCTTAAAAGCAGATTGAAAATATACCGCGGATTTTTGTGTTCGCGCGACCAGTCGTTGCAGTCGTTTTTAATGAGCGAAGCCTTGTCTACTGTTACCTGGTAGCGGTCAAAAAGCCATTCTATGGCGCTTCTGCCGTTTACTACGTAGTCGCAGGCTTTTTGCGGAACGCCGGCAATTGTTATGTTGCGGTTAAAGATTATTGTGTCTTTTTTGTCTTTGGAAGCAAAACGCATTTTTTCTACGCTAAAATATTCGTATTCGTCTTTTATTTCGCCGGCAAAGTTTATGTCTAAGTCTGTAAACTGCTCTTCTTCTTCGTAATGCAGGTGAAGATTTGCCAGGTCCCGTCCTGCCCTGGAAAATGCCCAGAAGTCTTCTTTGCTTTCTACAAGAGGAATGCGCGGAAGCATTTTTTTAAGGTCTGCGGCAAAGGTTGTGCGGTAGTCTTTGGAATGCAGAAAGCCGTAAACATAATAGAAAATGTCTTCTTTTTCTACGCTTTTACCGTAAAGGCTGCGCGCCTGCTTTAAGATCCAGTCTGTAATTGCACAGTGGCGTGTATAGCGGTCAGAGCCCTGTGTGTTAAAGAGGTCTGGCTGCACTTCTTCGTTTTCTGTGTAGTAGTAGAGGGGAAAGCATTGAGAATCGCCACTAAAATGAGTGTCAGGTATTAATTCTGATATTAAAGCTGTCAACTCTTTATTATTTCCCACACAACTAATACAAATTACAAGATTTGAATTTTTTTTATTTGGAAATAATACGTTTTTTATTGCAGGTCTATGAATTAGTTTTGAGCCAGTATACAGATTCTGTTTAAAAAATGGTCTATACATTCCTTCATAATATTCATTTTCATCATAAAATAATTTTTCTTTTCTAGCATAAACAGGTTCTAGACTGCTAGACCAGCTGATATGTTCCGGATTCATATCTTTTTGCAAAGTTTCATACTGAGCATTAAAATATTTTATCGTCTTTTGAATATTTTCAGTTAATATTTTCTTCGATGAATTATAAACCCAAACATCACGACTAGTGCCTAAACCGTTGTAATATTCTGTAGTGAAGAAAGTTTTTTCATAATCTGAAGTATTTTTTTTATCTTTTTCACCCAATGCAATATATTCTGCAAAACTGTCATTACGCATGCTTATCCAGTCGCCTGCTTCGTTTGGATGCAGCACTGTCATTTCCAGGTTTTCTACAGATTTTGCGGTTTTAAGGATTTTTAGCTTTTGTTCGCGTGTAAGGTAGTCGCCAATGTCGCGGTAAAAAATTTCTGCCTTTTGTCCGTCCTTATTCTGCCCCCTGTGCTTTACAAGAATTGTAATGGCAATAGGGTTACGGCTGCCGCTTCCAAAAATCTTTCCTCCTTCTTTACGGCTAAGTTCTCCGCTGGTTCTCTGGTTTCCCCTTAAATTAAAGACATAGATTTTAGCAAAGTCTTTTTCAAGGCACTTCCTGAATCCGTCCAGGCTGTTGTTGTCCAGCCAGGCTCCGTTTGTTACAAAGCCTATAATTCCTCCGCATTCCGGGTCCAAGCGGTCAGTTGCCCATCTAAAGGCGCGGATGTATGAGTCATAGCATGATTTTTTATTTATAGCAGTACTATTTTCTACATAAGTTTTTTCAATATCGCTGTCAAGTTTTGTGTATTTCAGGTTCTGGTTATTGTCATTGGCACTTTTCTGCCCTATGGAGTAAGGCGGGTTACCAATTACTATGTGGATTGGGGTTTCCATCTGCTCCTGTACGCGGCGCGAGTTTACAGGGAACATTTCGCTAAAAAGGGCGGTGCCGGGTTTATTTTCTGCAAGCTGGAAAGTGTCCGTTAAACAGATTCCCTGGAAAGGAGTGTATTTTTTTTCTTCGCCGTTAAAGTAAAGTTCTGTGTTTAAAATGCTGTGAAATTCGTTTTCTATGTTTATAGAAGCAATGTAATATGCCAAAAGCACAATTTCGTTTGCCCTTATTTCGCTTTCGTACTTGCGCTTAAAGTCTTCATCTTTTATAAGTCCGCTCTGCAAAAGGCGCACAATAAAAGTTCCGGTTCCTGTAAACGGGTCAATTATGTTTACGTTTTTGTCTGTAAGATTACGGTTAAACTCTTTTTGCAGGACAAAAGACACGCTGTTTATGATAAAGTCTACGACTTCCACCGGCGTGTAAACGATTCCAAGCTGTTCAACCATTTTAGGAAAGGCGTTCTTAAAAAAGCTGTCGTATAGCTCAATAATAATTTTCTGCCTGCCTTCCGCCGTTTTTACTCCGCTTGCCCGCTCTTTTACAGAATCATAAAAGCGGTTTAAAGTGTCTTCTTCTTCCTGGTTTGCGGCTTTTATGTCTATTATGTCTAAGATATTCTGCATGCTCTTAGAAATAGGATTGTTTGCAATAAATTCGCTTCCTTCAAAAAGTGCCTGGAACACAGGCTTTGTAATTATGTGCTGGGAAAGCATTTCTATTGCAGACTGCTTTGTTACAGAAGAGTTAATATTTTTGTGCAGGCCTTCAAGGAATTTTGTAAAAGATTCCTTTGCAATTTTGTCTGTTTCTACTTTTTGCGTAATCTGCTTTATGTGGCGTTCTGCAATCCGGGCAATGTCTTGCGCCCACTGAACCCAGTAGCGTCTGTCGCCTACTTTTTGAACCATGCGGGCGTAAAACTTTGTTTCTAAGTCCTTTTCCGGAAAGTCGAATTTTTCGCCGTCAAGAATAACCGGACCTTTTATTTTATGACTTCCGCCTTCTCCTCCATTTCCGCCAGACTCACCTTTTGAATCCATATCAGGATTATTTACAAAAAGATTAAAACGGTCGTCGTGGCTTCTAAGCGCGCAGGCTACAGACCACACAATCTGAAAGTCCTTGTTTTTGTCTAAGGCTTTTTCTGCTTCTTTGCCGGGTTCTACAATTACAGGAATAATAAGATAGCCGAATTTTTTGCCTTCGCTTTTGCGCATAACGCGGCCAACAGACTGTACAATTTCTACCTGAGATTTTCGCGGGCTTAAAAATATTGCGGCATCAAGAGAAGGAACATCTACGCCTTCGCTCAGACAGCGCACGTTACACAGAATGCGGCAGTCGCTGCCGTCTTCTGGAGTGTCCTTTAACCACTGAATGTCTGCATTGCGTTCCTGACTGTTCATGCTTCCGTCTACGTGGCGGCTTTCTATCTGAACATAGTTATGATCTTCGCTTGTCTGAACGAGTTTATCTGCATAATCTTTATTTAAGACATTAAAAGTATTTTTGATTTTGTTTGACGCCCTTATGTTTGAACAGAATGCAACCGCTCTGCGCATAATCTGAGGGTCATCATCGTAAAGAGTTTTGTCGTCATTTAAAGAAATCTTGCTTAAAGCGGCGGCTGTTCCTACAAGCTTTTGCCATTCGTCTAAATGTTCAGCAGTATCTTTTTCGTCATTGCCTGCATTTTGTGGAAAGTCAGCCTGATTTTTGCGGTTCATTGTAAGGACAATTACCTTGTAGTCGCACAAAAGTTTCTTGTTTACGGCATCTGCAAATGAAAGTCTGTAAAATTCCTTGCCGTAAAGGTTTTCGTCGTCCATTGAACAAAGATAAACATTCTTTTGTTTTGCGGTTTCCTGGTCTTCTGTCCTGTAAAGGCGCGGTGTTGCAGTCATGTAAAGCCGCTTTTTTGCCTTTATAAATTCATCTTTATGAACGCGAACAAATGCGCTTTCTTCTTCGTTTTCTAACGTTACGCCTGTAGTTCTGTGGGCTTCGTCGCAGATTATAAGGTCAAATACAAAGTCGCTTCCGATTGCCTTCTGTGCATTGGAAATTACATCGATTGACTGGTATGTGCTGAATACTACAAGCATACCGTCCGGGTTTGTTTCCTGCTTTTGTTTTATAAGCGTGCGGATTTTTTCTACATCCGTTGTGGCAGGCTCTGCAAGTTCTTCTGGTGAAAGAAATCCTGTATCGTCAACAGTCTTTTTAGAAGAAACTTTAGCATCTGAACAGATACAAATCGGGCTGATTTTTTCGTCAGCGTCGCTTGTCCACGCCATAAGGGTTTGCGAAAGAAGGGAAATGCTTGGAACTAAAAAGAGGATTTTTCCCTTGCCGTTAGTCATTGTTTCTGCAAGCCGGAGAGAAGTAAAAGTTTTTCCGCTTCCGCAGGCCATAATCATCTTGCCGCGGTCATTTGAGCAATAATATTGTGTTGCCTTTTCTATTGCTTCTTTCTGATGGTCGCGTAAGTCTTTCCGTTCTGAGCGGGCTTCTTTTCCGTTTTTGCCTTTATAGATTTTTTCCCAGTCAACGGTGGAATTACTTAAATCATTCAAGTCAATTCTCTGCACGGGAGGCGTCTGATTTTGCATTGCAAACTCTGCATTTTTGTTCAATGCAAGAGGAAGGGAATCCACCCAGTAGCGGCGGCTAAAATGCTTTGTAACAAGTCCGTCGCTAAATGACTTTGCGCTTGTTGAAATAAAAGAATCAACTGCACTCTTGTCGATTGTTGTGCCCTTGTCATAGCACTTGCACTGAACTGCCCAGTATTCGTCTGTGTCTGTGTGGCAGACAATGTCTATTCCAATGTCGTGTCCGCCAAATTCCTTGCGGTAAGGAAAATCGCTCCAAAGCCAGGCGTGTTTTATGTGATTTGCAAAAACTGCTTCAGTTAAAAAATAGTTTAAGATTACAGTTTCAAATTTAGTGCCCTTTTCGGCAGTGTTTTTTGAGTTTTGTCTGATGTCGTTTAAGATTTCGTTGATTGTCATAAAATTTTGTTTCCTTTTTTATTTTCAAAGTTACCTCATGCAAATTTTTACACAAAGCTCGGCAAGCAACCGCAAGGCTGCACGTCATGTTAAACTTGTTTTCAACACATGTTTTGCAATCTTTTACAACTCATTTACTGCTTTGTCGTACCAGCTGTAGCGGTCTTTGATCCAGGCTGTAAGATATTCAAATTCCTGAGCATAGGTTTTGCGTTTTTGCCAGCCTTTTGTGTGGGGCCACTGTCTGCGTCCTAAAAATGGCCAGGCTTTATAATTTGTTTCTATTGCTGTTTTGTAAAAATCTGCCTGCGACGTAAGCCACTGCACGGAAGAAAGAAGTTCTGCCTTACGCTCATTCCAGCGTTCTTTTAATGCTGCCTTAAAAAGCGAAAGCGTCATTAATTTCTGATACCAGCCGTTTGTCGAAACCCAGAATCCGTCTGTCTGCTCACAGCCGTCCCACGAAATATTGCCGAACGCAAGGTCAAAATCCCAAGCTGGTCCCATGTAAAGTTTTGAATCGGCGGTATTATAGTACATAAAGCATGACGCCTGAAATTTTGCATCATGATTTTTTGAAAAATCGTTGATTAAAAACCAGTCTATAAAAGAATTTAAATCAATGTATTTACCAAGTTGACTTTCGCTCCAGGTAAAATCTGTGTCGTTTGCACTGTAAATCGTATCTTCCATAGTTTGAATGATTTTCTGCCATTGCAAATAAGTGTCCTGAGAAGCCTGTGGTGAGCGGATTGAAAATTTTACTCCACGGTCTGTTATAAAATTGTAATCCTTGTCCATTCTTGAATTTACGCAGGCAAGGAATGAACCTGGTCCGCAGACATCTAAAATCCGTCCGTTTGCCATGTCTACTTTTTCTGTTAAGCCGTACAATCCATAATATTTTCCGTTTACAAAAAGACTTATAAAAGCTGACTGCGGATACCATTTCTGGGCGTTAAAAACTTTTGCAGCAAGATGTTCTGCATAATAATTGCGCAGGATTGCCTTGTCCGCCGTATTTGCCATTAAAATCCATTTTTTTCCGCTTGTAAGCCCGCCGAGTGGAGCGCAGTCGTCGAGTGTTAAAAGATATGGCCGCTTGTAAAGTTCGCGGGTTGTCCAGGTTGTGTTTCCGTGTCCGCGGATTCTGCATTTGCCGGAATATTCGCCCATCCGGTAAGTTGCAGAAAGATAGTCATCTTTTTTTGTAATATTTTTGTTTTTGCTTGTAGTAATTTTTAAGATTGGTAAACCAAGTGCCTGACAGCGTTGTTCTGTAATCTGGTTGATGCTGGAAAAAATAAAGAATGTAACTGAAGAAACTAAAAGAATAAAAAATATTACGAGGCGACGGCCTCTTGAAGTTGAATCAAACATAGAAGTTCATTTTATAGCAGAAAGTTGAAAAATTTCAATTTTTAAAAATGCGTTAATAAATCTTGAAGTAAAAAATAAAATACAGTAGAATAGGCGAAAAGTTACCGACTGTTCGGTAACTAAAAAGATATGGCAAAATACAGACACGAATTTAAATATGTTTCTCCAGAAATTGTGCTCTCTGCCTTAAAAAGCCGGGTAGAAACCGTGCTTTTCCATGACAAACACGCGGGACCTTCCGGAGAATATGCAATCCGCAGTATTTATTTTGACGACATCTTTAACACCTGCTTTACAGAAAACGAAGACGGAACAGATCCAAGGGAAAAATTCCGCATCAGGATTTACAACTGTTCAAAAGAAAGAATTTCTCTTGAACTGAAGCAGAAAGAACACGGAATGTGCCTAAAAACTTCGTGCCCGGTTTCTTTAAAAACGGTTGAAGAAATTATGGCAGGAAAAATTCCTGAGTTTAATGCAGACACTCCGTATCTTTTAAAAAAACTGATTTCGCAGATGCAGTTCAGGGCATTAAAGCCTGTTGTTATAGTTGCGTACGAACGCGAACCTTTTATTTATGAAGAAGGCAACGTCCGCATAACATTTGACAGAAATTTAAGAAGTTCCAGCGACATTACTTCTTTTTTTGATGAAAATGCTGCTTTCAGGTCAGTTTTTCCAGACGGTTCCAATATGGTAGAAGTAAAATTTGACGAACTTTTGCCGGATTTTATAAACGAAATCTGCCAGATGGGAACATTGAGATGGACTTCGTTTTCTAAATATTATTTGTGCAGGAAATTTGATTTACGCGGTGTTTCACCGGCATTTTTATAAAAAGTAAACTACTCAAGGAAAAAAGTTATGGGATTTAAGGACATTTTTAAGAAATCTTTTATTCAGGGTTTTACAAGATACGATGCAACTCCAGAAAACATTCTTGTAGTTTTTCTGATTGCTGCTTTTTTTTCGCTCTATATTTTCTTTGCATATAGAATTTTAACAAGAAAGACTTTCTATTCAAAATCGTTTAACATTGCCCTTCCGGCTCTGGTTTTAATTACTGCAGGCGTTATTCTTACGATCCAGTCGAGCGTTGTAATTTCGCTTGGTATGGTTGGTGCCCTTTCGATTGTACGTTTCAGGACTGCAATTAAAGATCCTATGGATCTGGTTTTTCTTTTCTGGTCAATTTCTACAGGTATAATCTGCGGTGCAGGTCTTGCCCAGATTTCGTGCGTTCTGGCATTTATTCTGACTGTTGCGCTTTTTGTTTTTGACAAAATTCCTGTGGCAAAGGCTCCAAAACTTCTTATGGTAAGTGGCAGCGGCTATGAACTTGAAAACGAAATAATGAATTTAATAAAAAAATACTGCAAATATTACACTGTAAAAAGCCGTGCTTTTTCGAACAACAAAATAAACATGGTTGTAGAAATCCGCACAAACGACGATTCAGAACTTTTACAGAAAATTGCAGCCTTGCAGAACGTTAATTCTTCTACGATCCTTGCACACGACGGCGAAGTTACTTATTAAACACAAGGTTGAACCAAAATAAAAACAGCCTCTCGTCGAGAAACACGAAAAAGAAAATGCCGTCCTGTCATTTTCTTTTTCGCAAAAACTTTTTAAGTTTTTGCCTGTCTGTATCCGCCATCCGTGGCGGTCAATTACATATCTCGGCTACGGCTATTTTTAGATTTTTCTTACCTAGACTTTATTAGCACTCACCAGCGTGCAAAAATATAGAAAAATATATAGAATTGCTGCATGCTTTTATCCGCAACTCTTTCTAAACCTTCTAAAAACGTTGCCCTTTTTCTGGGCAACGACTTTATCCGTATAAAAATAAAACTGTCTTCTTCTGCTGCTGACGTTTACCAGGCAGAACTTTACACAAAAACCCAGGTTTTTCATAAAAAAATGTCTGCGGCCGAAGCGTTAAAGTTTATTGAAGAAAATGTCCCTCGCTGCTTTAAAAACTGCATTAAACGCACTGAATCCCAGGAAATTACTTTACTTGCAAATAAAAAAAACGAAGTTTCTGAAATTGTAAAAAATTTACAGACTGCGTCAGCGGTTGCAGCACCGGCGAAAGCCGTCCCGGAACAAAGTGAAGGGATAAGCCGCGCAAGACGGCGCAGTGCGGAAGACGCGGCACTGCAAAGCGGAACGGTTTGCAGTGGACGCCCAGATAAAGATTATAAAAACCTTTTTACACAAAATTCTTTTAACCGCAAAAAAAATTATATTCTTTGCGAAGGTTCAAGCATTCCGTTTCTGGTACGGCTTGGAATAATGACGGCGGAAGGAAAGGTAATTTCTGCAAAATATGACAAATTCCGGCAGATAAACCGTTTTCTTGAAATTCTGCGCGACACCTTAGACGACATTCTGCCTTTAAAACACGGGGAGCCTTTGAGCATTGTTGATTTTGGTTCAGGAAAAAGCTACCTGACATTTGCAGTTCAATATTATTTAACGGAAATTTTAGGGCTTGAATGCCAGATTTTCGGGCTGGACTTAAAAAAAGACGTAATTGAATACTGTTCAAAAATTGCAGAAGAACTCAAATTAAAGAATTTAAGTTTTGCTGTCGGCGACATTGCCCAATTTGGAGAAGACAAAAAGCCGGACATTATAATCACTCTCCACGCCTGCGACACGGCAACTGACTATGCGCTCAACTACGCTGTTAAAAAAGGTGCCCTGGCAATTCTGTCGGTTCCATGCTGCCAGCACGAGTTGAATCTGCAGTTAAAAAAGTCGTCGGTAGAAGAAAATTCTGCATTTGAGCCGCTTTTTAAATACGGTTTAATAAAAGAAAGATTCTGTGCACTTGTTACGGATTGTGTAAGGGGCGAACTTTTAGAAGGCGAAGGCTACAAAGTTCAGATGCTGGAATTTATTGATGACGCAGGAACTCCGAAAAATCTTATGATCCGCGCTGTAAAAAAAGAAAACCGTTGTGACCAGACAAACCAGGCACAAAAAACACAAAAGAGCAGAAATGTGCTCTTAAAAGAACTGAATGTAAGCCAGACGTTAGAAAATCTGCTGCGTGGGGAATGATAGCAGGAAATAACAGCCGCCTGTCATGCTGAAGTTGATTCAGCATCTTTTTCGTTTCGGCATCTTTTTTACAAGGTGCCAAAACGAATTCTACCGTGCAATTCTACTTTTTAGTAAGCTGGCCGTTTTCGAAAATCATGTCGGCACTTTCCAGGTATTTTGCAGGAATTGTAATTCCACAGTTTTTAGCTGCGTCAAGGTCAAACAAAAGGTCAAAGTCAGAAGGTTCTGTCATAAAGCGAACAGGAAGTTCTGCAGGCTTTTTGCCGTTAAGAATCTGCTGAACCATTTCGCCGGTTGCGCGGCCTGCCTTGTAATAGTTAAATCCGGAAGCAATTGCACAACCGCCTGCCATTGCTCCAGTTACGTCGCCAGAGAAAATAGGCTTTTTAGCTTTTTCAAAAATCTGAACAAGACTTGCCAGGGCACTGAATACTGTGTTGTCTGTCGTAAGGTAAATTCCGTCAACTCTGTCAACAATTGTTTCTGCAGCCTGTTTTACTTCGCTGGAATTTGTAATTGACTGAGTTACGAGTGCAAGTCCGAGTTTTTCGCATGCACTTTTTACGAGTTCAAGTGAAGAAACTGAATTTGCTTCGCTTGAAGTATAAATGTAGCCGAGTGTTTTAATTCCTGCGATTTCCTTGAACATTGCAATGTGCTGTTCTGTTGGAATAGCGTCGCTCATTCCCGTTACGTTTCCTTCGCCATGTTCAAGGGAAGAAACCAGGCCAGCTCCGACAGGATCTGTAATTGTTCCAAAAACAACAGGAATATCTTTTAATGTATTTGCAAGGGCAACTGCAACCGGAGTAGCAATTCCGACTGCAACGTCAACTTTTTCTTCCTTGTATTTTAAGGCAATCTGAGAAGCTGTATTTACGTCTCCATTTGCGTTTTCAAGATCGTATTCTGCATCAATTCCATTGTCTTTTAAATAATCAATTACGCCCTGTTCAACTTCGTCTAAGGCAACATGCTGAACAATCTTTGCAATACCGATTTTTACTTTTTTAGAAGAATTATCTGCTTTTTTGGAACAGGATACTGTTCCAAAAATCATTCCAAGTGCTGCAACTGCGTAAACTGCTTTTTTTATTGATTTCATACCAAACCTCCAGTAATTACGCTTTTATGTTACTACAAATAGAAACAAATTGTCAATCAGTGCGCACCCTCCGTCAGGTCGTGGCGGGCAATTGAATTGCATGTGAGCTACGGCTATCTGCCAGCCGTGGCTCACATTACAGAAAATTCTCTTACTGTAAAATCAAATTGTCATTATTAACGTTCAGCTGTCTGAACTTATCGATTAAGTCTGATTTTGTAAGTTTCTGTTTTTCCTGTCCGCTTACGTCAAAAATTATTTTCCGGTTGTGCATCATAATAAGGCGGTTTCCGTAATCAAGGGCGTGCTGCATATTATGAGTTACCATCATCGTCGTAAGATTGAATTCCTTCGTAAACTTTAATGTAAGCTGCATTACAAGTTCTGCATTGGCAGGATCTAAGGCTGCGGTGTGTTCGTCGAGCAGAAGCAGATCCGGGCGGCTCATTACAGCCATTAAAAGCGTAAGTGCCTGCCTTTGTCCGCCGGAAAACTGTTCAACATTGTCCCTGAGGCGGTTTTCGAGCCCCATGTTAAGTTCTTTTAACTGAGTGCGGAAAGTTTCGCGCAGATGATTATTGAGCGAAATTCTAAGAGGTTTTGGGCCTTTTTTTCTTGCAATAACAAGGTTGTCTTCGAGACTCATTTTGCCGGCTGTTCCCAAAAGCGGATTCTGAAAAATTCTTCCAATGTAGCAGGCTCTTTTGTATTCAGGGTCGTTTGTAATGTCGCGGGCATTTCCGCTTTCTTCTCTGTCGAGTAAAAGTCTGCCGGTCGTTGGTTTTAGAGTTCCAGCAATAATATTGTAAAGGGTTGATTTTCCGGCTCCGTTTGAACCAATCACCGTAATAAAGTCACCTTTGTTGATTTTCAGGTTAATTCCATCTAAAACTCTGTTTTCGTCTGGAGTTCCGCTGTTAAAAGTAATTCCAATATTCTGAAGTTCAAGCATAATTCCCCCGCTAAACGTTTTGTGGACGTTTTAAGTGTTCCTTAAAATAATTTATTATGCTTTTATTCGAAATTATAAGGCACACGATAATCAAAAGCCCCGTAATCAATTTTAAGTCGTTCGGGCCAAGACCAATTACACTTCCATAACGGCGGGCAAAGTACATTAAAGCGCGGTACAAAATTGAACCTAAGATTACGCGCAAAGTCTGCAGTTCAATTCTTGGGGAGCGCAGAAGGAATTCTCCAAGCATCAAAGAAGCAAGACCAGAAACCACAACTCCGCTTCCGCTGCCAACGTCGGCAAATCCCTGATACATTGCAAACATTGCCCCGGAAAGGGCTGCAAGTCCGTCGCCAAAACAGATTCCAACTGCACGAACATAACGGGGATCTACGCCCTGGCTGATAACCATCTGCACGTTAGAACCAAGTGCTCCCATCGTTTTTCCAAAATCTGTTGAAAAGAATGTATTTAAAAGCAGGGTTAAAACGCCAATAAAAAGTGCCATAAAAATTACGATTGACCAGTCGCCAAGAACAGGAAAAGTTTTTTCCAGCGATTTAAAAACTGTATTTACGCGCAAAAGCGAAACATTTGCGTGGTTTGACATAATCCGTAAGTTTACCGAATACAGCATTGTCATCATCAGAATACCGGAAAGCAGGTCTGGAATTTTTAATTTGCTGAAAATCAGATTTGTAAAAAAGCCTGCAATTCCACCGCCGGCAAAGGCAATCAAAAGAGCTAAAGCCGGCGGCACGCCATGAGTAATGCAGGCTGCAAGAATGCACGCTCCCAGAGGAAAAGATCCGTCAACTGTCATATCGCAAAAATTGAGTACGCGGAATGTCATAAAAACTCCGAGCACCATAATTGCGTAAATAAAACCTTCAATTAAAATTCCAGAAACCATAATTACGTCCGTTACATTTTGTTCTTATTGATAGTAACGTAAAAAAGAATATTTGTCGTTAGTTTTTTAAAGGTTTCCTTAGCGTAAAACTGCACCACGGATTCTTTTTACATTTTTTGCCTGGCCTAAAGAGAATGTTCTTTCTTCGTGTTCAGGCTCAACAATCATGTGAACAACGCTGTCTACAGGATTTTTTTCTACAGAAACCGGAGTTCCTACAATGATTGCAACTCCGTCCGGCATTTTTTTGTCGTCAAATTCAAGTTCGAGCATCATATTCTGCGTAATTGCACTTTCTGCAACATGAACCTTGCCCTGATAGTCCATTCCGTTGGCTTCAATCTGTTCAAGCTTTACGCTGTCTGCATTGAGCTGCTGCGGTGTAAGAATGATTTTTCTGTTGATTCTAAGCAGAAGCCCTTCGCGCTGCTCCGGCGTAATTGCCATTTTGTCCAGAAGCCCGCGAAGCATGTCAAAATGTTCCTTGCGTTCTTCGTCGGTCGTTGTAACTCCGTAAGTTTCGTTGTTTACCGTTCCGTCGGCATTTATAGCTCCGCTTCTAAGCTGTGCAGTTCCACCGCCCAGAAGGGCACTTCCTGCAAAAGTATTTACTTCGAACACAGGAAAAACAGCCCCGGAAATTTCTGTCTTTGGAGTCTGAATGCTTCCGATAAAGTCCAGGCCGCTGTCTTTTATTAAGGTCTGAGCTTCTTCGTCAGATTCAACGTTAAGTAAAAATGTTCCAGGTGCAATAATCTTAGAAATTTTTGGTGCAATTGCAGGATTATGCTGAACCAGAACAGAACTTTTTTCGTCAACCTTTAACACATAGCCGCGGTACAAACTTGCAGATGAATATGAATTGCTCCAGTCTTCAATACTAACGAGCAGATTTTCCGGCAGTTCGTATGCGCAGAATTTTCTGATTATTGAACAGATGTCTTTAACGCTAAGTCCGCTGTCAAAAGCACGCATAATCGACTTTCTGGTAATTTCAAAAACAGCCGCTGTGTCAAACTGTTTTAAATCCATAATCTGCATGAGCGGAATTAAGGAATTTAACGAAAGTCCTGGAAAAACCGTAACATTAAAACCTGCATCAATATTCAAAACTTTTGGAAGTTCTTCTTCTGTAAGGTCTTTAACGGATTTTTCTCCCTTTTTGAGCATTACCCTGCCCTTTACATAAACCGTCGAACCGTTTTCATCTTTTCCGTAATTCTGCAGAATTCCAAAAGCACAGGCACAGTCACATAATCTGTCCATTAGGGAATAAGGATTTTCGGCTTCTTTAGCCTTGTTTTCTTCTTCGTTAGCGCGGGCAAGAATTGAATTAAAACGTCCTCCCCCTAAGGCACGCTGAGAAGAATCTCCTCCATCATTTTTTTCAAAAAGCAGGAATGCAGTACGCAGAACACATTCGCGGGTAAAACCAGTTGCCGGCAATGCGCTGGCAGTTTCGAGCAGAAGCTTTGCCTGGCTTACAAGGCTTGTTCTGCTGAACCGGCCGTTACTTGCAACGCACAGATACGCGTACTGCAGCTTTTCTTCAAGTTCGCTAAAAGCAGTTAAGCGTTCAAAATCAATTTCAAAACCATTGAGGCTTTCTTTTACGAGAGAAAGATTTATAAAGGCACAGATCAGATACTCAAAAAACTGTTCAGTATTCTTTCCGAAAATCTCTTCCAGCTTTTCAATATCTTTCTTTTTTAATTTTCCATCCGCCTTGCAAAGCCCTGGATTTACTTCGATATAATTTACAAAGGCTGCAAGCTTTTCCGGGGTAAGCGAAGAAGGAATTTCTTCATTGCGGCTTTCGAGAACCGGCAGAGGAAGAAGAATTTTTTTGCTCAAAAGCGGCAGGATTTCATCTTCGAGCATTGGATTCAACGAAATTAAAGTTTTGCGTGTATTTTTGTCGCCATGACGGTAGATTAAAAGACGTTCTTCAAGATTTAAAAGACGCTCATAAAGTTTTGCAAAATTGATTGTTCCTGCAAAAAAGTTTGAAAGTTTTTCGGTTGTAGCATTTGGAATGTAATAAACTGTCGCAAGGATTAAAATATCGCTTTCCGATAAAAGATTTACGATTGTGCGTCTGTTTTCTTCCTTCCGTAAAAAAGCTCCAAGCTGTTCAATCAGTTTCTGCTTGTTAAACGGAGAATGAATTTCACCAAGGTACATTCTAATCAATTCAAAAAAGTGATTATCCGGCAGCGTAATAAAACTTTCGCGCCAGTCAATTATTCTCTGAACTTTTGGATCTACATTTATCATTCTTTCCTCCCGAATAAAGAACATTTTTATATCCCACAGCTCGCATCAAACCTCTTCGTCTGCAAGTGCCAGCTCATTAGAAGCAGAAATCCTCACAACCTTATATGCATATCCCTGCTCTGCAAGGAATTTCTGTCTGTTAGAACCAAAATCTTCTTCAACCGTATTGCGCGTAATAAGCGTAAAAAACCGGCTTTTTCTTTCTTTTGGGCGCAGGATTCTTCCCAGGCGCTGAGCTTCTTCCTGGCGGCTTCCAAACGTTCCGCTCACCTGAATCGCCATACTTGCATCCGGCAAATCAATCGCAAAATTTGCAACCTTGCTTACAACTAAAACCCTTATTTCGCCCGAGCGGAATTTTGCGTAAATCTGATCGCGCTCTTCGTTGGGAGTTTTGCCGGTAATGATCGGAGCATTCAGCAGTTTTGAAATTTCAGCAAGCTGTTCAAGATACTGCCCGATTACAAGAATTTTATCTTCTGTATTTTCTTTTACAAGATTTTCTACAACCTTGAGTTTTTCAGGATTTTCGCTTGCAATCCTGTGTTTTTTGCGCAAAGGAGCAACAGCATATTCAAGTTCTTTTTCTGTGCTCAAATCAAGCCTGAGTTCAATACATTCAGCAGACGCAATCCAGCCGCAGGCTTCCAGGTCTTTCCACGGAACATCATAGCGTTTTGGACCGACCAGACTAAAAACATTTCCTTCGCAGCCGTCTTCGCGCACCAAAGTTGCAGTCAGGCCGACACGACGAATCGCCTGAATCTCTGCAGTTACACGAAAAACAGGTGCCGGCAGCATGTGAACTTCATCATAAATAATCAGTCCCCAGTTGCGTTCCTTAAAAAGAGTAAAATGCGGATAAGGTCCGTCTTTTTCCGGTCTCCACGTTAAAATCTGGTAAGTTGCCACAGTAACCGGCTTTATCGTCTTGTTTTCGCCGGTGTATTCGGCAATCAGTTCCGGATCCAGGTCAGTTTTATCTAAAAGTTCGTCTATCCACTGGTGAACGGCAGAAATATTTGTCGTAATAATCAGAGTATTTGTTTTTAAAATGTCCATAACGGTCATTCCAACAACAGTTTTTCCAGCCCCGCACGGAAGCACAATCGTTCCAAACCCGGTTCCAGGGCCTTTGTTTCCAACAAGGGCAGCAGCCGCTTCTTTCTGGTAGGTGCGCAAATTAAAGGGACGTCCCGATTTTGTTGTCTTTCGTAAGTTTACGTTAAGAGGATCGCCTTCCGCTAAAGGAACATCATCTTTTACAGGCCAGCCGAGCTTTAACAGATCCTGTTTTACAGTTCCACGGTCGGTCAAATGCAGCATAAAACAATATTTTTTTTCGTTTTCCGACAATTCAACCCTGTCTTTTGCCTTAACATTTGCAGGCTCTTCATACGAACACGGAACTAAAAGTTTCTTACCGACAGAACTAGCCCCAATTTCCCTGTAAACAAGCGAACTTTCCGTTACAAGATACAGATATTCTTCTTCAATCTGTTTTACTTCTTTTTTACCTTCGAGAGCATCTCCAGTCAAAGGAACGTTTACCTTCGGTCCCTGAACAAGCCTTAATTTTCCAAAACGCCCTGCAGTTTCCGTAATCCACAATTCCACCGACTGAGGAACGTCATAACGGGCAAAATCACGCAGGGTTTCAATAGCCTGCCCTGCTGTAAAACCAGCCCCGGAAGCATTCCACAAAGAAAGGGCCGTCAGACGATATGTATGCAGGTGCTCAGGAGAACGTTCAAGTTCAGCAAAAGGAATAAGCGCATTACGGCATTCAGCTGCGCGCGGAGCATGTACATCAAGAAGCAGTGTTCTGTCACTTTGAACGATTAAAGGATTATCAAATTGCATAACAGATTATTCTAGGCGATTAAAAAATTTTGTTCAATAAATTACAAAAAGGGAATCAGGAGCCACCGACAGTTTTACAGGCTAAGCAGTCTGTAAATTTTAGTTTAAAAAAGTAAAATTTTTCAGTCTTTACCGGCTTTTCGCCCTTCCGCGTCTTGCGCGCTTCATTCTGCTGACGGCAACAAATGCTGAGCATTTACTGCCGTCAGCAGAACGCCTGCGGCGGGGCTTCAATCCGGGCTAGTTTTTTTAGCTGCTTATAGAAAATTCAGATAAAGGAGCAACGGCATTTAGGGCATCTACAAATTTTGAGTAATCGTTTATTTTTGGGGCACGCACCGAATAATGAATTACTGTCTGCTGAGGATGTAAGGTCTGAGTAATATTAACATCTGTAATAACAAAACCGTTTTTATAAATAACGCTGCGCAGTTTTTCCATATCAAATTCACAGGTATTAAAAATTAAATTCAGCGATTTAGTTCTTCCTGCCGGAAACCATCTTTCTTCAATCTTTTCCAAAGAAAGCAGGGAAACAATAAAAAACACAAGAAGCACAAACGAAGGAATATACAAACCTTCGCCAATGCAAAGCCCGATCGTAGCATCTGCCCAGATTACGGCGGCAGAAGTTAAACCTTTAATATTGAGTCCGTTTTTAATTATTACGCCGGCACCCAAAAAACCGATTCCACTTACAACGCCGGCTGCAATTCTCGCAGAATCAGCACGTTCTGCATTTATTCCAATCCACTGCGAAAGTATCGAAAGCATTGCCGTTGAACCGCAGATTAAAATTAAAGTCCGCATGCCGACAACCTGCTGCCTCAGTTTTCGTTCAAAACCTAAGGCAAAGCCGGCAATATAAGCAAGAGCAAGTTTAAAAACACAGGAAAGAAAAAACTCATTCATACAGCAACTCTCTTTGTTAAAAATAAGATGCTTTTATTGTACATCAGTTTTACAATGAGATCCCGAATCAAGTTCGGGATGACACAACAGCAGGCAGATAGCTGCACTATTTTTTAAACAGATTAAATCCACCGGCTTTTGAACCGGCTTTTATCCATGTCATTTTCTGTTTTGCTGTAAGGTTCTTTTTTAATGAGTCAAACTGATCTAAATATTCGCAGAGCCAGCCCATAAGGGAACTGTCTTTTCTGGCAGTTTCGTTAGAAGGTTCACATTCAACTAAAAATGGAATTACGTCTTCGCTGTCGCAGATTGAAGCTGCAAAATTTTCGGCAAAAGCCTTAAATGCACTCGAAGCAACTGCAACCAGGATTTTTGAAACAGTTTTTGTTTCTGCCTGCAGGTTTGGATTTTTTACAACATCCGCCTGATTTTTATTCGGCTTATAGACAAAAACGATCTTTCCAGGGCTTTTTTCCAGACCATTCGCCTTGCGTTCACTAAAGCGGTGCAAAACTTCGTCTGCAAGATACTCATAAGAAAGAATAAGTTCATCACAGGCACGGTTAGTTTCTGCAGGACCTAAGCTTCCATATTTTGGAGCAAAAAATTCTTCATCAAAAACAAAAACAACTTCGTCTAAATGTCCGTTCTGGTTTAATGCAGAAATTACAAGCGAACGAGAAGATAAGGCAGAGCCCTTATTCCACACAACCTGAACTGAACCGTCCTGAGTAAGTTTTTCTGCAGATGCCTGTCCGGCAGTAATTACAGCAGTTCTTCCATGCAAAACTGCAGCAGAAGCAAGATCTTTTCCAGCAGGAAAATCTTTACCTGCAATTAGAATTGTTTTGTCCATAGACTTTAGATTATATCAATTGCCGTTATATATGGCAAAGGGAGGCTTTTTTTACTATAATTTTTTGCATGAAACTCTGGATAAAATATTTAATTGCAATAATTCTTGGAATTGCGACGGCATTCATTCTTCCGTCGGAAAGCCCTCTCGTAACTTCGATTCTTTCATCTGTAAGTGAATTTGCTGTCCGATTTGGCCGTTATACGCTTCTTCCGCTTTTGTTTTTTGGAATTTCAACAGCAGTCTTTAAGTTAAGAAGTTCCAAAATGCTTGCAAAAACAGCACTCTGGACAGTTGTTACGATTCTTGGTTCAACCTTAATCTTAACTGTTCTTGCCCTGCTTTCCATTTTAATCGTAAAACTTCCGCGTATTCCGATTACCGGCGAAAAAATGTCAAATCTTCCTGCATTAGACTTAAAGAATTTAATAATGCAGTTTTTCCCATATTCAGGCTTCGAAGCTGTTTTGCACGGAGCTTATCTTCTTCCATGCTTCATTTTTGCAGGATTTGCCGGAGCAGGCTGTACAACCGACCAGACTTCTTCAAAGCCTGTAATTCAATTTCTAGAATCTGCAGCAAAACTCTGCTATTCAATCATGTCATTTTTTATTGAATGGCTCTGTGTAGGAATGATTGCCATTTCTGCATACTGGATGGTTACATCACGTTCAATTTTTGCAGCTGGGACATATACGCCGCTGTTTATAATGCTGCTTGTAGATTTTATCCTCGTTTTAGGCTTAATTTATCCGCTGATTATCCGCTTTCTTTGCAACGACCAGCATCCGCACCATGTAATGTACGCATGCATAACACCGGTTATTTCTGCATTTTTCTCAGGCGACTCAAATCTGTCTGTTCCAGTAAACCTTCGCCATGTCCGCGAAAGTCTTGGGGCACATCAGCCGGTTTCTGACGTTGCAATTCCGCTTTTTTCTATTTTTGCCCGTGGCGGAACAGCTCTTGTTAATTCAATCTGTTTTGTAATGATTCTGCGCTCTTATTCAAGCCTTGGTTATTCGGCATTTGATATTCTGTGGATTTTTGTTGCAGCCTTTGCAATTTCTCTGGTTTTAAGTTCACTTCCTTCCGGCGGAACTTTTATTGCTTTAACAGTTCTCTGCACAATGTACGGCAGAGGTTTTGAAGCCGGCTATCTTCTTTTGCGCCCTGCAGCTCCGGTTTTCTGCAGTTTTGCAGCTGCCTTTGATGCAGTTTCCGCAGTCTTTGGAACTTACATCGTAGCCGTAAAAACAAAGCAGTTTGAACACGTTGAAGTTAAACACTTTATCTAGCTTTGAGCGTCTCGGCGCTCAACATCCATATTATTTTTCAAAGAGATTGTCTGAGCGCAGATAGTTTTCCCTGAATTGCGCAGCTTTGCACGGGCGGCCAAAATAAAATCCCTGGAACTTGTCTGGAGAATAAACCTGAAGTTTTGCAATGTCGCTTTCTACTTCAACACCTTCCATGCAGACTTTCATATTAAGTTCATGGGCCATTTCGGTAATATGTTTAATTACAGAACTGTCGCCCTGGTCTCCGCCAGTTGCCTTGTGAACAAATGAATAGTCAAGTTTTAAGGTGTACGCATGCAGATACTGCAGGTAACGCAAATTTGAAAATCCAGTTCCAAAGTCGTCAATGTCAACTTTTATTCCAAGAAGAGTGATTTTATTTACAAGTGCCTGTAATTCCTGAGTGTTGTCCATGTAACCGCTTTCTGTCAGTTCAAGAGTAATGTTTTCTGGATTTACTCCAGTATTGCCCAATGCAAGCTGAACATCCGACAAGACTTCGCCTTTTTTTACATGAATGTACGAAAGATTCAAACTCATATGAAAATCTTTCTGAACCTTATTCCATTCATAACACTGGGAAAAACCTGTTTTCAAAATCCAACGGCTCACAGGAATAATCAAGCCTGTTTTTTCGAGAATCGGAATAAATTCATCTGGCGTAATTACTCCACATTCCGGGCTTGAAAAACGCAAAAGTCCTTCTGCACCAATTACATTTGTAATCGTTTTATCTTTATCAAGATAAATATTTTTTGCATCAACAACCGGCTGATAGAATAATTCAAATCCTTTGCAGCCTTCGCGGACAGAGCGTCTGAATAATTCCTGCAGTTTTAAATCACGCATATGATGAGCATATTCAACCGCATTAAAAGTTAAAAATTTATTCCGTCCCTTATCTTTTGCAACATTTACCGTGTAATTTACTTTTTTAAGCAATTCATCAAGCTGGCTCTGGTCATTGGCAAAAGCAACAACTCCCGCCGAAACCGTGAATACAACCTCATAGTCAATTTTCTGTTCAATATCAGAAATTGAACGCTTTATCTTTTCGTAAAGCATTTTTGCATCAAGGGCATTTCCATCTGTTAAATTCATGCACAGAAATTCATCGCTGTTCAGTTTATATGCACTTGCAATTCCCTTTACGCTTCGTTTTATACAGTCAGAAATAAGCGAAAGAACAAAATCCCCGGTTTTGCTTCCAAACTGTTCGTTAATTTCGCCCATTTTATCGACATCAACTTTAAAAATAAAACCGCTTATTTTTTTTTCGTGTTTATAAAACTGGTCAAAATCTTTTCTAAGCTGTCTTTCCGTGGGAAGCTTTGTAAGTTCATCAAGCTGAATGACATCTTCGTTAATCGCAATTCTTCCGAGCAAAATTCTTGTATTGTCTTCTCCAGTGCAGACAACACTGCCACGCATGTTTACCCAGACAGGAACATTTGATTTATTCATTATGCGGAAATTCAAATTAAAGGAATCTTTTACTTTATCTGTAATTTTCCGGATTTCGTTAGAAAAAACATTTTCGTCATCTCTAAAAACCTGCCGCGAAATTGTTTCGATCGCATGACCAAACTTTTTACCAGGAAAATCAAAAAAAGCACTTGCCTGTTCAGAAACAAAAATTGAATCTTCCTGCGAATTTAAAATAAACAAAAAAGAATCAGTGCATTCGCTCATTACATCTGCAAGAGCTTCAAGAGAAGAAAGTGAAATGTCTGCAAATTTTTCTATCAAAATAAGTCTCCAGATAAAATATCTAAGAATTAAAACACAACGTCATTCTATTTTT
>CAVEBK010000041.1:0-20604 GCA_963613915.1 uncultured Collinsella sp.
CAATGTGCTGCATTCCTGTTGGAGAAGGTGCATAGCGTACGCGGACTTCCTTGATATTTTCCATAAAATTAACCTCAAATTAAAAAAAATTTCTGTTCCATAATAATAAAAAAAATAGTTCTGCTCAATCAAATCAGCAATTTTTACTGGCTTACCGTTATCCAGAGAATTTTATTTTCTTTTGCAAAGTATTTTTCGTAAGCAGTTCTGACATCTTTTGCAGTTACAGCCTGCACCTGCGCAGAACGCTTTAAGTAAGTTTCAGGATTTCCGGAATATTCAACAGAAGTAATAATATTTGCAGCAAGGCCTGTTGCATTCTGGCTTGAATCAAAAAGCGTCGTTATGTATTTGTTTTTGTACTGTTCAAGCTTAAGTTCAATCTGATTTTCGTCTGGAAAGTCATCAATTGCCTTATAAATAAGTTCGTGAATGTTTTCAAGATTACTGATTTTATATGCACTTATTGCCCCGAGCATTTCTTTACCGCCAAGAACTCCTGTTCCTATTGAATAAACAGCCCCGGCCTTTTCGCGCACTTCGTCAAAGAAAATATCATCTAAATACATAAGGCTGATGGCAAAAGGAACGTAATCTTCGTCATAGCGTTCAGGGCAGTCAAACACGCCGACACTGTAGGCAGAAGTTCCAGCCTGTCTGTTTTTTAAATAAATGTCTTCGCCGCTAACGCCGATTTTATTTACGGTCGGAGCAGAATATTCACCCTCTGGAATTGAACCAAAAAGAGAATCAAGTTTTTCTACAAGTTTTTTCTGACCTGCACCATCAAGGTTTGCAACAACAACAAATTTAATTCTCGAAGAATCAAGAAGTTTTTTATGACATTCAAGGACATCGCTTAAAGAAATTGAATTTATTGACTGTTCAGTAATATTTGCAGAAGCACAATAAGAAGAGTTTCCAAAAACTGCCTTTTCCATTTCCATGCTTAACTGCCCGCTTGGATCAGAAAGGGTTCGGACAAGGTTTTCATTTTCGTTAATCATAAACTGCTTAAAATCGCTTTCTGAAAATGAAGGATTTAAAATCGAATCCGAATAAACGGCAAGCACGCTGTCCACGTCTTTATCAAGACATTTTATGCCGGCAACAGAATAATCGCGACCGCTAGAATTGTTCATCGAAAACGAAGTGTTGTACTGCATATTTAAAATATCTTCATAGGAATAATTTTCACTTCCGTGGAACATTAAATCCATCGTAAGTTTTTCAATTCCACTTTTAGAAGCAGGAATTAAAGGTGTTCCGCCTTCAAAAACAGTCCTTAAAACAAAAATCTGTCCGCTGCCCGTTTTTTTTATAATTACAGGAATTCCGTTTTTTAATTTATATGTTGAAAAATCTTTTAAATTTTCTTCATAATAAGCGTCTTTTTCCTGTTTTGGAGAAGAAGCGCAGCCTGCAAAAAAAACAGAAGCAAGGAAAAAAAACAAAACAGGTCCAGCTGCTTTTATTGTGTTTCGTTTATTCAATTTATAGTTTATTTTTTTCATTTTTCTTCTCCCGGATTCCACCAGCGCGCATTCTGTGCATTCAATTCCTGCCAGCCGTTGTTTTTAAATTCTTCTTTTTTTTCTTCGTAATATTCAGGATTTACAAAAACAACTGCAACTCCGCTTTTATTCTTTATGTATTTTTCTACAAAATCTTTAATCTGTTTACTGTCAACTTTAAGAATGTTTTTTTCGTATTCAAGTGAATAATCCGCCCCGCACGAAGCCCATTCGCCGGAAAGAGAACTCAAAAATCCGCCCGCAGTTTCCATTGAATAAATTCTGGAATCTTCAAGCCTTGTTTTTACCTTTTTAATGTCTTCTTCGTCAAAGCCGGTCCCGCTTTTTAACATATTGCTGACGGCATCAGCATTCCAGTAATTTAATATTTTCTGTGCACGGTCTGCTACGGACAGTTTTTCGTCATTCAAAAAAGCACAGGAAAAACTTATCATTCCGCTTGAACGCATTGTTGCGTAGGAACCGCCGATATAATCAGCATCGGGAATATTGAATTCTTCATTTGAAACAGAATCAGTCACAAAACTGCCCGAAGGATTTGCCAGAAGATACGACCAGACATCGGCAGCATAAGTGTCGCTAACGTCTGTCTGTCCGTCTGGTCCGCGCAGGTAAAACACAAGCTGGCTCATGTTTTTTGAACATCTGGAGTCAGGGAATACGAGTTTTTGAGTCTGCTTAAAAGGCTCTTTTGAAGGCACAGAAAGACTTTCACTTTTTACAGCTTCTTTTCCGTTCTGCCAGTCGCCGTAAATTTCTTTTACAAGAGAATAAACTTCTTCCGCCTTTACTGCTCCTCCTACAAAAAGCGCAGTATTTTGAGGAACATAATATTCCTTTTGAATTTGAATCAGCTGTTCTCTTGTTGCATTTTTTATTATCTGCGGAGAGCCGGAAGTATCGAGTTTCCACGGAGAATCAGGAAAAAGAGTCTTAAAAACTCCGGCACCGAAAATTCTTCCAGGTTCACTCATTCCGCCTTCAATTTCCGATAAAACAACAGATTTTTCGTTTTCCAGTTCCTGAACGTTGATTAAAGGAGTTCTTATTGCATAAGACCAGTATTCAAGTCCGTCGCGGACAAGTTTTGCAGGAATCGTAAAAAAATAATTTACGCGGTCAATTGAAGTTGTTCCGTTCCAGTCGCTTACGCCCATTTTGTTTAAGGCTGCATAGGCTTCTTTTTGATTTGCGTACCTGGCGTTGCCTTTAAACATCATGTGTTCATACAAATGAAAAAGTCCTGCATTTTCCTTTGTCTGGGTAACAGCTCCCGCACGCACCGCAATTTCTATGTAAACCAGTGGAGCTGAATCATTTTCCATTACAAAAAGTTCAAGACCGTTGTCGAGTGTATAACGGTACAGCCCCGCAATCTTTGTTTTTTCTGCATAAGAAGACAGGACCAGAACAAAGCCCAGCAGAAAAGGAAAAATCTTCCTTAAAATTTTACGCATAAAATATCCTTCTGTTTTTCAGGCGAATTTAAGCCGCCTGTAATAATACAACAACGTAATGTTTTTTCAGATACAAAACAAAAGGAAACTTCAACTCCGGCTGTTTGACATTTACTCAGAAACCTCAAAATAAGTTTTGCAGATGCCAGTGTCAGTGTCTGTTTTATCAACAAGTTCGTAGCCACAATCTTCAGAATCATTTAAAACAAAAGAAACTGTACATGGCGTTGTTTTTGTAGTTGAAGTTGAACTGTCAGAAACTGTCCAATTACATTCAAAAAGCGGAGAAACATCTGAATCAGAAGAAGTATCTGTAAGCAGGTATGCAGTATAATTTGCTTCACTACTTCCGTCTGAATTTTCTTTTATTGCATTTATTTTTATTTCTGCGTTTAAAAGGGAAGTTTCACCGTCACCTGCAACGAGGCTTGCTCCGTTTTTAAAAGTAAGGCTAAAAGGCGAGTCCTGTGTCGCAGTAAGAGTGTTTACGTTAAAAGTTGAACTCTTTTCGCCTGCGGTCAACACAATTGAATAATTTATATCACTGTTAAAACTGTCATCAGAACCAGAATCAGAAGGCGCATTCATTATCGTAAGAGAACTCTTTTCTGTCTGACCATCTCCGTAAATTCCCAGAAGCAAAGATTTTTTGCTTGCTTTAATTGCGTTTACTAAAATTGAATAAGTATCTGCGTCAATTTCCGGGATTTCTTCTCCCATGTAAATGTTTACGGAAGATTCTTCCAGGCTGCTGTTTTCTACTTTTTCTGCAATTAAAGCTAAAAGAGATTTTAAATATTTTTTAGAAGATACGGCCAGACCGTTTTTCTTTTCTGCAGAAGAAGAATTTGTTGCATAGTAATTTTTTTCATATGCAATGCTTAAAGGTATTTCATCAGAATTTTTAGTTTCTGCTCCGTCAACAACTTCTACAGTTCTGTATTGTTCCGGAATTGAAACTTTAAAACCGCTTTCACCAGAGTCAGATTCATAAGAAAATGTAATTCTATAATAGCCGGAAGGAATTTCTGATTTTGTAAGTGTAAAAGTGCCGGCAGTTGAAGAATAAACAAATCCGCCTGTATCGTCTGGAGAAGCCGAAACTTCAAAATCGTAACTGGCAGTGCCTGTAATACTCTCAAGATAAAGTTTTATTTTTGAATAACAGTTTGAAAGAGCCGATTCAGAATCAGTAAAAGTTAAGGCAAGAGAACCGGTCCCACTTTTCTTTAATCCGACAGGAATTGAAACAGAACTTACTCCAGAGCCGACAGTAACACTTGCAAGACTTCCGTAAAAAGAAGCTGTAGAAGAATCTTCTGTAAAACTGCCTTCAACTTCAATTTTATAGGTTAATTCTGGAATACGTTTAAGCGTTACAGTTGAATCAGAAAGAACTGCATAAGACTCAGTTCCAGAAGCACTGTCAGCGGTAGAAAGCGTAAAACTGTTTGAAGAATCAGATAAATCCGTAAAAGAAATATTCCAGACACTTACCAAAGAAAGTTCAGCAGAAGTAAAAGGGCGGATTATGCGGGCTTCAGAAGAAGAGCTTTTAAGGTTTTCGTCATAAAACTGAATTACAAAATCCTGATTTTCAGACTCTGCCACGTTTTCTTTTTCTTCCAGGTTTGTGCAGCTGAAAAATAAGGAAGAAACAGCAAAAATAAAAAATACATTTAAAGAAAATTTACGCTTCATACAAAACTCCGGCAGTCAATCTAGCAATCAACTGTTAAAAATTATAACAAAATTAGATTTCCGTATAAATAAAAACCGTGTTATCCTTAATTTATGGCATTGATTTCTAAAAAACTGGACTTTTTTTTACATGACCATTTCGTCTTCTGCGGAAACAACATAATTCTGCAGGGCAAAAACCTTCCGGACGAAACCGTACTTAATAAATGTTTTGAGCTAAACGTTGCCAGCGACTGGTTCAACGATGAAGAATATGATTTTTCGGCAATTGAACTTGAAAAAGACTGCCCGACACCAGCTTCGTGCACAGAGATTCCATTACGGGAATATTTTTATCTTGCAAAAGAAAATCCGCGCATTGTAACAAAGGCTGCAAGGGCAAAGGGACTTTTAAACTTCCGCAAAAATAAAAGATTCTGTTCCTGCTGTGGTTTTCCGCTGGAAGACGATCCTGATTTTGTTGCAAGAAGATGCACAAACTGCGGCACACAGTATTTTCCACAGATTGAACCTGCAGTAATAATTCTTGTTCACAAAGGAGAAAAAATTCTTCTGGCAGAACACAAAAACCGCACAAAAGGACTTTTTACGTGCATTGCAGGCTTTGTCGAAACAGGAGAAACAATTGAACAGACTGTCAGACGCGAAGTTTTTGAAGAAACAGGCTTAAAAGTAAAAAATATCCGCTATGCAGGCAGCCAGGCCTGGCCGTATCCAGACCAGCTCATGCTTGCTTTCTGCTGCGACTGGGAAAGCGGCGAAATAAAAATCCAGGAAGATGAACTTGCAGGAGCAGACTGGTTTTCGCCGGACAAACTTCCCAAAATTCCAGGACCGGGTTCAGTTGCCTACAGCTTAATAACAGGCAGATTTGAACAAAAAAGCAGATAACTATAGAATAAAAGCATTACAAAATTTTTAAATTGAGGAAGAAAATGGCACAATTTGATATTGGCGAAGAAATTGAAACTACAGTTGTTCAGATTTCTAATGACACAGTTTTTATTGATTTAGGCTTAAAAAGTGAAGGCTTTGTTGACAAGGCTGAATTTATCGGTGAAAACGGAAAATGCACAATAAACGAAGGCGACAGAATAAAGGTTTATTTTGTAAGTTCAAACCGCGACGAACTGCATTTTACGACAAAACTCAAGGGCGAAAATGCAGGACTGGAAGTTTTGGAAAATGCATTTAAATCAGGGCTGCCGGTAGAAGGACATGTAGAAAAAGAAATAAAGGGCGGATTTGAAGTAAAACTCGGAACAAGCCGCGCATTCTGTCCATACAGCCAGATGGGCTATAAAAACCGCCTCGAACCTGCAGAATACATCGGCAGAAACCTTACATTCGTAATTGCCGAATACAAAAATGACGGAAAAAACATTATTGTTTCTAACCGCAGATTTGAAGAACAAAAAGAAAACGACAAGGTTAATTCACTTTCGACAAAACTTACAGAAGGAAGCATTGTAAAAGGAAGCGTAAAATCTATTCAGTCTTATGGAGCTTTTATTGACATTGACGGATTCCAGGCTTTGCTTCCTGTAAGCGAAATAAGCCACCAGAGAGTAACAAACGTTGAAGATGTTTTAAGCGCTGGGCAGGAACTTGAATTAAAAGTTATAAAAACAGACTGGAACACAGTTCATCCGGACCGCTCAAAGGTAAGTTTAAGTTTAAAAGCTTTGGAAAAAGATCCATGGGAAAGCGTTACAGAAAAGTTAAAAGCCGGACAGAAAATTGACGGAAAAATCGTGCGCATTGCAGGATTCGGACTTTTTGTAAATCTTTTGCCGGGAATTGACGGACTTGTACACATAAGCGAACTCGACAACATAAGCACTTCTACCAATTTGAGCAAAAAATATTCAATCGGGCAGGAATTTGCAGTTGTCGTACAGAAAATTGATTCTGCAAACAAAAGAATTTCCCTTGCGCCGGCAAGTTCAGTTGAACAGGACCAGGAAACACAGACTTACATGTCTTCTCAAAGCGATGACGACGGAGACACATACAATCCGTTTGCTGCCCTTCTCAAAAAATAAAAGCCTTGTTTGCGCCATTTGACGAAACGCTGGCTTTAGAAGTTTTAAGTTCTACAGTTGACGCACTAAAAAACAAAACACTTACTTTAGTGCGCCAGGCCCGCCCTTCTGACGAGAGAGACACTTCTCTTGTCATGATGGGCGTTCTTGTCTGTAAAGATAAAGCCGGCAATTTAAAAAATCTGATTACACTCTCTGGAATAAGCTGCTTTTTACGGGGTGAACTTTGCGCCACCTTTGTTGAACCGGTTGTAAGTGCAAAAGATATTCTAGAAGCCTTAGAAAAAAACGATCTTTTAATTCATCAGTTGACGGATGAAATTTTAAAGCTTGAAGCAGAAAATGCAGAAAAAGAAAAAATAAGGGAATTAAAAAAGCTGCGCACTAAACTCTGCGACGAGTCATTATTAAACGTTTTTAAAAAGTATTTTTTTTACTGTGCAGACGGCAGAAAACGCTCTCTTCTGGAAATTTTAAATTACGACAAAAATAAAAAACTGCCTCCGACAGGAACAGGCGACTGCTGTGCCCCGAAACTTTTAAGCTATGCCTTTAAAAACGAACTTACGCCTGTAAGCATGGCAGAAACAAAAATTCATTTTGCATTAAATGAAGATACAGGCGTTAGCGATTGTAGTGGCGCCGCAAGGCGATGTTTTCTGACAGACGCAGGGCGGCTGACAGAAAACATTGAAGCGCTTAATGCGCGGAACCACGAAAAGCGCGACGGCACTCAGTGCCGGAACGCCCAGAACAGTAAGATAAAACTTTACACGCCGTGCGACGCCAGATGTTCACTGATTCTGCCTGAAATTCTAGGAATAAAAATCATTTACAGGGACAGCGACATTATTGTCGTAAACAAACAAAGCGGAATTTTGAGCGTGCCTGGACGTGGACCTGAAAAACAGGACTGCATTGTAAACCGCGTAAAAAGACTTTTTCCAGACTGCATAGAACAGCCGTCGGTGCATCGTCTTGATATGGAAACAAGCGGACTTTTAGTTCTTGCCTTTACAAAAGAGGCTCACAGGGAATTAAACAGACAGTTTGAACAGAAGGAAGTTTTTAAGAAATATGTTGCCTTAGTTGATGGAATTCTTGCAAAAAAAGGAATTGCAAAAGAAGGCACAATGGAACTTTTTTTCAGGGTAGATTTAGAAAACCGCCCGCACCAGATCTGGGACGAAGTTTACGGAAAAAATGCAGTTACCCAGTGGCAGATAAAAAATGTTGAATACTACACTGCCCCGGACAAAAGCAGAAGGCCTGCAACCCGCGTTATTTTTATTCCTCACACGGGAAGAACCCACCAGCTGCGGCTTGCTGCAAGCGACGTTCACGGTTTTGGAGTGCCGATAATCGGTGACACGCTTTACGGAAAATGCGAAGAAGGAGAGCGGCTTTTACTGCATGCTTTTGAACTTGAATTTACACATCCGCGCACAAAAGAAAGAATGCATTTTGTCTGCCCGCCGGAATTTTAACAGAATTTTCAGACAGAACGCAGCGGCAGAAATTTAGCCATAACTTCGTACAAAAGGTTTATGCGGATCGGCTTTGCAAGATAAGCGTTCATTCCCGAGCTTAAGGCGTTCTGTCTGTCGTCTTCAAAGGCGTTGGCTGTCATTGCAATAATCGGGATTGTTTTTGCGTCTGTGCGCGAAAGTGCACGGATTTTTTGAGTTGTTTCGTAACCGTCGAGCCGTGGCATCTGAATGTCCATAAAAATAAGGTCAAAGTAATTTTGTGGAGATTCTTCAAAAGTTTTTAGAGCCTTAAGTCCGTCTTCTGCAACGATTACGTCGGCTCCCGTGCGCTCAAGCATTGCTGTTGCAATTTCTGCATTTAATTCGTTGTCTTCTGCAAGAAGGATTTTTACGCCTTTAAAATCTGTAACAGGCAGAGCTTTTTCTGTTGTATCTGTTTTGTCCGTTTTTTGTGCAGAAATTGCTTTTTCTGCCCTGCGCATTTTTATTGTTACGCTAACCTGTGTTCCTTCATTTTTGTGGCTTTGAATGTCAATTTTTGCGCCCATTAAGTCGCACAGGTATTTTGTAATGCTCATTCCAAGCCCGGTTCCTGCAATCCGGCTTTTTGTAGTGTTTTTTTCGCGTGCAAACGGTTCAAAAATATGGTCAAGGAAGCCTTCACTCATGCCGATTCCGTTGTCTTTTATCGTAAAATTAAATGTTGGGTTTTCTGCAGAAACTGCAGATTTTGCAGAACCTAGAGAATCTGAGCCTCCTGAAGACGCTGTTTCTGTAAGTTCCTCATTTTGTGCAGGAATTTCCTGAACCAAAAATTCAATCGTTCCTGTATTTGGAGTATATTTTACGGAATTATAGAGAATATTAAGGAGAATCTGCTCTAGCCTTGTTTTGTCGCAGTAAACTCTGTCGTTGTGCAGATTTTTTAGCTGAACTTTTAAGGTTTGTCCGCGTTTTGCAGCTTCGGTTGAAATTATTGATTCGATATTTTCTACAATTTCTGAAATTTTACATTCAGTTTCTTCAATCTGAACCTGCCCGCTTTCTATCCGGCTCATGTCCAGAATATCATTTATAAGGCGCAAAAGATGATTTCCGGCCTTTGTTATTTTTTCGAGGTAAGATTTTAATTTCTGCGTGTCTTCAAGATTATCCCGGGCAAGTGTCGTAAAACCGATTATTGCGTTCATTGGGGTGCGGATATCGTGCGAAACATTGTTTAAAAAGTCTGTTTTTGCCTTGTTTGCAACATTTGCATTTGTTAAAGCGGTTTTTAACTGGAACTGGACTTTTTTATCTTTTAATGTCTGCATTTTCAGGCGATGCTGGCGGACAACAAAGAACAAAGCTACAAGCCAGACAAGAATAATGGCAGCCACAAGAACGGCACTAATATTATCGCCTAAAAAATCTATAAAAGTGTATTTATAAAGCGAATCCGTGTAATTGCAGGTAACGTTAAAACCAAAATCTCTGTCCAGAAGACCGATTCCGCGGTTTAAAAGAGCAAGAAGTTCCGTGTTTCCGTTTTTTACGGCAAAACAGAATTCTTCAGATTCTAAAAGCGGCTGAAAAAGAATGTCGTTGTAAATGCGGTTCTTTAAAATTGTTCCAGAGCGCAGTGCATTGATAAGAGTGCTCGAAGCAGTTCCTTCCAGGACAGCCTCAAGACAGTCGTCAATTGAATCGCAGAGAACGATTTCTGCCTCAGGCCAGTGGCGGGTTGCATAAAAAAACTGAATGCGGTTGTTGCGGTTTACGGCAATGCTTTTTGTTAAATCTTCGCTGTAAGAATCGATATAGGCAAGGTTCATGCCGGAATTAAGCAGAACCTTAGAAAGATAAAGATTATTGTGTTCTGCAAACCACGAATTGTTTATGACAGGAAACGCGACATCAATTATTCCATCATTTACGGCCTGCAAAAGTTCTGCATAATCATCAAAACCTGTGTATTCAAGCTGGATTTTATTCAGCAGTCCTAAATTTTCAAAAACAGCATTTGCAATATCAACAACCGCACCTGTTGCATTGCCAAAATTGTCTTTTAAGCTGAACGGAAGATAATTATTAAAATAACCGATTTTAAGCTTTGTTAAATTAGAAACAAATTCGTCAGATTCGTAAAATTCTGGTGAATGAAGTTTTACAATCCGTAAATATTTTCTGTATAAATCGTCTGTAAAAAAAGGATTTTCCTTATAAATTTCTTCCAGTGCGGAATTAAGTTCCTGGATTAAATCAGGGCGGGATTTTGCAGCACAGACGTAATAGTCAACTCCGCCTTCGCTTGCCATAACATAATCAGAATAAAGAATCTGACTGCGGCGTTCTTTTTTGTCCATTACGCCGGCTAAAAGGTCGATTTTGCCGGATTTTAATTTTTCAAAAAGTTCGTTAAAAGTGCCGTAAACGTAGTCGTAATGCCAGCGCGTAAAATAAGAAACTTTCTGCAGGTACTCATAGCCGAACCCTTCTTTGTATTCTTCGTCGTCGAGGCCTGTTAAAAAACGCTCGTCATAGTAGTAACCGACACGGACTGCTTTTTCGCCTTTAGCAAAATGACTCAGTGCTCTTTTTGACTCAGTAAAAGGGGCAGCAGAAGGTAAAGGCAGGAGCAATCCTTCTTTTGATTGAGAGCCATTAGATTCAGCAGAAAAAATTCCTGCGGTAACAAAAAAAGAGAAGAAAAATGAGAAAAAAAGGATTTTAAAATGAGTGAAGAAAAAACTATTTCTTAAGTTCATTGAATGTTTTTACTCAAGAGTTTTTAGATTTTTACAGACATTCTCATACTGATTTTTTATTTCGTTAAATAAAGCTTCTTCGTTGTCTGTTGAACCAGAGCGGAAAACTTCTGTAAGGGCAATTACAGGCTTACAAAGGCAGTCAAGTCCAAGATTAAGGCACAC
Source organism: uncultured Collinsella sp. (assembly GCA_963613915.1). Classification (GTDB taxonomy): domain Bacteria; phylum Spirochaetota; class Spirochaetia; order Treponematales; family Treponemataceae; genus Treponema_D. The sequence goes on from CAVEBK010000041.1 coordinate 11,141, forward strand.
GCCTTTTAAGGTATGACACGCCCTGAATTTTTCCTGAACATCCTGAGCAGAAGATTGAATTTTCTGCTCAAGTGTAGAAAAACTTTTATCGTCTAAAAATTTTATCAGGAATTTTTTTATAAGGGCTTCCGTTCCAAAACGCTCAAGAACGTCTTCATAACTTCCGCCGGCACTTTCGTAAAACTCTTTTACGTTCATTCGCTCACCTCCCCTCCAGAACTTTCTTTATATTCATGGGCAAGCTGTTCAAAATCAGTTTTGCAGTTTTTAAAGGCATTTATCAGTTTTGGAGAAAATACTCCACATTCCCCGTCTAAAATCATATTGAAAGCCTTTTGCATTTCGTAGGCGTCTTTATAAACGCGCTTTGTCGTTAAAGCATCGTAAACATCGGCAAGTCCTACAAGCTGAGCTTCAAGAGGAATGTCTTCTCCCATAAGGCCGGAAGGATAACCTTTTCCGTCGTAGCGTTCGTGGTGGTACAAGGCAATTTTTTTGCAGATATCAGTGTAAGAAGGATCCCAGATATCAATAAAATTGCAGAGAATTTCGTAGCCTTTAGTTGTATGAGTTTTTATCTGTTCAAATTCTTCTGGAGTAAGTTTTCCAGGCTTTAACAGAACAGAATCTTTTATGGCGATTTTTCCAATATCGTGGAGGGCACTTGCTTCTGAAATTATTTCAATTTTTTCCGGAGTAAGTGAATATTCCGGGCATTCTCTGCTTACTTCTTCTGCAAGAAGTTTTGTAAAATGCTTTACCCTTTTAATGTGGTTTCCGGTTTCGTAGTGGCGGTATTCAACGATTGTACCGAGAACTTCTGTAATCCTTTCGTTTATTTCCTTTATCTTTTTTGACTGTTTCTGCAAAAGTTTATTCTGGCGGTCAATTCCTTCAGTCTGAACATTTACAAGCTCTTCAAGCTGATTTTTATAGCTGAACAGTTCTGCAAGATTCTTTACGCGGTTCTTTACAGTCGCCCTGTCAAACGGTTTGCGGACAAAATCAGAAGCCCCCAGGTTTAAACATTCGCGCTCTGTTTTTATGTCATCTTCTGCACTTATTACAATTACGGGAATTTTCAGAAGCAGTCCGGCTTCTTTCATAAAATTCATTACTTCGTAGCCGCTTACGTTTGGCATTACAAGGTCAAGAAGCACAAGAACAATGTCGTCGCCGGCATTTTTCAGGACATCAATTGCCTGCTGTCCGTCGCATGCTTCCTGAACCTGATAGGCATCTTCCAGGATTGAAGCAAGCATTGATCTGTTTATTTCTATATCGTCTACAACAAGAATTGTCTTTTTAATTCCAAACGCTTTTATTTCTGTACTGCTCTCACTCATTACTGCAAAAATTCTCCGTTTTTATTGCTTTAGCTGGCTAAAAGGGACATTAAAAAAAGTTCTTCCACAGGCATTTGTAAGTTGAACTTTTATCAAGTCCTCTTAGTTAAACTTCGCAGGGGGTCTGTAAAAAAAACATTAAAAATGATTTTTTACAGATGCCATTAACTTATTTAAAACTTTCTACACCTTCAAGATCAAGAGTTGCAAAAAGATCGTTTATCGTTTCCCGGCGGCGAATCTCTTTTACACTTCCATCTGTACGCAAAAGAAGTTCTCCGCAGCGCAATTTGCCGTTGTAGTTAAAGCCCATTGCCCTTCCGTGTGCTCCGGCGTCGTGGATTATTACAAGGTCGCCAGGCTTAATTTCCGGGAGCGGGCGCTGAACTGCAAATTTGTCGCAGTTTTCGCACAATGAACCGACAACATCGTAAACGTGGTCTTTCGGTGCATTTTCTTTGCCGCTTACAGTAACTTCGTGATAAGAGCCGTACATTCCAGGGCGCATTAAGTCTGCCATGCAGGAATCAAGCCCAATGTATTCGCGGTAGATGTGCTTTTCGTGGATTGCAGTTGCAACAAGGTAGCCGTAAGGACCTGTAATCGGGCGCCCGCATTCCCAGTAAATGCCGAGCGGGTCAAGTCCGGCAGGAACAATTGTTCTGTCGTATTCTGCGCGGATTCCCTTTGCAACAACATCATAGTCAACGGCAACCTGATCCGGCTTGTACGGAATTCCAAGTCCTCCGCCTAAGTCAACAAATTCAATGCAAACGCCGGTCTTTTCCTTTACTTCAACAGCAAGTTCAAAAACAAGCTTTGCAGTATCAACAAAAAAGTCCGGGTTAAGTTCGTTAGAAGCGACCATCGTGTGCAGACCAAAGTGTTTTACGCCTTTTGCCTTACAAACTTTGTAGGCTTCAATCATCTGTTCACGGGTAAGACCGTACTTTGCTTCTTCCGGCTTTCCGATAATCGAATTGCAGCCGTGTTTTGCAGGGCCCGGATTATAGCGGAAGCACAGGGTTTCCGGCAGTTTTCCGAGTGTTTTTTCAAGAAATTCAATATGAGTAAAATCGTCCAGGTTGATTATATTTCCGTTTGCGTAAGCATATTTAAACTCACCTGCTGGAGTTTCGTTGGAAGTAAAAATAACCCTGTCTGTTTTAATTCCAGAAATTTCGCAGAGCATAAGTTCAGGCAGACTAGAACAGTCGCCACCGCAACCTTCTTCTGCAAGAATTTTTAAAATATACGGATTCGGACAGGCTTTTACTGCAAAATGTTCACGGAATTTCGGAAAAATCGAAAATGCCTTTGTAAACTTACGCATGTTTTCGCGGATTGCTTTTTCGTCATAAAGATAAAAAGGCGTTGGAAAAGTCTGTGTAAGTTTCTTTAATTCTTCATTATTCAGCGGGAATTTTTTTTCCATTTTTTTATCCATCCTTAATCAGCAGTTCAAATATAAAATTTTATCAAATAGCCTCTCGTCGAGAACCATAATAAAGAAAATGCCATCCTGCCATTTTCTTTATTGCAAAAACTTTTTAAAAGTTTTTGCTCGTCTATATCCGCCATCCGTGGCGGTAATTTACAGAATAGTCTCCTACGGCTATTTGACATTTTAATATACTAAAATTTGCATTTGCTCATTTATTAAAAAATCAAAAACAAAACCTATTCAAAACGATTTTTAGTCTTCAAAAAATCCTTTTGCCTTTAAAAGTTCTGCGTTTAAGATTCCGCCTAAGGCAGCACCACGCTTTGTGTTGTGGCTCAGGGCAACGAATTTTACGTCAAAAACGCTGCACTTTCTTAAACGTCCGATTACGCATGCCATTCCCTTTTCTGTATCGCGGTCGCGGCGTGGCTGAGGACGGTTTTCTTCTTCGCGGTAAACGATTGGATTTTCAGGTGCAGAAGGAAGCTTTAATTCCTGAGGCAAAGACTTAAATTCTGCCCAGACCTTTAAAATCTGTTCAACCGAAGGTTTTTTGTCTTCCGGAAGGTCAAATTCAAGGTTTACAACTGCTGTGTGTCCGTCAATTACAGGAACGCGTGTACAGGTTGCAGAAACAACAGGCTGTGCAGCGTTTTCAATCTTTCCGTCTTTTACCTTTCCTAAAATCTTTAAACATTCTTTTTCTGTCTTTTCTTCTTCGCCGCCAATATAAGGCACAATGTTGTCAATCATGTCAAAAGAAGAAACTCCAGGATAACCGGCGCCAGAAACAGCCTGCAAAGTTGTTACAGTCATTCTTTTAATCGGGTAGCCGGCCTGCTGCAGGGCAAAGATTGGGATCATATAAGTCTGCAAAGAACAGTTTGGTTTTACGGCAATAAAGCCTTTGTCCCAGCCGTGATGCTTTTTCTGTTCAGCAATAACGTCAAGATGAGAATAATTTATTTCAGGAATCAGCATCGGAACATCTTCTGTCCAGCGGTTTGCAGACGCATTGGAAACAACAGGAATTCCTTCTGCGGCGTAGGCAGCTTCCAGAGCCTTGATTTCGTCTTTTCCCATTTCAAGTGCAGAAAAAACAAAACGGCATTTTCCAAGAGCGAGTTTCGGGTCGTTTGCATCCTGAACAGTAAGATTTTTTACATCTTCAGGAATGTCAGCTCCAATGAGCCAGCGGTTTTTTACAGCTTCTGTGTACAGTTTTCCAGCCGAGCGGGGACTTGCAGCAACGTAAGTTACCTTAAACCACGGATGATTTTCCAGAAGCTTAATATATCTCTGACCAACCATTCCAGTTGCACCTAAAACACCAACATTTATTCTTTCCATTTTTGTCTCCAGTATATTTTTTTTATTTTTACGGGCGCATGCCCTTGCGCCATAAAGGCACAAGGGCACCGGGCTTTGCGGGGTTCCGCGTCTTGCGCGCTTCATTCTGCTGACATTCTGTCAGCAGAACGCCTTCGGCGCCCCTTCAATCCCTTGCGCATTTTTCACTATAATCCGCAGGTTTTAATTGCTTCTTCAATTACTTTTTTAGCACTGTCGTTTACTTCAACAAGCGGCAGACGGCAAGGACCGGCAGGCAGCCCCTTTACTTTCATTGCATATTTAATTGAAGTCGGGTTTCCGTCAACAAAGGCAGCCTTAAAGAACGGCAGCAGTCTGTAATGGATTTTGCGTGCTCCTTCAAAATCACCTTCCATTGCCTTGTGAACCATTTCAACGACGATTGCCGGAGCAAGGTTAGAAACAACGGAAATTACACCGTCGCCGCCAACTGACAGCAAAGGAAGAGTAAGACCGTCATCTCCGCTCAAAACAGCAAAATCAGGCTTTTTTGACTTAATTGCTGCAATTACGTCCATCATCTGGTTTACGTTTCCGCTCGCTTCCTTTACGGCAACAATATTCGGCAGTTCAGCAATACGGGCTAAAGTGTCTGTAGGAATATTTACTCCTGTTCTTCCTGCAATGTTGTAAACAACGATCGGAATTCCAACCCTGCTTACTGCAGCAAAATGCTGGTAGATTCCTTCTTTGGAAGGTTTGTTATAGTAAGGAGTAACTACAAGAGCACCGTCTGCGCCTGCTTTTTTTGCGCGTTCACAGTAAATAACTGCGTCGCGTGTATTGTTACTTCCGGCACCTAAAATTACAGGAACGTGTTTACCAGAGGATTTTTCAAAAGCTTTAACTTCTTCCATTACAATCGAAATGATTGTGTCTTCTTCCTGCCCTGGACGTTCGTCAAGAGTCGGAGTTTCGGCTGTAGTTCCAAGAGGAACAAGACCGTCAATGCCCTGTTCAAGCTGGAATTTTACAGTCTTTCTAAAGCCTTCATAATCAACTGAGCCGTCACTGTTCATTGGAGTGATCATGGCTGTAAAAGCACCCTGCAATTTCAACATATTTTTACCTCGTTCAACCAAAAAATGGTTCGTTTCTATTTATAGAAGTATTTAGGGCAATTTTAATGAATTTACATTCCGTTGAAAAGTACACAAATACTGTTTCGTGCATGACGGCGAGCAATCTATTAAAAAAAGTGATAATATATTTCTATGCAGTTTCAAAATCAGCAGGAAATTCAACTTTCTAAAAAAGAAGAGGAACGAAGAAAAATGATTCTCGAAGGAGACATTTTTAAAACCCTCGTTTTAATTTCACTTCCTCTCGTTTTTTATAATTCCCTCGGACAGATTTTTCAGCTGATTGACACCTGGATTGCAGCAAATTTGAGCGCGAGCGTCGTAAGCACGGTAAGTTTTGTAGCACAGATAGAAAAAATGCTGCTTGCCGTCTGTTCCGGGCTTTCTGTTTCCGGCGGTGTACTAATTGCCCGAACCTACGGGCTTGGCGACATGAATAAAGTCCGCAGGCAGATAAGTACGCTTTTTTTTATTGCCCTCTTTACAGGAATTTTCATTCTCGTCCTTGTAATTCCTCTTATGTATCCGCTTTTACGTCTTTTTAAAATGCCGGAAGAATTACTTTCCAAGGGAACTGTGTATTCAAGCCTGGTAGTTTTGAGCCTGATTTTTCAGTTTATAAATACAATTTATTTTTCGATTCAAAAAAGCCGGGGAAACACAAAGGCTGCAATGTGGGGAAACATTCAGGTTCTTTTTATAAAAACCTTTCTCAACATTCTTACCCTTTATTCAATCAAAAACAATTTTTTAAATTCAGACTATGGAATTTACTGTCTTCCGCTTGCAACAACCGTTGCCCACGCAAGTTTAACAGTTATAGCCCTGCACGATTTTACAGGCAGAAAAAATCCTTTTAAAATTTCTTTTAAGCAGTGTGCCTTCTGCCAGGAATTTTTGTCCCCACTCTGCGCGCTCGGACTTCCGGTTTTTTTAGAAAAATTCATTTTTGCCTTTGGTAAAGCAATTGTAAATTCACTTTGTGCAGGATTCGGACCGACTGTTGTAGGAGCACTCGGAGTAAGCGACAGAATCTGCGCACTTGCAAGCAATCCGCCAAACGGCGTTCAGGAAGCACAGTCAAGTTTAATTTCCAACAATCTCGGGAACAAAAACGTAAAACGCGCCTTAAGTTTTTTTTACTGTTCGCTTTTAATAAATATTGGTTACATTCTTTTTGTTTTCTTTTTAACAGGAATTTTTAAATCCGTAATAATCCAGGCATTTGCCCGCGGAGATCTGGCTTTTTCTTTAGAAATTGACAAAATCTACACCTGGGAAAGGCTCGACACAATTTTAATTGCAGTAAACATAAGCGTAATGGGACTTTTATACGGTTTTGGAAAAACAAAGGTAAGCATGTGGATTAACATTGCACGCTTATTTGTCTACAGAATCCCGGTTCTGCTCATTTTTATGAAGACGCCTTTTATTTTTAACTCACTCGGCACACAGGCCGTAGGAATTGCAATGCTGATTTCAAACTGCCTTACAGGCCTGACGTCCGGCACAGCAGCAGTGATTATAATAAAAAGAATAAACAGCAGCTCAAGCAAATGCCGAGCCTGACTAAGAATACTTCAAATAGCCTCTCACCGAGAACCTTAATAAAGAAAATGCCTTCCTGACATTTTCTTTATTGCAAAAACTTTTTCAAGTTTTTGCCTGTCTATATCCGCCATCCGTGGCGGTCATTATTGCAGCTTTTGGTACCTGAACCTCGGCTACGGCTATTTGAAAAATTTTTATAAACACTGGCATTCAACATAAAAGTTTAATCATTTTATTGTAAATAAACGTCGAATAGCCTCTTGTTCAACCATTTTATTTTTTCTTGCAGAAAATGCGGTAGTTGAGCCATGGAAAAAGATTGTGTTCGCGTTCTACGCCTGTAAGCCATTCTGTACTTACAGTATTTGAACCAAGTGCATCAAAAACTCTTGTAAAGTCCAGGACACTGTTTTCAAATGCTTTTTTTGCATATTCGCTCATAAATCCTTCGTGGATCATTTTCGGCAGGTCTGCGGACATTGCTAAAAGCAGTTCCTTTGCCCCCAGAACTAAAAGCCGGACTTTTAAGCCTGTATCTTCCGGGAATCGTCCGGACAAATCTACCATGCGTTCGCACATCTTGCGGGTATAACGGAGCATCCAGCTATTTGAACTGTCAAGCAGATCTTCGCCATAACCGGTTCCGCTTGCTGCACAGGGATAAGGAGTTACTTTTTCAAGTTTAAACTGCTCAGAAATAAGAGAAGAAGGAGTTACGAATTGGGCACCTGAATTCTGTCTTAAAAGTTCTTCAAAAAAATCCATTCCTTCTGCCCAGGTCTGTCCAAGGCTTGAAGCTTCAATTTCACATACAAGGTTTGTGTTTTCTGCGTAAGCACTCGCCCTGTTCAGTTTTTCGCTTTCTTCGCTGTAAAAGGCGCGGGCATCTGATTTTGCCTGTTCAACAGCCTTCTGTTCATCGTAAATTCCAGATGAATTTTCTTCATTGTTCCAGTAACGGTACAAGGTTGCAGAACGACAGGCACCTTCCTTTATAAATCCGCCCAAAGCAGCTGAATCAAGTTCAAAGCCAATGTCTTTATTCTGATTGCGGTAAACGCGTGCGCTGCGATAGCCGTCTTTTCCATTGATTTTTTCAGAAGCCTGGCTGTCATTTCCAAAAAGCACGAGAGAATTCCAGCAGCGTAAAGGCACAAAGATTCCTGTTTCCGGAGTATTTTCACTAAAAAGAATTCCGTGGGAATCAAGAATCGTATAATTTAAGCCGTAAGAACGCAGAGTCCGCTCAAGTCCGTTTGTAAATCCCATGTAAGGAAGCCAGAAACCATCCGGCATTGTTCCAAAATAATGTTTGTGAGAGAAAATTCCTGTTTCAATCTGCGCATTTAAAACTTCGCTCATGTCCGCATAATGAGGCAGAAAAGCATAAGTTCCGGCAGAAGCCAGCAGTTCAATTTTTCCCTTACGTGCAAAGGCAGAAAACTGCTTTAAAAGATTGCAGTTATATTTTTCTGTAAAATCTTTTTTATTTTTTTCAGCCTTTTCAAGTTGAATTTTTGCATTCTTTAAAAGAAGTTCATCATTTGAAAGGCGTTCAACTTCTCTGTTTCCGAGTTCAATGCAGCGGTCAAGCCATTCAACATACTGATTCTGCAGAACTTTATCATCGAGCATTGAACAGAGAACCGGAGTTAAAACAAGAGAGAATTTTGATTCAATATTTTCTGATTCCAGTTTTTCAAGAAGATTTAATAAAGGAAGATATGTCTGGCTTATTGCAGTAAAGAGAAGATCATTTTCAACTCCAGGAAATTCATCTTCTTTTGTAACATGACGAATAAAAGGCTGGTGTGCAACAACAACTATAGAAAGATTTTTAACTGACATCCTGATTTTCTCCGTAGGATTTGTTTGCATTTTTTGTCTGCATTAAAGAAATGTCTGGCGATGATTTTCAAAATGAGAATCCAGAAGCTTTTTCATACCAGAAAGCTCAACTAAAGGCGGAAGTGCAAGTTCACGACCGGGAAGAGCATTCAGTATTTTAGACCCTTTTGGTAAATGAATTTTACCGGAAACAGCAAGGTTTTCATCATCCTTAAGCGAATACTGAGCAACTAAGTCAACGCGGACAAAGTTTTTTCCAGGGGTTAAAAGAACGTACTGCTGTCTGTCAGAAAGCCCCAGTGCAACGTCAAAAGATTCAAGAGGTTTTTCGTCTGTTTCGTTTCCCCAGAAAGACACGCGCAGGCAGAGAGATTTAAAGGCAAAGTCAGAATTTAAGCGGGCAATATCTGCTGCAGAAATATCCCAGTAAACATAAATCCATGCAGGATTACGAAGAATTGCACAGATTGAAGTTTCGTTGTAAGTATCTGGTAAGGATTCTTCATCTTCTTTTTGTTCAGCTTCTTCTTCAACAGTAGAAATATCTTCTTCAGATTCTTCTTCGAGCATGTCTTCTGCTGTTTCTAAAAGTTCGCGGATTATAAAACTTCTGTTAAGGTTTTCCGGTATGTCAATTCCAAGTTCATCTGCAATAGACAAGAGATCGGCCGACGAAAGCGTTTCAAGATACGAAAGTGTAATTTTTTTTAGATCCATAATTTTTATTGTAACTATAATCTAAAAAAAAATGTTTTAAGTCAATCAAAAAAGAAAAATCCTGAAAAAGAGACGAGAGGCTATTTGAGTTATTTTTTATAAAAA
>CAVEBK010000042.1:0-20429 GCA_963613915.1 uncultured Collinsella sp.
AATCCCTAGCGCAGCTAGGTCGTGTGCTTTAGCACACACGTTAGTTTTTTACAGGTACGCCGCAGCCCCTGTGGTCTTCTTCCCACGCCTGGGCTGTCTGCAGGATTTTTAATTCGTCAAACATTTTTCCTGCAAACTGGATTCCAACCGGCATGCACGAAGCGTTTTTGTTTTCTTTAGAAGTAAAGCCGGCAGGAACAGACACAGAAGGAATGCGCGCAAGGTTTACAAACGTTGTAAACAGGTCGCTCAAATACATTTCGAGAGGATCGTCAACTTTTGAACCGAGCTTAAAGCTTGCTGTAGGACAGGTCGGGCAGAGAATCAGATCGTAGCTTTCAAAAAGCTTTGCAATTTCTCTTTGAATGCGTGCGCGCACGCTCATGCCTTTTTTGTATGTGTCGCCAGAGAACTGCTCAGAAAGAACGTAGTTTCCGATTATGATTCTGCGCTTAACTTCAGGACCAAATCCGTCTGAACGTGTATCGATATAAAGCTGATCGTAGCCTTTTTCGTTGTCTACGCGGTTTCCGTAGCGGATTCCGTCAAAACGGCTGAGGTTAGAAGCGGCTTCGCTCAATGCAATTACATAATAAGAAGCAATCGAAGCATCCAAAATCGGAAGGTCAACGCTTTCAATCTTTGCGCCCTTAGAAATAAACCATTCTTTTACGTCAGCAAAAACTTTTGCAACGTCACTGTCCATTCCTTTTGATTCTTCAAACTGCTTAGGAACTGCAATCTTGAGTTTTGAAACGTCAATTGCCTTTAAATTTTTAAGTTCTTCAGAAGAAGGAAGGTCTGCAGAAGTGTCATCATAAAAATCAACTCCAGACATTAAAGAAAGTGGAGTTGCAATGTCCTGCGGTGTGTGACCGATAATTCCAACCTGGTCAAGGGAAGAACCGTAAGCAACAACGCCCCAGCGGCTCAAAACACCGTAAGTAGGCTTTAATCCGTAAACTCCGCAATAAGAAGCAGGAAGACGAACAGAACCACCTGTTTCTGTTCCAAGCCCAAACAAAGCCTGGTTTGCAGCAACTGCAGCAGTTGAACCGCCGGAAGAACCGCCTGAAACATAGTCGCGGTTAATAGGATTGCGGGTTGGACCATAAACAGAATATTCAGTGGAAGAGCCCATGGCAAACTCGTCCTGGTTGCATCTTCCAAGCGGAATTGCGCCTGCAGTTAAAAGGCGGGCAACGACAGTTGCGTTGTAAGGAGCGCGGTAGCCTTTTAAGATTTTTGAAGAACAGGTAAGATTTTTGCCTTTTACGGAAATATTGTCTTTTACGGCAAAAGGAACGCCTAAAAGTGGCTTCTGTTCAAAAAGCTGTTCAACAGTTCCAGCTGCTCTGGCTGCTGCAATTTCTGCATCGGCTTCTTTTGCCTTTGCTGTAACGTCGTCATAAATTTCAAGGAAAGCATTTAAAGGCTTTTCGGAATTTCTGTCATTTTCAAAAGTTTCGATAGAAGAGCGGACTAAATCTTCGGAAGTTGTTTTTCCGGATTTTAAAGCTTCTACAGTTTCGTTTATTGTATAGTACATAGTCTTTTCCTGAATATTTTACATGTGCGCTAGGGATTGGAGGGGCGCCGCAGGCGTTCTGCTGACTGTCTGTTATCTGTGCCACGGACGGCACACAAAGACTATTGACCGCAAGAAATGCATAGCATTTGTTGCCTGACAGGATGTCAGCAGAATGTAGCGCGTACTGCGCGGAACCCCGGAAAGCCCGACCCGTGGATTTTTCCACGGGGAGCGCCCGGACACAAAAATTAAGCGCCTTCTCCAAGCACTTTCGGAACCTGGTAGTATCCGTCCATAAATTTGTCTGTTGTCTGCTTGAGCGATGGAATATCAAGCCCCGCAACAATTTCGTCTTCGCGAAGTTTTTCTGCCTCTGTCGAAGGATAAGCGTCATAAGGATTTTCGGAGTCGTCATATTTAGAAAGAATGTCAAAATATCCGACAATTTCGTCAACCTGTTTTTTCAGCGTCGCCATGTCAGTACTTTCCGGAGAAAGACGGCTGAGCTGAAGCAAATTAGAAAGAGTTGTTTCGTCTACGGTTTTCATAAGTTTTATTTTACAAAAAAGCGCATTTTTATGGAATGGGAAAAAAGAGAAAGGATTTGCAGGAAAAAGCAATGTATGGGATAAAAAAAACCGCCCTTGCGGGCGGCAGTTTTGATTTAGCCTGTTAAAAACTATTGACCGATTTTGGTGAGACCCGTATTTGTGTAACCAACAACAGCAGATTTTAAATCTTTAATTAAACCATAATTTGAATCTTCTGTTGCATTGTCAAAGGTCCATGCAAAGTCTGGATTATGACGGCCGGCAAATTTTACAACGTTAGAAAGAGCTTCTTTTGGTTCTGTAAGAGAACCGTCTGCAAGATGCAAGTCTTCGATCGTGTCAAAATTGTTGTAAGATGAATCACCAGAAACTGCTGTTACAGTTGAAGGAACAGTATCTCCTCTTGCTGTAACAACGTAAGCGTCAATGTCGTTGCCAGTAGTGTCAAGATTTGTAACATACTGGAATTTTACATTGTTGTATCCAAGCTGGAAGAACATATTGTTGTAAGCTTTTATAATTCCGCCTGTTTCGCCAGAGAATGTTCCGTCTCCAGTTGCATCAGTTCCCTGACCGGAAGACATCATCGGGTCATGAGGATTGCGGAAAATATTCTGTTCAACAAAGGCAGAAGCGCCCATTGTAACGCCTACGCCATATTTTGCGTTTCCGTCAAAATAGTTGTTGTAAATATGAACAGTCTGAGTTCTGATTCTCGGATGGCGGCTGTCTGAATGGTCAAACCAGTTGTGGTGATAAGTTAAGCGGGAATCTGAAGTTTCGCTCGTCATACCACAAAGAGAAGATTTTCCAGAATCCCAGAAGTGCATGTAAGAATAAGACTGCCCTGTAGATTTTCCTTTTACGTCAAGAGAACCGTCGCCTTTTGCCTGATCAGAGTCTCCACCTGTTGAACCATAGAAAAGGTCAACATTGTGAACCCAAGTGTAGTAATTGTCAGTATCAAGCGAAATTCCATCGTCAAGGAAGCACATAATTCCGAGATTTGAAATTTCAACCAGCTGAGAATCGCGGACAAGGAATCCAAATCCCCAGATTGTAGCATCGTGTCCGACACCTTCGATTGTAATCGGAACTGCATTTTTAGAAGCATTTATATTGTTCTTTATCTGCAGACCTTCGGAACTTGAGTCATAAGCATCCAAATCGGTAATAGAAAGCTTTCCTATTACGCGAACATCAATAGAAATGTCAGAAGCAGAGGTTTTAAGAACAGAGTTTCTCAAAATATTCTGCAAACCTGTGTAAGTTGTTGTAACGCCTTTTGAGTCTGTAATGTCGAGAGAAACTGTTTTTGCAGTGTCTTTTGTAACGTAAATAACTTTTGCGTTTGATTTTAAAGTTCCGTCTTTGTTGTATGCACCAGGAGTGTCAGTTCCAGAGAATGCATAACCAGAACGGTCATGATTAAGGACAGTAACCTTTACTTCTGTTGCTTCTCCGTCTTTTGGAGTAATGGAAACTGTGTGCTCACCGGCAGCAAGACCAAGAACGTCAACACGGCAGACATTAGAATATGTATTTTCTGTCCAGGTTGTCTGGCCGTCATTGTAAGAATTTTCGTTGTATTTGTATGTTGAATAATGCCTCAAAAGTTCGTCATCAACTGCAACTCCATCGCAGGTGATTGTATAAGAATCTGCATTGTCTTCAAAAATAACATAAGCCGAGTTAAGCCAGCCTTCAGCCTTTTTAACAGTAACAGAAGAGCCGGAAACAGTACCTTCTGTTGTTACTGTCATATCAACAGTAACATCGCCGGTTTCTTCGTAAGTTTCAGCATTTGCAGAATCTGTTTTAGAAGAAGATGAACTGCTGCTTGTAGTTGTCCATGCAGTCGGAGCATAAACAGTTACAGAGCTTATATTAAGCGAACTGGAAGAATCTGTATTTTTAACAGTTACAGTAATTGCGTCGTTGTCGTTTTCTGATTCAAAAACCGGCTCAAAAACAATGTCCGCATAGCTGGAACCTGCAGTTACTGTTTTTGAATAAGTAGAACCGGCAAGAGTAATATCGCAGGAACTTGCGCTGCTTGAACCGCATTTTGCATTAACTACGATTTTTGAAGTATTTGCAGGAGCCTTAAAAGTTAAAGTGCCCTTACCTGAACTAAGCTGAATGTATTCATTACCATTTTTTCCTTTTCCGTTGCTTACAGACACATCTCCAAAAGTTCCGCTTACCTCAGTTGAAGAACTTTCTTCCGTAAATGTGTAGTCAGCCGCAACCCAGCTTAAAATAGTGTAAGAACCGTCTTCGTTTTCAGTTCCTTTAGTAATGGTTTCTTCCTCATTTCCAGAATCCGCTCTTTTCAGCGTAAAAGAAAGTGTTGTTGTCTTGCCGCTTTCTACTGTTCCGCCTGTTTCGCCTGATAAAGAAGCTGTTTCGCTCAAGCCCGCTTCTTCGTCGCTGATTTCTGCACTGGCAGAAAGTTTAAAAGTGTAAGTTCCGGCAGGAATTTTTACTTCTGTTGCACTGCTTACGCTGTCCCAGGTTGCAGCCGTAACATAAGATGAGCCTTCTTCCTTATACGAAAGCTTTATGTTTGACAAAGTGTTCGTTACTGCTCTTGCACTTCCAAAATCAAGGACAACAGTTCCGTATCCGCTTTCTGCAGATGCGTTTTCTGACGCATTCAATCCTGTACAGCCGGCAGCAGAAAAAGCAAATATTCCTGCAGCAGCAAATGCCATTAATTTTTTTATAATTCCAGAAAATCTTTTCATAATTTTTCCTTTTTTTTTGTTTTTTTTCGGGCGTTCCCGCCGCAAGCGGCGGTCGGGTGTTTCAGGGTTCCGCGCCTGGCGCGCTCCATTCTGCTGACATCCTGTCAGCAGAACGCCTCCGGCGCCCTTACACCCCCTGACGCGGTGGTTATTCAATAAAAATTACACCAACGTTTAAAGACTCTGCTTTGTTAATTGTAAAACTATCTCCATCAGGAGCTGTAAATGTTGCAACATAAGCAGTTCCGTCAGCAACAGCAGTCACTTTCGTAGAATTATTATATTTTATTGCTTTTGCTGCATCGCAAACTACTTTTATTGTTTTTCCTGCTGCACCAGAAATTGTAATTACAGTTGCAGTTTCCATTTTTATAATAGGATCATATGTAACTTCGTTATAAGTTAATGTTACGCCACTTTTTATGTTTCCTGTCATAGAAACTGCAATAGAACTGTTGTCTGATGTTGCCGTAGCAGTTTTAGAACCACTAAAAGTTATTGTTGTCAAAGTTCCATACTTCGGACAACCTTCTTCCCTAGAACAGTTTCCAGCTTCTTCTTCTGTGTCGTAATGTGTTCCGCAGTTTGAGCACTTTGGTTTTTCTGTCCAGTTTGCTGTAAATGTAACATCCTGCGTAATTTCACTGTCTGTAGAAATTCCTTCTACGCTGCTTGCCCAGCTCAAAACGTAATTTTCTTTTGTCCATTCAGGAACGCTTGCTTTTTCGCCAGTATAAACAGTCTGTGTTACATCTGCATTGCTTCCGTCTGAATCAGCAAATGTTACAGTATATTTTGCGTCTTCCACCCAAACAGCCGTAAATGTAACATCTTCTGTAATTGCAGATTCAACTGTAAGTCCTTCAACGCTCGAAGTCCAGCCTGTTAATGTGTAATGTTCTCTTGTCCAGTCTGGAACAGAATCTACTGTTTCGCCGGAAATTACTTCTGCTGTTTCGTCCGCGTTTGTGCCGCTTTCGTCTTTAAAGGTAACTGTGTATGTTGTTTCCCATTTTGCTGTAAATGTTACTGTTTTTTCTGTTTCACCGTCTGCAACGCTTAACGGGTCGTCAAAGTCGTATTCACTGCCGCTTTCTGTTACCCAGGTTAATGTAAAGCCTTCTTTTTCCCATGCAGGAGCAACTACTGTTGTGCCGGATTTTATTACCTTTGTAACAGTTTCGTTTGCGTCTGCTGCACCGTCAGCTTCCGTAAAGATTACAGTTACGTGAGCAGTGCAGGCGTCGGCTTCTTCCTGTGAATGGTAAACGCTGCCGCATGTTTGACACTTGTAGTGTTCGCAGTTTTCTGCCTGAGTTTTAAGGTCGTAAGTTTTTCCACATTTTTTGCAGCTTACAGAACTGTCAACAATAACTTCTACAGAAACACTGCCACTTTCTGTTTCTGACGAAGATGTCTCTTTTGCTGCAATTTTTAATTCAATCGAAAAGTCTTTTTCTGTTGAACCTAAAACTGCCTTTACTGTAACTTTTACTGTCTGTTCGCTTGTTATTGAGTTGTTTACTGTAAGTGTTTTTTCTGCTGTAAGCGATTTAGCTGTAGATGTAAGTTCTCCATCTAAAGAAGCATAAGCTTCGCCTTCTGTGATTGTCCAGACATAGCGGATTTCTGAATTGCTCAGGTTTTCGCCAGTTACGGTTGCCGTAAGTTTTACGCTACCACTGGCAGAAACAGAAGTTACGCTGTCTGCTGCAGTTAGTGTAACTGCCGAAAGAACGGCACTTGAACCACCAGAGCCGCCGTCATCTGCAGAACAGCCTGCAAAGATTAACGAAAAGCCCAGAACTGCCGGAACGACAGTCTTTAATAGAAACTTTTTCATTTTTTCCCCTTAACTTTTTGTATAAAAAGCACTTTTTTGAATTTGACTTTTTACGCAAGAATAAAAAGTCTGTTATTAATTCTTATAAAATCGCGCAACACGTTGCATACTTTTTTTTGGACTATTAAGACATTGTTATAGTTATAATTATAAAAATTATTGTTATAAAACAGAAATCTCTAAAATTTCCAGTTAAAAATTCTTATTTTTTTTGAATTTTATTGACATTTTTATACCAGTCGAGACTTAGCCCGGATTGGAAGGGGGCGCGAAGCGCAGTGCGCAGCACCAGAGGCGCGCAAGACGCCGTAGCCCTGAAAAGCCGGCCGAGACGAAAAAAGACAACACAGCTTCTATGGCTCTTTATAAAAATTCAACTTTTTTGTGCAAACTTATATATTTTTCTGTTTTTAGTGCTGATAATATAAGAAAGGCTTTAAATTTTTTAGGCTAATAATTTTCTGGAGGTTCTTTATGACAAACGAAAAAGCAATCTGCGCATTAAAACAGGTAAAAACTTACGTTACTGCAAGTTCTCTTGACGAACTCGACTACGCTATTGCAGTTCTCGAAAAACTCGCTGCCGACGGCATTACCAAACCGCTCGAAACTGACTTTTCGCCTCTGGCAAAATAAGCAGGCCTCAGTTTTTTAACGCTTATTTTTTTTTATTTTTAAGGAGATTTTTTGCAAAATGAATTTGATTGGTACTTTCTGGTCACTGTTTCCGCCCGTCGTGGCAATTGTTCTGGCATTGATTACAAAAGAAGTTTATTCTTCACTTTTTATTGGAATTGTAATCGGTGCCATTTTTTATGCAATCAGTGCAGGAACTGGTTTTGCAGGCTTTATTGCTCATCTGCTCAACAATACTGTTGGCGAAGGTGATGACGCTGCAAGCTATGGTTTAATTTCCTGCATTTCTGACAGCTACAATGTTGGTATTCTTGTGTTTTTAGTTCTGCTTGGAACTATGGTTGCCTTAATGAACAAGGCCGGTGGTTCTGCTGCCTTTGGTAACTGGGCTAAAAAACACATTAAGTCAAAGATTGGTGCCCAGATTGCGACAATCTGTCTTGGTATTTTGATTTTTATTGACGACTACTTTAACTGCCTTACTGTTGGTTCTGTAATGAAGCCTGTAACTGACAAATACGGTGTCAGCAAAGAAAAGCTTTCTTATCTTATTGACTCAACTGCCGCTCCTGTCTGCATTATTGCTCCGATTTCTTCATGGGCTGCTGCCGTTTCTGGTTTTGTTACCGAAGGAGAAAACGGTCTTGCGCTTTTCTGTAAGGCAATTCCATTCAACTTTTACGCACTTTTTACAATCATCATGCTTTTTGCAATTGTTTTAATGCGTTTTGAATATGGCGAAATGTCAAGATACGAAAAAGCAAAAGAAATTATGAACAGCAAAGATTCTGAAACAGAAGAAGAAATTGCTGCTGAAAAAAATGATGGAACTAAAGACGGCAAAGTTTCTGACCTTGTTGTTCCGATCGCAATCTTAATTGTATTCTGCGTTCTTGGAATGATTTATTCAGGCGGATTTTTCAGCCAGGGCGACACTTTCCTGAACTTTGTTGATGCATTTGCAAACTCTGACGCTTCTGTAGGACTTGTAATTGGTTCTCTGATTGGTCTTTGTATTTCTTTGGTATGGTATCTCGTACGCAAGGTAATTACTTTTAAATCTGCAATGTCCTGTCTTACAGACGGATTTAAGGCAATGGTTCCTGCTATTTTGATTTTGTGTCTTGCATGGACTTTAAAATCCATGACAGACAGCCTTGGTGCAAAAGAATTTGTTGCCGGCCTTGTTTCAAGCTCTGCCGGAAAATTACAGATGCTTCTTCCTGCAATCATCTTTGTAATTGCCCTCTTCCTTGCATTTGCAACTGGTACTTCTTGGGGAACTTTTGGTATTTTGATTCCAATCTGTATTGCAGCTTTCCCGGAAGGTTCTTTAAGAATTATTTCTATTTCTGCATGTATGGCTGGTGCTGTCTGCGGAGACCACATTTCTCCGATTTCCGACACAACTATTATGGCAAGTGCCGGTGCTCAGTGTGAACACGTAAACCACGTTTCTACACAGCTTCCGTACGCATTAACAGTTGCTTCGGTTTCTTTTGTAACTTACATTGTTGCCGGTTTTACTTCTAACATGAACATTGTTGCCTGCTCTGCAATTTCGCTCATTGCAGGAATTGCCCTGCTGTTTGCTACTCTTATTGTTATTAAAAAGAAGTTCGCAAAGTAGATTGAATGTCGAGTTTCAATAGAAATATTATAAAATAGCCTCTCGCCAAGAACCTTCCCAAAGCCGCACGGTTGAGACAAGCTCAATGTGCGTTTTGGGAGAGAACTTTGGCTACGGCTATTTTGTAATTTAAAAAAAATTAAACTCGCCATTCCAAAGCTGTTTTTCATGCTGAAGTTATTAGCCTTAGACAGGTTCTCTCAGTTTACCTTCTTTTGTTTATTCTTTTATTACCTGTAAACTTTTTTCCTGGTATTTTGGAAGGAATTTTTTAATTCCGCCGTTTTCAAACTGTATTGTAACTGCGTACTGGTCATCTTCTGTCGTTGTTGAAGAAATGATTGTGCCGTAACCGTAATCATCGTGGAAGATTTTTGTTCCACGGCAGTATTTGCGCTTTATCGGATCTGTCTGAGTGTCAGGATGGCTCAGACCAAGTTCTCCAAAATCACCGTTATGAGAAGAAACTGCCTTTGCCGATGAACTTTTCTTAAATCCAAATGGAAGGTGACCGAGTATTTTTAATCTGTCCGGGTTAATTTCCTGCAAAAACGGACTTGGTCCCATGTATTCAATTCTTCCGTACATAATGCGTTTTGAACACGCAGTCATGTAAAGTTCATCTTTTGCCCGCGTAATTCCAACGTAACAAAGACGGCGTTCTTCTTCCAGTTCGCTGCCATATTTATCCTGACGCGGAAAAATTCCATATTCCATGCCGGTAATTACAACTCGGCTGAATTCAAGCCCTTTTGTATTGTGCAGTGTTATTAAAGTAACGCAGTCTGCTTCTGTGTCTTCGTCTGCAAGTTCAAGCGTTCTGTCTAATTCAATATGATCCAGAAAATCCAGCAGTCCCTGCCTTGTTGAATCGTAAAAAACTGCCGAGTTTGCAAGTTCCTGAATATTTGAATCCCTCTGAGTTCCAGAAATTTCGTCTTTTTCTGAATAATAGTTTTTTAAGCCTGATTTTTCTGCAATAAATTCAATTAAAACAGAAAGCTTTTCTACATTTTGAATTTTTTCTGTTGAATTTTCCTGAGATTCCTCATTTTCTGCACTTTCGTTTGCAGCTGGCAAGGTTGAATCCCCTGAAAGAGCCAGAGCTGCCTGTGCTTTATTTTGCGTAAGCTGTTTTATGTTTTCTTTTTCTAAAGCAATTCTGTCGTTTTCGTCTTTTGCACAGATATTTTCTTTTATTTTCTGAGCAAACAAATCCATTATTTCTACAAATGAATTAATTCCTTCGCGCGCTTTTTTAGAAAAAGTGTTTGCATTTGCCCTGCAGGATTCAACATAGTTTACAGGCTTTGTTTCTGCTGCCACAACAACTTCTGCATTTTCTTCGTTTTGATTCTGAGCAAAATATTCCTGACGGTAAAAATCTACGAGTTTGTCCTGCGAAGCATTTCCGATTCCGCGGGCCGGTTTATTTATAATTCTGCGGAATGCAATTTCGTCGCGGGGATTTGCAAGAAGAGCAAGATAAGCAAGAATGTCTTTAATTTCTTCGCGTTCATAGAATTTTAAAGAACCAACTACGCGATATGGAATTTTCCGTCGTAAGAATTCAGACTCAAACACCATTGACTGAGCATTTGTTCTGTAAAGAATTGCCCAGTCGCTGTAAGGAACTCCACGTTCGTGTGTCTGTTCAACAAGATCGGCGCAGAACTGAGTTTCTTCATTTTGATCCGGCATAAAAGCAAGCACCGGCTTTTTTCCGTCTCCACGCTCAGCAACAAGGCTTTTTCCGAGCCTGTCCGAATTGTTTTTTATAACATCGTTTGCAACTTCGAGAATCTGCGATTTTGAACGGTAATTGCTTTCAAGGCGGATAATCGTTGTTCCTGGAAAAACGTTTTTAAACTGTAAAATATTCTGAACTTCCGCACCGCGAAACTTATAGATTGACTGATCGTCGTCGCCGACAACACAAACATAGGTCTGTGGCCCTGCAAGTGCCTTTAACAGTCTGAACTGTGCAACGTTGGAATCCTGATATTCATCAACCATTATGATTTTAAAACGGTTTTGAATATATGCGCGCACCTGTTCATTTTTTTCGAGAACGAGCATTGGAAGTAAAATTAAATCACCAAAATCGACGTTGCCTGTTTCGCGCAGGCGCTTTGTATAATTTGAATAAATCTTTGGAAAATCGTCCTGAGTGTCGAGTGCTTCTCCAAGAGAATTCATCAGCTTATAGATTTTATCTTCGTCTTCGGCTAAAAGTCCGTAATCCTTGCAAAGACTTATTAAGTGCGCAAAATGAGTTGCCTGTTTACGCTGGAGCTGAGGATTTGCTTTTGCAAGCAGAGTTACCATGTCGTCATCATCGTAGACAGTAAAATTAGGATCTACACCGGCCGCGCCTGCATTCAGCCTTAAAAACCAGGCACCAAAAGAGTGGAATGTGCGGATCTGACAGAAAGTCGCCCGCCCTTCGAGTGCAACCGCCCTTTGATGCATTTCGTTTGCCGCTTTTTTTGTAAACGTAACCGCAAGAATCTGGTAAGGGTCAACACCGCGCTCTGCAATTAAATACGCGATTTTTGTTGTAATTACGCGGGTTTTTCCAGAGCCGGCCCCTGCAAGAATTAAAAGCGGGGAACCTTCGTGTTCAACTGCAGCGCGCTGCTGAGGATTGAGCATTTTTAAGAATTCTTCCATTCTTAAGTCCTAGTGTTCAATTTCCTGGGCAAATTTGAGTTTTGACTGCTTTATTTTTTCATTAAGCGGACTGTCGCAGACAAAATCGCCGTTTAAGTCTACGCTTCCTGCACTGTTTATATGAACACGCACAAGCCTGCCGGAAACAACAGCTTTTCTTTCCTCCGGGACAGAACGGTCATAATTTACAACGACAGAACCGTCAACTTCCGGAGCCTGGAACCAGGCACGGCCAATTGCAATTCCTTCTTCCGGGCAATCTTTATTTTCTGCAAGAACTTCTTCAATTAAAACGTCGTAATCCTGACCGCAGCGTTTTTTTAACCTTTCGCAGGTAATTTCTTCCTGAAGGGCAACAAGTTTTTCTGCACGGCTTTTTGCAACCTTGGCTGGAACCTGTTTTTTAAAACTGTAAGCCGGAGTGTCATCTTCCCTTGAATATGGAAAGCAGCCTGACCAGTCTGTGCGGATTTCTTTTAAGAAATTAAGTGTATTTTCTGCCTGTCCGTCAGTTTCGCCAGGGAATCCAGCAAGAAAAGTTGTTCTGATTGCAGCATCCGGGAAAAATTTTCTGATATTTTCGATTACAGCCTTATATTTTTCATGGTTTCCTGTGCGGTGCATCCGTGGAATTACTTCATCGTCGCCACTCTGGAAAGGAATGTCAAAATAAGGGAGAATTCTTTCGTCATTTTTTATTACAGGCAGAATGTCTGCATTAAAATGATCCGGGTGAATATAAAGCAGGCGGAGGCGGAAAGTTCCCTGTATCTCAGAAATCTTTTTAAGCAGGGTACAAAGCCCGGACTCGCCTGTTGTTCCACCTGCAAGTTCCTGATCACTGCCTGGAGTTCCGAGCGGAAGATAAGTTCTTCCCGTTCCAAAAACGTTGTCGTGGCTTCCTGTGCCGTAAGCGGCTAAATCCTGACCGATTAAGTTTATTTCGTAAACGCCTTTTTCCAGCAGCTGCTTTATTTCGTCAATAATTTCCTGAGCCGGTCTTGAGCGCAGTTCTCCGCGGATTATTGGAATTGCACAGAATGTACAGCGGTTATTGCAGCCTTCCGTAATTTTTACAAAAGCAGTTCCTGCAAAGGACAAAAGAAGGTTTCTGTTTGCCCCGCAAACACCTTTCTGGGCAAATTTGTGAACAGGGCGTTTGTTTTCCATTACTTCTTTTGCAGTAATTACGATTTTTTCGAGATCGCCGTTTCCAAAAAATCCGTCTGCTTCAGGTAAACTTTCGTTCAGTTCTTTTGCGTAACGTTCTGCAAGACAGCCGGCAAGAAGAATTTTTGCATCCGGATAATCTTTTCTGGCATTTAAAACAGCATTAAGACATTCTGTTTTTGCAGATTCAATAAAACCGCAGGAATTAACAATGATTAAATCTGCTTCTGCCGGGTTAAAAGTCTGCTGCCAGTCGTTTGTTCCGATTAAATGAGAAATTAAAATTTCTCCGTCAACCTGATTTTTTGCACAACCGTGCTGATCTATAAAAAACTTAGTCAATTTCGTTTACCACCAGTTTGTATTTTCCGTCAGTGTCTTTTATCCAGCGGATGTCCTGAACAATTACCTGACCTGCTTTTGTTATACCGAGGTCATAAGTCCTAGAAGCTGCAATTATCTGCAGTTTTACAGTATTTCCGTTAGAAGCCCAGATGCGGATTCCGTTGCTTGCCGTCATGTTTACGGTGTCACCGTTTGCAAGATAATCTTCTACAGCATCTTTGCGGTCAATCTTGTATCTGAACAGACAGCCTGCACGGAAGTCTGCACGAACCGTAAACTGATAGGCGCGGGTGTCTTCGAGAATGACAGTTCTGTTCTGGTTTGCAGGAAGTTCTTCTATGCTAGGAATTTCAGAAGTTTTTGGTCCGCCGATTGCCGCATTTGCTGCATTTTTAAGCATGATTTTTGCTTCTGCGCCACGGTCATTGCCTTCTGCAGAAACATCAGAAACGTAAACGATTATTTCTGCATTTGAATCTCCGTCTACGTCAAGTTCAACTTCTTCCGAAAGTTCAACATGCTGAACGCCGGCAGGAGTTTCTAGCGAAAGTGTGCCTTCTGTCTGTGCAACTGTAAGAATGATGTCGCCCGTTTTTGTTCCGAGAATAAGCTGGTCGCCCTTGTAAAGTCTTGCAGAAAGAGGTTTTTCGTTTAATTCATAGGTTTTAGAAACAACTGTCTTTTCCAGAATCTGAGCCATTTCCCTTTTTTCTGCAGCCTTTTTCATAAAGAATAATGTTAAAAAAACTGCTGCGCCCAGCACGAGCACACAGCCAAACACAATCAGGGGAATTAAAAACTTTGGCCTGCCACGAACAATAAGTCCGTCTGGAACAGGAGATTCCTGCAGGGTCTTTGCCCTGTAAAGCTGAAGCAGACGCTCAGGCTCAAGTCCTAAATATTCTGAATAATTCCTTAAAAAGCCGACGAGATAAGGTTCTCCCGGAAAAACAGCTGAATCTTCTTCTTCGAGGGCTTTAAGATAATATGTAGTAATCGTTGTTTCTCTGGAAATTGTTTCAAAATCCAGATTCTTTTCTTCGCGTTTATTTTTTAAAAGTTCGCCATAACTTTCCATTGTTCTTCTCCGAAATGATTATTGTTCTGTAAACAGGAAGTTGTTGTAGTTATTTGCAGAAGTCGGCGGATCGTAGATAAAGCGCTGGTCTGAAATTCCTTTATTGATTGAATAATTTGAAAAATCAAACTGAAATTTTTCGTTCTGCGGTGTAATAGCTTCAATTCTGCGGATCAATTTTGTATCCGGCTGAATTGCTACATTTATGTAACGGAATGCTTCCGAAGTATTGCGGCGGCTCAAAACAAGTTTTACGACAAGTTCCGTGCTTCCGTCTTCCAAGCCGACAGGTTCCTGTCCGCTTTCGTAAGCAACTGAATAGTAGCGGCTCATAAGTGCAAGTCCCTGAGGAGTTGCAAGGTTTGCTGCACTGCCGGTTCCGCTCGATTCAACACTTTGATTTAAGATTGCCGATGAACCTGGAAGATAAATCGTAAGCATGTCGCCGTTAAAACAGATTACCTGATCTGACGGCTTTGAAAAATCAATGCGCAAAAGGTTTGGTCGCTTAAAGCTTACATGTCCTTCCATTACGTTTTTAGAAGCCTTAATTACCATGTCTGCTTCGTAGTCTTCAATTTTTCCATAATTTTCAGAAACTGTCTGAAAAAACGCTGCTGCAGTTAAAATTCCCTGCGAAAAAGCAGAAATTCCAGCTAAAAGAAGCCCCGTTAAAATTAATATTTTTTTCATAATCCGTATTCAATCCGTAATTTTTGTAAAAATCCGCAAATCCCAAAGATTCTACTATTGAACGTTCTTGTCGTTGTCAGCACTTTTGGCATCCGGCACATTTTCTGCATCTGCTTTAGTTTCTGCTGAACTCTGTTCATCTGTCTGAGCGCCCTTTGCTTTCTGGGCAAGTTCAAGACAATGAGCTTCGCCTTTTACGATTTCGTAGAATTCGCTTCCTTCCATTGTTTCTATTTCAAGCAGACGGTTTGCAATAAATTCAAGAAGTTCCTTATGTTTGCTTAAAAGTTCAACAACGTAAGAATAGCGTTCTTCCATGATTCTTGCGATTTCTTCGTCAACATAACGCTGGGTTTCTTCGGAGAATTCACGGTAAATATTCGGGTCTGCTCCCTGATGTCCTAAAACACCTTTTCCGAGAGTCATATTCTTAAACTTAGCCGACATACCGTAATCGGTTATCATGCGTTTAATAAGTTCTGTTGCGCGGGCAATATCGTTCGAAGCGCCGGTAGAAATGTCTCCAAGAACAATCTGTTCTGCTGCACGACCACCAAGACAGCTGTCAACTTCGTTTATAATGTCCCTGCGTGTCATAAAATTCTTTTCTTCTTCTTCGCGGTATTGAGTAAAACCACCAACACCGTGGCTGCGAGGAACTACAGTAATCTTATTTACAGGCGCAAAGTCCGGAGTAAAGGCTGCAACAAGAGCGTGTCCGGTTTCGTGAACAGAAACAAGACGCATTTCTTTTTTATTGTCCTTCCGGCTCTTCTTTTTAAGACCAATGCTTACCTTGTCGATTGCTTCGTTAAAGTCTTCCATCGTAACTTTTTTGCGGCCGTTGCGTACTGCCATAAGGGCAGCTTCGTTTACGACGTTTGCAAGGTCTGCACCGGCAAAACCTACAGTTCCATGGGCAACAGAAACAAAATCAACATCTTTATCAATTTTTACGTTTTTAGCGTGAATCCTTAAAATTGCTTCGCGGCCTTTTACATCCGGTTTTTCTACAGGAACCTGACGGTCAAAGCGGCCCGGACGCAGAAGTGCCGGGTCAAGAATGTCTGCGCGGTTTGTTGCTGCAAGAATGATAAGCCCCTTTTCGTTGTCAAAACCGTCCATTTCTACAAGAAGCTGGTTTAACGTCTGTTCACGTTCGTCGTTACCGCCGCCGTAACCGTTCATGCGGCTTTTTCCGAGGGCATCGATTTCGTCAATAAAAATAATGCATGGAGCTTTTTCGCGTGCCTGACGGAATAAATCGCGCACACGGCTTGCACCAACACCGACAAACATTTCAACAAAGTCTGAACCAGAAATACTGAAGAACGGAACTCCGGCTTCGCCTGCAACGGCGCGTGCAAGAAGAGTTTTACCAGTTCCCGGAGGTCCTACAAGGAGAACTCCTTTTGGAATTTTTCCACCAATATCCGTATATTTTTTCGGTTCCTTTAAGAAATCTACAACTTCAACAAGTTCTTCCTTTGCTTCGTCAACGCCGGCAACATCTGCGAACCGTGTTTTTACTTTTCCTTCTTCAACTGATTTTGCACGGCTTCCGCCAACTCCAAAAATAGAGCCCATTCCACCGACGCCACCGCCCATTTTGCGGAAAATAAGGAAATACATTAAAAGGAGAATTGCCATCGGGAAGGCAAGGTTCAGCAGAAGCTGAATAAACCAGTTAGACTGTTTTACAACAAATTTATATTCAACGCCTTTCTGATTTAAAAGCGAAATAAAATCCTGCATTAAAACGCCGGTCGTTCTGTAAACATTTCTGTTTGTAACTTCTTTTTGAGAACGCTGACGCAAAATCTGAATATTCTGCAGAATTGTATTTTCATTTTTTTCAGAATCAGCAGTCTGGCTGCCAGTTGAATCTGCTTTTGAAAATTCAGGGCCGTAACCTGTAAATGTGCTTTCGCCCATTTCTACACGGACAATTTCTCCGTCTTCAACAAGTTTTCTAAACTGCGAAAAAGGAATTGTATTGTCCGGCTTTGGCATCATAAAAAGATTTATAAAACCAAGTGCCAGAAGAGTAAGTGTAAGGGCAGTAAGGAACGGAAAACGTGAAGGCTTTTTTCCATTTTTGTTTCCGTTGTCGCCGGAAGGCTCATCAATAGAAAGCTTAAAAAAACTGTAAGGATCAAAATCCTGCTGATTCTGCAATTCCTGCTTTTTTTTATCTTTCTGTTCTTTTGACTTCTTTTTTTCGTCAGATTTATCAGGATTTTCTTTTTTCTGATTTTCCTGATTCTGTGTTTCCGGCTCAAGAGAATCTTTTTTATTCTGTTCGTTTGTCTGGAGTTCGCTCATTTATTCCTCAAAAAAATTGTCGATAGGTTCTGTTGTGGTATAAATATAATAAAATTTGCGCTCTTTTACAAACAAATTACGCTTCAATTGCAAACGTGCTTTTTACAGAAGACTCCCTGGAATAAACAGAACGCTTTCCGACATAAGGATTTGCCTTGCGGATTGAAGCAAGCTGCTGTTTTACCTGTTCAAGATGAATTTTTAAAAGATCCTGATTTTTTGCATTCTGTGCCAGAACTTTTTTCTGCAGCTCAGAAAGTTCACTCTGCATTTTCTGAACGCTTTTTTTGTCCATTGGAGAAACTTCAGGACCAGAAGCAACAGCATTGTACATTGACTGCATCGGTTCAATCACTTTCTGCAGATTTGAAATATTTGCAACAATCTGCTGTTCAAGTTCGGCATGAGCAAAAAGTGCGTCTCCGTCTTCAAGTTCAATTTTGCCCTGCTGACATTCAAGCACATGCAGATATTCCTGAAATTTGTTTCTCTGCTGTTCAAGAAGAGTACGGAATCTTTTTAAAATTGCAACTCTTTCTGCAATTTCTTCCTGCGTCAACTGCATAGTTTACCCCTCAATGTTCAGTCCGCCGGCTACGTGATTGTTTGCCGGGGCGTTTGCCTGACTGTTTGCCGCCTGATTCCAGGCTTCAGAAAGCTGCTTCATCATGTTGAGTACAAAATCAAGCTTTTTTTTGTCCTTGCTGATGTTTGCTGACATCAGTTCCTGATTAAAATATATGTAAAGTGACATTAAATTTGTTGCAATCTGTCCGCCCTGCTGCATGTTAAGGCTTGCCTGGAGTTCGCTTATAATGTCCTGGGTTTTCATTACGTAATTGCCGAATTTTTCTATATTCTTTGCTTCTATTTTATTGTCTGCATTAAAGCACTCGCTCGCTGCCGTAAGATTTTTTACGGCTCCTTCGTAAAGCAGGACAACGAGTTTGCCCTGGCTTGCGGTTTTTATTCCAGTATTCTGGTACGCCGTATAAGCATTATTCATAAATCCCATTTTTATCCCCCATAAATGTGCTTTCTAGTGGCAGGTTTTTCAAACAGTTCCAGGCATCTCTAAAAATTGCAATTTTCAGAGTTTTCCTTCTTCTATTCTTCATATTTTCGGCAGTTAAAAATTTTTGATTAGTTGAATAACGCTAAATTAAACAGGTAAAATGCAGAAGTTTTTGCATTTCGCTATAATAAGCAGCCGAAGGTAGAACAATGTCTTTAGAAAACGTAAAAAAATATTTTGCTCAGTCTGGAATGGATTCCCGCATACTTGAACTTGACGAATCCAGCGCAACAGTTGAACTTGCAGCCATTGCACTAAAAACCCAGGGCTGCAGAATTGCAAAAACACTTTCTTTTTTGGTAGAAGAAAAACCTGTTTTAATTGTTATGGCAGGAGATGCAAAAATCGACAATAAAAAATACCGCGACTTTTTTAAGACAAAGGCAAAAATGCTCACGGTAGAACAGGTCGTCTCATTAATCGGACACAATGTCGGCGGAGTGTGCCCCTTTGCAGTAAACGAAGGCGTACAGACCTTTCTTGACGTTTCGCTCAAACGTTTTGAAACAGTTTTTCCAGCCTGCGGAAGTTCAAACAGCGCAATAGAACTGACAATCCCGGAATTGGAAAAATATTCGTTAAGTTCAGGCTGGATCGATGTCTGCAAATTGCCGGAATAAGCAGATGCACTCTTGCTGGTGGTTGAGCCTGTCAAAACTACCGGCAATGTAAGACCTGCGCACCTTCGGTAGCTTCATTCTTTTACTTCATCTTTTTTACAGCTTCTTTGTAATCCGGCATGTAACGGTTAATGTAGGCGTAAAAATTCCTGTCGTGGTAAATGTACAGAAAATGCGTCATTTCATGGAACACAACGTAATCAACACAGCTTTGCGGAAAATTCAAAAGTTCCCAGTTAAGCGTAATTACATTTGTTTTTGTATTGCAGTTGCCCCACATTGAATGCATCGACCTTCCTTTTAATTCAAACGGAGGAAGCATTCCAACTTTAAAATTGGCAAGCATCTTACCTGCAGTGTGTTCAAAAACATTAAAAGCGTATCTTTTCCATCGCGCAGAATAAACAAAGTTCCGTCCGTTTTTCTGCCTGTCAGCAACTGTAAAACCAGCCGCAAAAGCAAGACTGTCTTCCTTAATAAAAAGTGAATTCTGTCTTGCCTCGCTGACCTTTACGACAGTTTTTTCGAGCCATTGTTTTTTTGATTCAATAAAAGAGCGGATTTTTTCTTCGCTTTCGAACACTGGAGCAGAACAGACAATCTGCCCGTCCGCCTTTACGCTCAATCTTATCGAACGAATCTTTTTTCTAACTATTTTTATTTGCAAAACAGAGCTCCGACAGCTCCAAGCACCCCGCACGAAGCAAGCGTCATAATAACGGCAGCAACAAACACACCGCCAATAACAGCAGCAACAGTCTTTTTAAAATTCATATCCAGAAGACTTGCAGCTAAAGTTCCAGTCCAGGCCCCGGTTCCCGGCAGCGGAATTCCAATAAAAAGCAGGAGAGCCACAAAAAGCCCGCGTCCAGCCTTCTGTTCTAATTTTTCTCCACCACGCTTACCTTTTACTAAAAAAAACTCGCACACACGGCCAATAAACTTTTTATCTCTGCCCCATTCAAGAAATTTGCGCGCAAAAAGGTAGATAAATGGAACAGGCACCATATTTCCAAGCATTGCAGCAAGATTTATTAAAATAATGTACTTTGCAGGAACAGCCTGACCAGCCTCTAAAAAAGCCCTGGAAAAAAGCGCAACCCCGACAGGAATCGCACCACGAAGTTCAACAAGAGGCACCATCGAAATAAAAAAAACAATCAGCAGAATTTTAAGCATAGTCAGTTCCGTTTTTGATTTTGTTTCCGGACGGCATAGTCCGAACAAATCAGCAGTTTTTATAGTGCGTAAATTCTAAAAACACTTTCCGGCTGCTACGGGTTCGCTAAGCGCTCATTGGTGGCAGGCCACCAACTTACCGCCCTGCGCATCCGGCGTAGGCTTATTTTTAACGCACTCAGTAAATAATAAACAAAACAGTAAATTTTATAAATAGACTGTGCCTGATACATCAAATTTCTATTTTATAGAAAAAATTCAAATATCCTCTCGTCGAGAACCTTGATAAAGAAAATGCCTTCCTGTCATTTTCTTTATCGCAAAAACTTT
>CAVEBK010000043.1:0-20348 GCA_963613915.1 uncultured Collinsella sp.
CAAGATGAGACGTCAGCTTTACAGACGTATTTCCACTGCCATTCTGTCAGTTTTTCTTTGTGTTTTATTGATAAATCTTGTCCGTGCGCTTCTTTTTTATCCTGTTTTGTCAAAAACTGATTCAATGTCTCCTGCAATTTCTTCTAACAGCGTTGTTCTTGTTGCTCCTTTACTGAAAAATGCTGAACGTGGGCAGGTTATGCTGGTTAATCCTTTGGAAAAAGAAAATCATTCATTTGTTGAAAAAACTTTTGATTTTTTCTGTCGTTTTGTTTCTGCCCAGCAGTATTCTCTTTTTAACGGAAAAGAAATAAGGCCTTTATTCCGGCGTGTCGTTGGTTTACCCGGGGATACGATTTATATTTCAAATTATCTTGTTTACATAAAACCTGCTGGAAAAACTCAATTCCTTACGGAATTTGAACTTACAAAAATAAAATATACTCTTACAATGCCAGAAAATTCAGCAGGAACTGACAGTAAAATCGGTGCAATCGGAAACATGGAAAGCATTACTTTGGGCAATGATGAATATTTTGTTCTTGCAGATAACAGATTTGAAGGTTTTGACTCAAGATTGTGCGGACCTGTAAAAGCTGAATCCTTTGCCGGAAAAGCCCTGCTGATTTACTTTCCTTTTTCAAATATAAAAATTTTCTAGTAAAATGGATTTTTCTCTTTACGTTCATATTCCTTTTTGCCGTCAGAAATGTGATTACTGTGATTTTTTTAGCGTTCCTTCTGCTAAAAGCTGTTTGTTGCCGGATAAAAATTATGTTGACGCAGTTCTTGCTGAATGCAGTTTTTTAGTTCAAAAATATTCAGTTACAAGGTGGAAAACCGTTTATATTGGTGGCGGAACTCCAAGTCAGCTTGGAAGTGAACTTCTTTGCCTGCTTGTTGAAGGAATAAAAAAGGCTGTAAAAGAAAAAAAAATCGATGAATTTACAGTAGAAATGAATCCGGAAGACATAACTTTTGAACTGTTGGAGGCTGCACAGCATTGCGGAATTGACAGAATTTCCATGGGAATCCAGGCTCTTGACGATAAAGCTTTAGGGGCGATAAACAGGCATTGTTCTGTAAGTAAGGTTTATTCTGCCCTTGAACTTGTTGAAAAATTCTGGAAAAAAAAGCTTTCAGTTGATTTTATTGCAGGACTTCCCTGTCAGACTTACGATTCTTTTAAAAATCAGTTTCAGCAGATTTTTAAATACAAAAAAATCGATCATATTTCGCTTTATACTCTTACTGTTGAAGAAAACACTCCGCTTTATAAAAAAATTGAATCCGGAAAAATAAAGTGGAATCCGGAAAAAGCTGATAAAATGTGGATTATCGGGCGGAATCTTTTAGAAAAAAACGGTTTTTACCAGTATGAAATAAGTAATTTTTCCAAACCAGGATTTAAAAGCCTTCATAATCAAACTTACTGGCATCTTGATTCCTATCTTGGCTGTGGTGCAGGAGCCTGCAGTTCTGTTTATGAAAAGAAAACTCGCCGCTGGACAAATACTGTTTCAATAAAAAAATATGAAGACTTCTGGTTGAATTTTAAAGCAGAAAATATTCAGAAATTGTCAGAAATTCAAAATGTTGAACTTATTTCCAGAGAAACAGAAATTTTTGAATGGCTTATGATGGGCTTCAGGTTAGTGGATGGCGTGTGTGAAGAAGATTTTAAAAAGCGCTTTAACTTAGAGCTTGAAGAGCGGATCGGCACAAAGAATGGAGTTTTTGCTGACTGGAAAAAACGTAAACTTGCTAAAACGTCTGTTAAAAATGAAAAAACTTATTATTCACTTACTAAACGAGGAATTATGCTTTTAAATCAGTTTTTGGAATCGTTACTGTAAAGTTGGTCCCGGCACCAACCTGTGATTTTACGCCAATCTGCCAGCCGTGCGAATCAATTATGTTTTTTACGACAGAAAGCCCGATTCCGTAGCCGGCTTCTGTTCTGCTGTTGGAAGCTCTGTAGAAAATGTCAAAAATAAACTGAATGTCTTTGTCGCTTATTCCAATTCCCGTGTCTTCTACGTGAATTTCAATTTTTTCGGCCGTTTCGCTTGCTTTTATCGTGATTAAACCGTTTTCTTTTGTGTAGCGCTGTGCATTTGAATAAAGATTGTCGAGAGCCCTTAAAACAAGTTCTTTATTCATCATGATTTTTGTATCTGGAGAAACTTTTATTTCTGTTTTTACATTTCTGTTGAATATTGCTCCGCTGTTAAGGCAGGATTCTGAAAATTCTTCAAGAACGGGAAGAAGCGGCTGGAGCGTAAGATTGTTTTTCTGTTCTTTTGTTTCAAGTTTTACAAAATTTATCAGTGAATTGAGCATCGCTTCAAGCTGATTTGTTTTTGTAAGAATTATTCCAACTGATTTTTTTATTTCTTCAGGACCGCTTACAATGCCGTCATCAATGGCTTCCAGATATCCTTTTATAACGGCCACCGGGGTTCGAAGGTCATGACTCATTCCCATTATAAAGCGCGTCCTTCTTTCTTCGTTTTCCAGAAGGTCGATGCGCATTTTATCAAGATTGAAAATTAAGTCTGTAATTTCATTTTCGCCGCGGCGGTTTTTTCTGCGTTCGAGCGGTTTTGAAATTTCTCCGTCTGCAATTCTTTTTGCAGCTCTCTGTAAAAATGCAATTGATTTTGAAATTGCATTAGAAAGGTGAAGCACAAAAATAATGCAGATAAGTTCAAGCAGGGCGGCAATCAGCATTGAAATAACTATAAGTTTTTCAGAATCTGTATTTGTGCCGGAAAACTGCTTGTTGACAGGAACTGTAGTAAAGGCAATCAACGGAATCAGTACAACGAAGATGATGAATATGTGAAGCTGCCTTTTTATTTTCATTTTTCCTAGTTTCCTTTTTCGAATCTGTAGCCCATTCCAAATACAGTTTTTATGAACTGTGGGGCAGAAGGATCGGCTTCAATCTTTTTTCTTAATCTCTGGACATAAACAGCAACAGCTGTAATGTCGCCGTATTGAGCCTTCCATACTTCTTTGTAGATTCTTTCAGGTCCTAAGGTTTCGTTTTCGTGTGAAATTAAAAATTCCAGCACTTCATATTCTTTTGTTGAAAGCGGGATTTTTTCCGGTCCTTTTTTTAATACGCAGCTGTTCAAAAGAACTGTGTATGGACCAAATTCGTAAGATGCTTCTGCTGCTGCAGTAACCTTTGCCTGGCGGCGGATTATTGCTTCTACGCGGGCAACGAGAACTTTTGGAGAATAAGGCTTTGTAACAAATTCGTCCGCACCGTTTCCAAGTCCGTTTATAATGTCTTCATCTGCATCGCGGGCAGAAACTATTATTACAGGGAGTGAAGCACTGTATTCATCCCGGAATTTCTTTAAAAAGTCAAAACCGCTCATTCCCGGCAGGTTAAGGTCGAGAATGATAAGGTCTGGTAATTCTTTAGCAACGTGTTCTAAAGCTTCTTCTGCAGAGCCGACGGCTTCTACCATCATTCCTGATTTTGTAAGGTACATGGCAGCAAGCTGTGCCATTTCAGGAACATCTTCAACAA
This sequence comes from uncultured Collinsella sp., assembly GCA_963613915.1. Classification (GTDB taxonomy): domain Bacteria; phylum Spirochaetota; class Spirochaetia; order Treponematales; family Treponemataceae; genus Treponema_D. Next base: position 3,548 of record CAVEBK010000043.1, read on the forward strand.
CAAGAATTTTTGAGTTCATTTTTTGTATTCCTTTAATTACGTCTTGTTATAAATTATCACAAAGTAAAAAAAAAACAAGGTTTTTTATAACAATACGTTAAATTTTTTGAAAAACTTTTAAGTTTTGTTATAAAATGGACGGGTATTGCTGTCAAAATTTGCTTTCCACTTGACGATAAACGATTTAGAAGTAAAAATATTAGAATGATTTCAGTTACAAGATTGGACGGAAAAACATACTGGATAAATCCTCATATGATTGAAAGTATGGAAAAAACTCCAGATCTTACAATTACGTTTCTTTCCGGTAAAAAAGTTGTCGTAAGGGATTCTCCGGAAGAATTGATTGGGCGGATAGTTGACTATCGCCGTAAACTTGAAATTTTTAACCAGGAAATATAATTACTAAAAAGCTGGGTGGGAATTTAGGAGGAAGCTTTTTATGGATATTGCGTCGCTGATTGCTCTTGCTGGCGGTTTAGGTGTAGTTTTTTTAGGAGTTCTTACTTCCGGTGGTTCGATCGGTGGTATTATCGATATTCCGTCTGTACTCGTAACAGTAGGCGGTTCTTTTTTCTCCCTGTTCTTTTGTGATTCCTTGAAAAACGTTCTTGGAATTTTTAAGGTTATGGGCCGTTGTTTTAAGGTCTATGACTACGGTGAAAAAAATCTGATTCAAAATATGGTTGCCCTTTCTGAAAAAGCCCGCCGTGAAGGTATTCTTGCACTGGAAGAAGGACTTGATGACCTTGACGATGCTTTTTTAAAGTCTGGTCTTCGTCTTGTTGTTGACGGCACTGATGGCAATGTAATCCGTTCGATCCTCGAAAACGAAATGAGTCAGATGGAAAGCCGTCATATGGTTGGAATTAACCTTATTACACAATGGGCCGGATTTGGTCCTGGTTTTGGTATGCTGGGAACTGTAATTGGTCTTATTGGTATGTTGAATAACCTTGAAGATAAATCTTCCCTCGGTCCTAACATGGCCGTTGCCCTTGTAACAACATTGTATGGTTCCATGCTTGCCAACTGGCTTTTTGGACCTATGGCCCAGAAACTTATTGCCCAGAACAGTGCAGAAATGACAAGTCGCGAAATGGTAATTGAAGGAATTCTTTCAATCCAGGCCGGAGATAACCCTCGTATTCTTGCAATGAAGCTTCTTACTTATCTGGATCCGAAAACTCGAAAAATTATTGAGGCTGATGTTCTGAAGGATTAGGTTTAAAGAATGGCAAAGGAAAAAAAAGAACCACAAAAACCGTCAACCGCATGGCAGGGCACTTATGGCGACATGATTACGCTGATGCTCTGCTTCTTCGTTATGCTTTATGATCCTTCGGAAGTTGATACTACAACTCTTTCCCAGCTTCAGGCATCGATTGCAATTCAGGAAGAATCCATGGAAAATCCGACTACGACAGGTGGAATGTCGCTGTCGGCCGGGCGTCTTGCTGATCTTGGAAATACAATAAACAGTCTTCCTTCTGTGGAAAAGGGTAAATCTTTAGGGCTTGCCAAGAAAAAGGCGATATCTCTTTTTGCTCCTGAAATTCATTCTGCAAAGATTACGATTTCTTCTGATGAACGCGGGCTTGTAATTACACTTGCTTCAGATGCTTTTTTTGAAGAAGGAAGTGCTGAACTGAATATCGACGAAACCCGCGAAGTTGTAATGAAGCTTTCGAAGTTTTTTCAGGAACCTCAGTTAAAAAACAGACGATTCAGAATAGAAGGGCATACGGACAGCACTCCTGTTTCAAATGACCTGTATCCTTCAAATTGGGAACTTTCAGCAGCCCGTGCCCTTAATACACTGCATTTTCTTGCTGATTTTGGGGTTGATGAAAAAAAGTTTTCTATTGCAGGTTATGCCGATACCCGTCCTGTTTTTTCGAATGATACGAAGGAAGGACAGGCCTATAACCGGCGTGTTGATATTATAATTTTGGACGACGGACATTTTTAGTATTATTTTTTAAGTAATGTTTTTGTTGTTCCGATATTTATATTAGACAGTCCTTTTGTAAAAGCCCTTTTGGGGGCTTTGGAGATGTAATAAAAACTTTGCCTGAAAAAGAGCGTCAAAGTTTTTATTCAAAATTGACTTTTTATGGGAGAAAAGTATGGCTGATGATAATGATTTAGATTTAAATGATGATACAGGCGGTAGCGTTGATGATTTAGGAGGTTCCTCAAAGAAAAAGGGCCTTGGTGGATTTTTGCCGATGCTTTTAAAGTGGATTGCCATTGGTCTTGTCGCACTTATTCTTGTTGTAACGGTTGTTATAATTACAATGAAAGTTGCTGGTGGAAATCAGACTGCGGCCAATGTTTCTATCGGAACTGAAGAATATACTGCTACAAAGGAAATCCTGGACTGGTACAATTCTCTCGGGCAGATTCGTACGAAAACAAGTGACGTAAACCCTTCGTCTGTAATTGTCGATGTAGTTCTTGGATACAAAAAAGAAGATAAGGCTACTTCTACGGAAATTACTCAGCGCACTGTTGAATTAAAAGATTTTTTAAGAAGATATTTTACTCAAAAGTCTGCAGAAGAATTAAAGCCGCAGAATGAAGAAGCCCTTAGAATTGAAATTCGTAATGCGATAAATGATTCAATTTTGAGCAGTTCCAAGATAAAAGACGTTCGTTTTTTGACCCTGGATGTTATTCAGCAATAGAAAAACGATTTTTGATTAAGGTGGATTAGGCATGAACGAGGTTCTGTCACAGGAAGAAATTGACCAGCTTTTGCAGGCTATCAGCTCCGGCGATACTGAAGATACAGATTTTAAACCGGTAAATGATACCCGCAAAATCAAGATTTACGATTTTAAACGACCTGATAAGTTTTCCAAGGAACAGATTCGTACTGTTTCCATTATGCACGAAACCTTTGCTCGTCTTACAACAACTTCGTTGTCTGCACAGCTGCGTTCTCTTGTTCATGTTCATGTTGCTTCCGTTGATCAGCTGACTTATGAGGAATTCATCCGTTCTATTCCAACTCCGACGACGCTTGCCGTAATCAATATGGATCCGTTAAAGGGTAACGCAGTTCTTGAAATTGATCCTGCAATTACTTTCAGCATGATTGACCGCCTTTTTGGTGGAACAGGCCAGGGGGCAAAGGTAAGCCGTGATTTAACGGATATTGAACAGTCCGTTATGGAAGGAATTATTGTACGTATTCTTGCAAATATGAGGGAAGCCTGGACCCAGGTAATTGATTTGCGTCCTCGTTTAGGACAGATTGAAACAAATCCTCAGTTTGCACAGATTGTACCGCCTTCAGAAATGGTTGTTCTTGTAACGCTCGAAACAAAGGTCGGTGAAGAAGAAGGTATGATGAATTTTTGTATTCCTTACCTTACAATTGAACCGATTATTTCAAAACTGTCTTCACAGTTCTGGTTTAGTTCTGTAAGACGAAGTTCAACAACACAGTATCTTGGAACATTAAAAGAAAAGCTTTCTGATGTTGATATGGATGTTGTTGCAGAAATTGGAACAATAAATATGCCGATACGCGATGTTCTGGCTTTAAAGGTTGGGGATGTCGTCAGACTTTCTACTGTAAGGGTAGGAGATCCGCTTTCGCTGAGTGTCGGCAATAAGAAAAAATTTTACTGCCAGCCGGGGGTTGTCGGTAAAAAAATGGCTGTTCAGGTAATCGGCAAGATTGAAGACAGCAATACAGAAGATTTTGAAGAATTATCCGTAGAAGGAGACGAAACTTATGAGTGATGGTGCTATTTCTCAGGACGAAATTGACGCATTGTTGTCTGGCGTTGACATGGGAGGGCTTACAGGTGGAGTTTCTTCATCTTCTTTGAGCGTTGATACTTCCGTTCTTGAAAGATTTGCTGACAGCATAAAAGACGAACTTGTTTCAAAAATCAATTCAATGACAGGCTCTCAGTTTACTTTAGCTTCTCCTGTTGTTGAAACACTGGAACGGGATCAGCTTCTTGCAAAACTTCCGGAAATGGTTGTTGCTGTTATGGCAGATTTTTCTACAGGATTAAAAGGAGATCATCTTTTTATTCTTTCAACAGAATTTGCCCAGAAATTAACAGGTTTAATCAATAAGGAAGAACAGGCTGAACTTGATGATATGGCTTTGTCTGTTATTTCTGAAGTTGTTTCTAATCATTCAGGAACAGAAATTACAGATTTGAGCAGTGGCGGAAAACTCCCGGGGCTTGCTACAAATCCTCCTGAGGCAGTAAATGTTCCTAAGGCAATGGTTCGTATTCCGCAGGGAAAATTCTGTCTTTTTACATACAATTATTCTCTTGATGGCCAGAATTATCAGATGTTTGAAGCTGTTTCCGGCGATGTTGCAAAGGGAATGGTTAACGCTCTTGGTGGCGGCTCTTCTTCTCAGGATTCTGCCTTAAGTTCAAGTGATCTCAGCAGCCTTATGGGCGGAGCTCAGCCACAGATGAATGCAGGAGCAATGCCGAATATGGGAGCTCAGATGCAGCAGCCTGTGATGGGCGGAATGCCGAATATGGGTGCTCAGATGCAGCAGCCGATGATGGGCGGAATGGCTGGAATGGGAATGCAGATGCAGCAGCCTGCAATGGGCAGTCCTGTTATGGGAATGAACCCTCCGAACGTGCAGTCAATACAGTTCCCTAATTTGATGGGCGGAAATAATTCTGCAGAACAGGGAAATATCGGTCTTATCATGGACGTTTTCATGGAAATGACCGTAGAACTTGGACGCACAAAAAAACAGATTAAAGAAATTCTTGGAATGGGCGAAGGTACAATCATTGAGCTTGATAAGCTTGCCGGTGAACCTGTTGACATTCTTGTAAATCATAAACCGATTGCAAAGGGCGAAGTTGTTGTAATCGATGAAAACTTTGGTGTACGCGTTACAGAAATTCTTTCTCCGATGGAAAGGGTTTCCGAACTTCACTAAAAAAATGAGGCGCTGATTTGTTGTCAGCGCTTTATTTTATTTGTATTGAATATGGGGATTAAATTTAATACAGATAAAAACGGGTGGGAAAATGAATAAAATCAATTTTAAGGCTCTTTTTGCTGCAATCTGTCTTTTAATTTCTGGAACTTTTTGTTTTGCAGACCAGAATAATTCTTCCGAAACGGAAAATGTTTCTTCTGTCCAGACACAATCTTTTAATGTAAACACGGATCCTTCTCAGATTATGCTCAATGCACAGCAGACAGAAATCTCGGGAAATAATGCAAAAGAGCCGTCTGCGATCTGGCTTTTTATAAAGATGATTTTTGCTCTTGCAGTTGTTGTTGGAATTGCCTGGCTGATTTTTTATCTGCTTAAAAGAACCATGAAAACAGGCAATGACAGTGATCCTTTTTTACGCAGAGTCAGCCAGCTTACTTTAAGTCCCGGAAAATCAGTTCAGGTTATAACGCTGCAGGACAGTGCCTTTTTAATTGGCGTAAGTGATGAAAATATCAGTCTGCTTGGAAAAGTTGATGACAAGGAACTTGTTAATGCAATGAATCTTTATGCAGACAAAAATGATAATGTTTCTAAGCCTCGTTCATTCAGGGAAATACTTGATATTTTTATGCCTGGTTCAAGTAAAGAGGGGGAAGAAAACCTTTTTGAAGAAAACATAGAAAATTCTGCTGAGAAAATAAAAAAACAGAGAGAAAAATTTAATTTTTTAAAGTGATAAAACCGGACAAGGGGGTGGAAGGGCGCCGTAAGGCGATGCGAAGCATTGCAGCGCGTAAGACGCGGAACCCTGGAACACCCGGTTTTTGCCTTTTTTAAGGCAAAAATGGCCCCGTATAAAGATGGAGAACTTTTGCAATGAAAGAAAAAATAAAAAATACGATGCTTTATTTTAAGAAAAAATGGCTTGTAAAACTTTTTGTTTGTTCTGTTATTTTTTGTGCAACTGTTTTTCCTGTTTCTTCGCAGAGTTCCCAGAATCAGAATTTTCCGAACGGCTCAACCCAGGGAACGACGCAAATGAGTTCTTCAGTGCGTAACCTTACGATTCCGAATATTGACATAAATATTACACAGCCGAGAACGGGAACACAGATGGCTTTTAGTCTGCAGCTTCTTCTACTGCTGACAATTCTTTCGCTTGCTCCAAGTATTTTGATTTTGATGACCTGTTTTTTGAGGTTTTCGATTGTCCTTGATTTTATAAAACGGGCTCTTTCTCTGCAGCAGGTTCCGCCGACTTCTGTTTTAAATGGAATTGCTTTGTTTATGACGATTTTTGTAATGTGGCCGACTTTTCAGCAGATTTATTCTTCTTCCTTTAAGCCTTTGAGTGACGGTCAGCTTACGATTGAGCAGGCTTATGAACAGGCTGAAAAACCGCTGAAAACTTTTATGTATTCGCAGATGTACAGGGATCCGGGTTATATTCAGACTTTTTCGAAAATGGCAAAAATTGAAAACCTGCGTACGCTTGACGATGTTCCGATGTATGTAATGATTCCGTCGTATATTCTGCATGAGCTTACGGTTGCTTTTAAAATCGGAATAATACTTTACATTCCGTTTATTGTAATTGATATGGTTGTTGCAAGCATTCTTATGAGTATGGGTATGATGATGCTGCCGCCGGTTCAGATTTCCATGCCTTTTAAATTGATGCTCTTTGTTCTGGTTGACGGCTGGGGGCTTTTGACGCAGCAGCTGTTTATTTCTGTTTTGCAGCACTAAACTTTAGGAGGAGATGAATGTCTATTGGTTATCTGGTTACTCTTGTCCGCGGTGCTGTCTGGCAGGTATTTTTAATGGCAGCTCCAGTTCTTGGTGCTGCCTTGATTATTGGTTTAATTGTTGCGATCTTTCAGGCGACAACTTCGATCCAGGAACAGACGCTTACTTTTCTTCCTAAGATGCTGGTTATTCTGGCTGTCCTTGCCCTGCTTGGAGGGTGGATGTTTGCAAGCCTCAGGGGATATACGATAAATCTTTTTAGCATGATTCCTTCTCTTGCAAAATAGGAAACAGTGAATGCTTGAAAGAATTGTCCTGCAGGCCCCGTTTTATCTGCTTGTCTGTGCACGGTGCTTTGCTTTAATAATGACAATGCCTCTTTTTTCGATGCGGACGATTTCCCGTATTGCAAAAGTTGCGTTGACCGGTTATATGGCATACCTGATTTTTCCTCATGTAAACCAGGAAATGTATCTTCCGTATATTTTGCCGGACGGTTCTTTTTCACTTGAATATATTTTGATTTTAGCCGGCGAAGCTATGATTGGCGTTATTATGGGCTTTTTTGTAAGCATTATTTTTAATGCCTTTAGTACAGCCGGACAGTTTTTTGCGTTTCAGATGGGCTTTTCTGCTTCTGAAGTCTACGATGCCTTAAGCCAGGTTGAAAATCCTTTAATGGGACAGTTCTTTAATTTAATTGCAATGCTGATTTTTCTGCAGAGCCACTGGGGACAGAAAGTTTTTGGCGGTGCCCTGGTTTCCAGTTTTGAAACGTTAAATTCCTTTAGTCTTGTAATGGCAGCCGGTCGTAACGAAATTGTAAATTTTTTGATAGCGTCTTTAACTAAACTTTTTGCAGATGCCTTTATAATCGCGCTTCCGATAATGTCAACACTTCTTTTGGTTTCGATTACTACGGGAATTCTTGGAAAGGCAGCCCCTCAGATGAATCTTTTGTCGGAAGGATTCCCTGTTATGATTCTGCTTTCTTTTTTTATAATCTGGGCTCTTATGGGGAATCTCTGCGATTATTTTATAAATTCGTTTTATCAGGGATTTTTGCGCCTGCAGCAGCTTTTTATTTATTTCAGGACTGGAGGAGCGTAAAAAATGGATTTTGAGCAGATTGACCTTCAGTGGTTTGCCGCAGAAGATGAAGGGCGGACAGAAGAGCCTTCAGAATTAAAACTCCGCAAAGCCCGCGAAGAAGGAAGGGTTGCAAAGAGCCAGGAATTAAACAGTTCCCTTGTAATGCTTGTCTGCGTTTTAATACTCGTTATTGCTTCTCCGTATTATTTAAGATGGTGCGAGCAGATTCTTGTTTATTTTTTTACAAAATGTGCACAGGCAGAAATTTATTCGTGGCAGTTTTTTGTATTTTTTCTTACTAACCTTGCAAAAATGGTTCTTCCATTGGCTGGAGGAGGAATTGTCGCGGGAATTGCAGGAAACATTATTCAAAACCGCGGATTTATTTTTTCAACCAAACCGATTGAATTTAAATTTTCAAACATTGTTCCAAAAATCGGTCAGTACCTTAAAAAGACGATTTTTTCTTTTGAAGGCGGATTCAACGTTATAAAATCTCTTTTAAAAGTTGCTGCCGTTGTTTTTATTGCTTTTATTGTCATAAGGTCAAATATTCAAAAACTCCTTTTTTTGCTGAATACTGGTTCCGTGCGCAGTGCTGCCGGATTTGTTGGTAACTGTGCAACCCGGATTTTAATAATATGTGCAGTCCTTTTTCTTGCAATTTCAATTGCTGACTATTTTGTTCAAAGAAGACAGTTTATGGAAAGCATGAAAATGACAAAGCAGGAAGTTAAGACTGAATTTAAAGAGCAGGAAGGAGATCCTGAAGTAAAGGGAAAACTGCAGCAGGCTCAGCGGGACCTTTTAAGCCAGAATCTTCCAAAAGCAGTTTCTGAAAGTGATGTAGTTGTTACAAACCCTACGCATTATTCAGTTGCCTTAAAGTATGATGCAAACACGGCTGACCGTCCTGTTGTAAATGCGAAGGGAGCAGATTTAATGGCAAAAAGAATCCGTGATCTTGCTGACGAATACGGAATTCCTCGCGTTGAAAACGTTCCGCTTACGCGTGCTCTCTATTCAAATGTTGAAGTTGGTGATACAATACCAGACGAATATATTCGGGCGATTTCTATCGTTTATGCACAAATAGATTATCTCAACAGAAAAAAGTAGTGAGTCAACCAGGGGGTGGGGGTGGCTAACCGTTTTGCCAGGTCGTTATCGACTCTGAAAATTTCAAATCATTTTATTGCATTGGCCGGCGTTCTTGTGGTACTGATGCTTCTTGTGCCTGTTCCTGGTGCAATCCTCGACTTTCTGATGATTGCAAACGTTGCTATTGCCCTCGTTATTTTCCTTGTTGTTTTATATACGCCAAAAGCTTCCAGACTTTCCTCTTTTCCACGCGTAATTCTTTTTGCTACTATTTTCGGGCTTGCTTTAAATGTCTGTTCTACGAGATTTATCCTTACAAACGGCTATGTCGGATTTGACCGTTTTGAAGGTGCAATGATTAAATCTTTCGCGAACGTTGTTGCAAAAGGACAGCCTGTAATTGGTTTTATAATTTTTATAATCATAATTATTATTCAGGTTACAGTAATTACAAAAGGTGCCGGACGCGTTTCTGAAGTTGCTGCACGTTTTGCTCTGGATTCAATGAACTCAAAAATGTTCGCTGTTGATTCAGAATTGAATTCCGGTTCAATTACAGATGAGCAGGCGCGGATAAAAAAAGCTGATATCCAGAGGGAAAGTGACTTTTATTCAGCAATGGACGGTTCTTCTAAATTTGTAAGTGGAAACGTTAAGGCAGGAATTGTTATTACGGCAATCAACCTTGTCGGTGGAATTCTTTACGCAATGATTGGAAAGGGAATGAGCTGGAGTCTGGCAATAAACACATTCCCGCAGCTTACAATTGGTGACGGTCTTTTAAGCCAGGTTCCTTCTCTCCTTTTGTCTGTTGCAACCGGTATTCTTGTTACAGGAAGTAATTCAGATGAAGTTCTTGGGGAAGAAATCAAAAAACAGTTTAATGTAAGCGGCTATGTTTATATTTTTTCCGGCTTGATCCTGGCTGGAATGGCAGTTTTGTTTCATACGTCGTTTTTCCTTGTCCTTGCTCTTTTGGGAATCGGTGGTGCGCTTTTTTATTGCGGAGTGCGCATGACCAAAAAAGAAAAACAGTCTTTTGCTAAAAAGCTGGAAGAAGAAGCTGCATCAAAGTCAAAAGCCCAGTCTTCTCAAAATGCAGAAGAAACAAGCCCAGTCGTTCCTCTTGATCCTCTTTGTCTTGAACTTGGAGTTGCCCTTCTTGATCTTGTAAATAAAGAAAAAGGTGCTGAACTTCTTGAACGCATTACAAGAATCCGCCGTGAAGCAGCAATTGATTTAGGACTTGTTGTTCCTAGAATCAGAATTATTGATAATCTTCAGATTGACCCTCAGGAATACAGTTTTAAAATCCGTGGAATTGAAGCCGGCCGTTCTAAGCTTAAAATCGGCTATTATATGTGCTTGAATACAGGAAGCGTTATAGAAGAAATGCCGGGCGAACCGACAAGAGATCCTGCATTTGGAGTGCCTGCAATCTGGGTAAGTGAAGACAAGCGCATGGAAGCAGAAAAGAACGGTTATTCTGTAATTGATCCTCCGACGATTATTGCAACTCACATGACGGAAATTATCCGCTCTCATGCTGCAGAAATTTTGAGCCGCCAGGAAGTTAGTGCAATCATCAATAAGATAAAGGAAACAAATCCTGTTGTTGTTGATGAAGTTATGAATACTTACAAATATACTTACGGTGAAATTGAAAAAATCCTTCAGGGACTTTTGCGCGAACAGGTTTCCATCAGAAATATTGTCGTTATACTCGAAACTCTTGCAAATTATGGAAATATGCCGCATACGCCGTTTATCCTGATTGAAAAAGTACGCGAAGCTCTTGGCCTGCAGATCTGTCTGCAGTATGTTGATCCAAATGACGAAAACAGAAAATTGAGTGTAATTCAGTTGAGTCAGGGCTGGGCTCAGAAAATTATTGAACATACGGTTACACAAAATGACGGTTCTGCGCCTTTGCTTGCTTTTGATCCGGTGGATTCAAGAAATTTCAGGAATGCTGTCAGTTCAAGCATTGCTGCACTCAGAGACAGAAATATTCTGCCGGTTATTTTGTGTCCGACTCCAGAGGTAAGGCAGCTGCTTCATAGCGCAATAGAAAGAGAAATGCCTGGTACTGTCGTACTTTCGTTGAATGAAGTTGTCGCAGCAGGAAATTCAATTAATCTTGAAATATTGGGAGAAATAAGTGAATAGTAGCGAATTCGTGCCGACGACTTTTACGATTACCGGCAAATCAATTGAAGAAATAAAACAGCAGCTTTGGAATGAATACGGAAGCAATTACAAAATAATGGATACAAAGACGATTCTTCAGGGAGGATTTTTAGGTCTTTTTCAGAAGAATATCGTAAAGGTCTGGTACATTGTAAAAGACAGACAAAAAGAAGCCAGCGAAAGCCTTGCTCAGGCACGCGAAAATATTTTAAAAAGTGCAGGAGTTGATTATTCCAAGGTGGCTTCAAAACAATATTCTGAATTAACGGACATGCTCTCCAAGATGAATACTCAGATTGAAGAATTAAAGAATTCATCTTCCGGGCAGAGACATCCTTCAATTGCAAAAATAGAAAAACTTCTGGAACAGAATGAATTTTCAGGCTCTTTTATAGATTCAATTACATCAAGGCTTGTTGATGAATTTCCTTTAAAAGATCTCGATGATTTTGACCTTGTTCAAATGACCGTCGTAGACTGGATAGGGCAATCAATAAAAATTGCTCCTGTAATTTACAGAAAAAGCCCGCAGGTTATAGTTCTTGTTGGACCAACAGGATTAGGAAAAACAACTACTATCAGTAAAATGGCAGCAAAAACGATCCTTGATGCAAAAAAGAACGGAAGCCCGTGTCCTGTAGTTCGCCTTATTACGATTGACTATACCCGCGTCGGTGCAGAAGTTCAGCTTAGAAAATTCGGCGAAATGATGAATGTTCGTGTTGATAAGGCAGAAAATTCCGATGATTTATCGCAAATCATTCAGGATTGCAGGGAAAGTACAGATTATATTTTTATTGATACGGCTGGATTCAGTCAGAAAGATTATGACAATATTGCAAAAATGAGGAAGATACTGAATGTTGCCGGAGTTTCCATGGAAACATATCTTGTTGTGGCAGCTTCAACAAAGGCAAGGGATTTAACAAAGATAATTGAAAATTTTGCAATGTTTAACATTAATTCAGTAATTATTACAAAATGCGATGAAACAACAACTTACGGAAATGTTTTAAGCGTTTTGAATGAACATAACAAGGCTGTTGCTTTTATTACGGACGGACAAAAAGTTCCCCGCGATTTTAAGAGAGCCAGCGTAAGAGAGTTTTTATTTAATTTGGTTGATTTCAAGCTAGATAAACTGCATATTGAGGATATGTTTCCGGAGGATGAATGATTATGGAAGAGCAGGCACAGGAATTGCGGGAATTGATGGGAAATTTAGATTCTCCCGCTGAAAAATCCGAAAAAACAGAAAAGCAAAATGAACATAAAACAAGAATAATTGCAATTACAAGTGGAAAAGGCGGTGTTGGAAAGACAAATATGGCCGTAAATATGGCAATTGCCTATGCCCAGCTTGGAAAAAAAGTAATCCTGATTGACGGCGACCTTGGTATGGCAAATGTCAATGTTTTGCTGAATGTTGTTCCTCAATACAATCTGATGCAGGTTATTAACAGACAGAAAACAATGTCAGAAATAATCCTTGATACAGAAGTTGGAATTAAATTTATTGCCGGCGCAAACGGTTTTTCTAAGATTGCAAATCTTTCTCTTGAAGAACTTGATTATTTTGCAAAGCAGTTTGCTCAGTTAGGAAACGCTGACATTATCATTATTGATACTGGTGCTGGAATTGCAAACAATGTACTTCAATTTGTAGCAGCTGCGGACGAAGTTTACGTTGTAACAACTCCGGAACCTACTGCAATTACAGATGCCTACGGAATGATAAAAATCATTACAACTGAATTAAACGACAGAAATATCAATATAAAGCTTCTTGTTAACCGTGTTCATTCGGCAGAAGAAGGAAAGAAAATTTCTGACAGGATTATTACTATTGTCGGACAGTTTTTAAATTACAAAGTTGACTACATTGGTTTTGTGTATGATGACTCTGTTGTTTCAGCTTCGGTTATCAGGCAAAAACCTTTTATGGTTGTAAATCCAACTTCAAAACCAGCACAGTGTATAAAACACATTGTTGGCCGTATTGAAAAAACGGATATGTCTTCCAGCGAAGGTGTTTCAACTTTCTTAAAAAAGTTTCTGCGTAAAAAATAGAAATTTAATTTTTGATTGACAGCGTAAAAATGCCGGAAAAGTCTAATTCTTGACCTTACGGCTTTTTTACCTTAATCTTTTACAAGGGAGGAAGATATGATAAATCAAAAGGCCATTGGTGGCTTTGCCGCATGTGGTTTCTTTTTGTCATTTCTTACGGGGATAATTTCAAAAAATGCCTTTTTAATTATTTTATTAAGGTCTTTTCTTTTTGCTGTAATCTTCTGTGTTCTGGCTGCCGGCATTTCCTTCCTTTTTAATAAATTTCTGGCTGATGAAACTTCTTTGAGTGAAAATTCAGCTGATTCTTCAAATTCAAAAATTCAAAAAACCGGCGAAAATGTAAACATTGTAGTTGGTGATGATAATTTTGAAGATGATGATACGGCACCGAAATTCTTTGTGGAGAATAATAAAGAAACTTTTCAGAATGATGAAGTTGCCGGTTCTGTAACAAAAAGCCAGGCAGCTGATTTAAATACTGAATCCAGGGAGACTGAAAAACCTTCAGAAGCACAGGTAAATTCAACTTCAGAAAAGCCTGAATTTGAACCTGTTAACCTCGCACAGATGCAGAGTGTTGAGCGGAATAATTCAGAAGTTCAACGGCAGGAAATTCCTTCAAATAAAGGGGACAGTTCTAATAAAGTAAATTCTTTTGCAGATGGTTCTGCTATTGATAATATTGATGAACTGCCTGATATTGAAGATATATCTGACAGTGTGAAAAATAATTCAAATAGTGATATAATAGGTGACAGCGATTTTGCAACTTCTGGAGGAAACGGAACTTCTGGTACTGTTTTTCCTGATGGTACGCAGGCAAATTCTGCAAATGCCAGCCTGATTGCTCAGGCGATACGTACTGCACTAAAAAGAGATGAGAATTAGAGAGAATGAGCAATATGGATACTGAACAGACTTTGGTAATTAACAACGAAGACGAAGATAAACTCTGGGAAGAGTTTAAGAAGACAAAGTCAACTCATCTGCGTGATAGACTTGTTCGCCAGTATATGCCGCTGGTAAAATACGTTGCCGGTAAAATTGCTGTAGGACTTCCTGCCAGTATGGAATTTGATGATCTTGTAGGATTCGGACAGTTCGGACTTTTAGATGCAATAAACCGCTATGACCCTGTAAAAGGTGTAAAATTTAAAACTTATGCAGTTACCAGAATCCGTGGTGCCATTTTTGACGAAATGCGCCAGCTTGACTGGGTTCCGCGCTCTGTAAGACAAAAATCCCGCGAAATAGAAGATACAATCAGCGAACTTGAATCTAAACTTGGACGCACTGCTACTGACGCAGAAATTGCACAGAAACTCAACCTGTCGGAAGATGAATATCATCAGACAATAATGAAGGTTAGTGCTTCGAGCATTATTTCTTTAAACGATGTCTGGAGTTCTGGAGATGAAAGCGACAATCTTTTAGTTGGAGATACGATTGAAGCTCCTTCCAGCTTAAATCCAGATGTTCAGGTTGAACGTGAAGAAATCCGGAAAGTAATAATACAGGCAATTAACGAACTGCCTGAAAAAGAAAAGATGGTAATTGTCCTTTACTATCACGAAGATTTGACTTTTAAAGAAATCGGTCAGGTTCTGGAAGTAAGTGAATCAAGGATTTCTCAGCTTCACACAAAGGCTAATTTAAGGCTCCGCGCAAAATTGACAAATTTCCGTAAGGGAATTATTTAGTAAATAAAAAGGCATTCTTCTATGGTTACGCTTGAAAAAATCCGAAAAGACATGGCAGAGTTGCAGAAAACGGATCAGGGAATAAAGAGTGTAGATGTTCATGCAGATACTCTTGACGAAGCCTTGGCGGATGCCGCAGTTCAATTAAACACAAAAATTTCTAATCTCGAATATGAAGTAAAAGAAAAAGGTTTTGAAGGTTTTTTTGGAATTGCCCGTAAACCTTGGTCCATCGTTGTTTACCAGAATCCAGAAGCTGTTGCCAAGAGTGCAAAAATTAAGGAACTTCATATCTCTGGACTTATGGACAGTTCCGATGAAATGGAAACTATTGATCGTGACGGTGAATTTTATCTTCATCATTTTGACGACAAGATTTGTTTAAAAGTCGTTCTTCCCGTTGGAGATGGCAAAAGCGTTAATTTTTCTGACATAATAAATGATATAAAACGTCCTGATACAAATGATTTTGACGAAGCTAAAATAAAAAAACTTGCGCAGACAGGAACAAACGGAACTTACGAAGCTGTCGGTCATTATTCAAGAAATCCTGCGGGAGACGCAATTTTTGTCATTGATATTACAAAAGATGAATTAAAGGCAACCTGTACAATTACTCCACCAGCTTTGGGAGGAGCCGACATTACCCGCTCTAAAATTGAAAGTGCTTTAACTGGTTATGGGGTTGTTGCAGGAATTTTAACAGACAAAATTGACGAGCTGGTTGATAAACCTGTGTACAATGTTCCTGTTCTTGTAGCTCAGGCAATTATGCCTGTTGACGGAAGAGACGCATATATTGCGTATAACTTTGAAACAGACCGCTCAAAAATCAGGGCAAAAGAAGCTGCTAACGGCCAGGTTAATTTTAAGGAATTGAATTTAATTCAAAATGTTGTAGAAGGTCAGCCGCTTGCACAGAAAATGCTTGCAGAAAGAGGAAAATCTGGAAAAACTCTTTACGGTCGTTATCTTGAAGCAAAGAACGGGCGTGATATAAATCTTCCGCTTGGAAAAAATGTTGTTCTTGATTCTGACGGACGGACAATCCTTGCAGCCTGCAATGGTCAGGTACTTCTGCTGAATAATAAAATCAACGTTGAACCGATAATGGAAGTTGATGGAGTAAACATTAAGTCTGGAAACATTACATTCCTTGGAACTGTAGTTGTAAACGGAAATGTTGAAGACGGTTATGATATAAAGGCCAGCGGTAATATTGAAGTAAATGGTGCAGTTGGTGCAAGTCATCTTGAAAGTGACGGTGACATTATCGTAAACCATGGAATTGTAGGGCGCGATGAGTGTCAGATAAAGTGTGGTGGTTCACTTTGGGCAAAATTCATTCAGAATTCAAAGGTTGAAGTTGAAGAAAACGTAATTGTTCAGGATTCAATTATGAACAGCGAAGTTTTAGCTCAGCACAGAATTATCCTGCAGGGAAAGCGCGCACAGATAACCGGTGGACATCTTTTTGCAACGGAAACAATTCTTGCAAAAAATATCGGTTCTGCTGGTGGTGGAACAGAAACCGTTCTTGAAGTTGGAATTGACCCGAGAGCCAAGCAAAGACTTTCAGAACTGCTTGAAATGCAGAATAATAATTTAAAAGAACTTGAAGAACTTGAATTGAATATTCAGACTCTCGAAAATACCAAAAAGGTTAGAAAAACCCTTCCAAAAGAAAAAGAAGAAAGCTTAAAACGCTTTAATTTTAGAAAAAATGAATTAAAGCACGAAAATGACGAATTCAATAAAGAAATCGAAAGCATTCAGGCGCATTTAAGGGAATTAAAAAACATTGGAAAAGTATATGCGTCCGGAACAGTTTATCAGGGCGTAAAGATTTTTGTCCGTGATGAAAAAGATGAAGTCCGTGCAAGCGTAAAAAGCGTAACATTCTATTATGAAGAAGGATTTGTCCGCCGGGGCAAATACGAACAAC
>CAVEBK010000044.1:0-19995 GCA_963613915.1 uncultured Collinsella sp.
CCAGCAATAATAAACTTTGCCTCTGCGGCAATTTTTTCAATTTCGGTCTGTGACATAATCTAGTTTTACCTCTTTTATTTTTTGTAAAAAGTTTTCCGGTTTTATGTACAAATTTTTTAGAATTGGAATTAAGTCTATGTAGTCTTCGACAGTTTCTGCAGAATGAGAATATTTTGCAGAAACTACAAGATAACCGTTATCCCATTCCTTAATCTGTTCGATTTTTTCAAGGCTATATGGTCCTTTAAAGCGTATTTTTGTATTTGAACTGAATTAAATCGCCTTTGTTATTCAAATATGCTGTATTTTCCATAACGGTCTCCTGTAACTAATATAATACCAGAACGGCAATTTACAAAGTTTAAGTTTTTTACATTTCTTTCCCGCTAGCCTCGCTCCAGTAACCGGGGGCGTTGCGGGGGTGTCCCCCGCAGAAGGGGGTGTCGGCGCAACAACGTGCGCCGCAGGGGGAAGGCTTTCCCCCTCCATAAATCTTAAACAGTTTCTGCGATTTTTTTTGCGTATAAAAAACATTTTAGGAAGGCTTTTTTTCCGTTTATGTTTTCTAAAACATCGCATTCGCCCTCTCTTATAAAACCACGATGTTCGTAAAACTGATAAGTGCATCCGTCGTCTGAGTAAAGAAAAACAACTTTTCCGCTTTCGTCTTTTTCAAAGGCAGAAAGAAGTGCTGTTCCAATTCCTTTTATTTTGCAGTTTAAATCTGCAGCAAGAAAAGTGATTTCTCCGTCTGGAACGCATTTTTCACAGAATTTTTCGTACATTTTCTGGTTTGCCTGCTCGTAAGTTTCTGCGCATTCTGAGTCTGAAAAAAGGTGCAGGTGTTCAAAAAACCAAAGATAAAACGTTTTAAAGATGCCGCGGTATTTCTGTGGTCTTCCTTTCATTGCCGAAAGCAGAACTCCAACAAGTTTTCCGTCTGAATATGCTCCGTAAGCTTTTGTGGCGCGATTTAACGATTCATACCAGAAGTACCATGAATACAGCTTTAAATCGAATTTGTTCTTTGCATACCAGTAGAGATGCATTCCGTTAACGGCGAATTCCTGCGCCTTTTTATAGTCTTTTTTGTTTAATTCTTTAATTTCCATAAGTTTAATTTTTTATAAGCCATTTCCATACTGGAATTACTTCTATTTTAATGCCGTCTACTGTAAATTCCGTTTCTTCGTCGTACGTGATTATTATAAAGCGTTTTGCTTCCTTTAATGTTTTGGCGGCTTTTACAAGACTTTTTGTTTCCCTGTCGTCAGAAATATTATAAACCGAATAAGCGGCCTGAATTACTTCTCCGGTTTCTTCAATAAAAAAGTCTGCATCAAGATTTTGTGACTTCAGGTAATAAAGTCCTTCTTTAAAGCGGTTCCAGAGATTGATTGCCACAAGATTTTCCAGAAGACGCGGTTCTTCCCTTATTAAAAAAAGATTTAAGAGGCCGTTGTCGTTAAAGTAGTATTTTGGAGTTGATTCCTTTTCCACAAATTTTGAAAAATAATTGTGAATTGCAAAAATTAAAAATGACTGCTTTGCGTATCCAATGTAATCGATTATTGCATCCTTGCTTACATTTACGCCGATTGTTTTTAGAGTATTGTGCAGTTTTGAATAAGAAACTTCGTCTTTAACAGTTTCGGCTATTTTTTTGATTAAAAGCCTGAGCCCGTTTATGTTTCTGATTCCGTTTCTAACGGCAATGTCTCCAAGAAGAATTTTCTGATAGATGCTCGAAACATATTCACGCTTGTCTTTATATTCTATGCTTTCCGGAAAACCTCCAAAGTAAAAATAGTTTTCCAGTTCTCTTTTGATTTTTCCGCTGTCTTTTGTTGCAATCAGGGACCTTTGAGAATAATCAATATTTTTGGCTTTTAAAAATTCCCGGAAATTGTACGGAGTAATGTATTTTGTAAGATAACGTCCGCCCAGACGCTCTTCAATTTCTGCAGAAAGCATTTTTGCATTGCTTCCGGTAATAAAAGTATGCTCTTTTAAATCTGCCATACGGCGGGCAAACTTTTCCCAGCCTTCTACGTTTTGAATTTCATCAAGGAAAAACCACCCCTTTTTGTCGCTCATCTGTGCCTGGATTGCAAGGATTTCGTTAAAGTCATTTACTGTAAAATCAGAAAGACGTTCATCTTCAAAATTGATGTAAATAATCTGATTCCAGTCTGTTCCGTTTGCAACAAGGTCCTGAACAATCTTGTAAAGAAGTGTTGATTTTCCAGCGCGCCTCAGGCCGATTAAAACATAATTTGCATTCATGTCAAAATCAGCTTCGCGGTCAACAATTTTAAAGTTTTTTATAAATTCCTGCTGATCAAAAATTGCTTCCAGAAGTTTTTCACGAGTCATAACATTGCTCCGTGTCGAGTATAGACGACAAAATACACTCTATATTGTCGAGTATAGACGACAACTTTAATAAAAGCAATGTTTTCTAACCTGGCCACCACCAGTTTAGTTTATGCCTGATTGCCTGCGCGCCTTCGGACAACAGGCTCAATCGGCGCTATTTTTTAATTTCTTTCTTCAGTTTTTTCCAGGCAAAAAAGAAAATCGGAAGTTCAACTGCGAGCATTGCAATCCAGCCGGCAAGGCAGGCAAAGGCAACACCGTTTATTCCATAATGAACTGCAAGAATAAAGCTGCACGCAACCCGCACCACAATCTGCGTTGTCGTAGAAATTACCGTAATTTTAACATCGCCAGTTCCGCGGAAAAACGCCTGAACTCCGTTCGTGATTGCCGGCAAAAAGTAAAGGCAAGACATTATCATAAGATATTCGCTTCCGAGGCGGATAACTTCCGCTTCGCCGTCGCCTGCAAAAAGCATTATTATTTCTTTTCTAAAAATAAAGACGCTCGCCATTGCAATTACGCCGTAAATAAGTTCAAGCGAAAATCCTTTTAAGAAGCCTTCTTTCTGCCTCTCTGGCTTTTTTGCCCCGCGGTTCTGTGCCATAAAGGTTGTAATCGTGTGCCCGATGCTCTGCGTCGGCTGATAGCAGAAATCATCAATCTTAGTTCCTGCGTTAAATGTTGCGATTGCGTCTACGCCCAAAGGATTTACAGCGCACTGAATCAAAAGCTTTCCAACATACAAAACGCACTGCTGCAAGGCCGTAGCCCACGAATAATTTACAGTCCGCATAATTAAAGAACGCTCAATTTTAAATTCTCTCAGTCTTACCGCAAGAATCGGAGTCTTTTTAAAAACATAGGTAATAATCAGAACACAGCTTATAAACTGCGAAGCAACAGTTGCAAAGGCCGCCCCGCGCATTTCCATTCCAAGTTTTGCAACCAGAAAATAATCGAGGATTCCATTTAAAACAGCGCTTATTGCAACACAGACAATCGGCGATTTTGAATCTCCAGCCGCACGGAGAGCCGAAGCATAAACGTTGTAAAAAAACGTAAATACAAGACCTGCAAAGACAACCCGCAGATAACTTGCAGTGTGTTCAATCAGATCTTCAGGGCATCGGATTGCACGCAAAAGCGGGCACACAAAAATAAAGCAAAGAGCACTTACAACAATCGTAAATCCAAGACCAATCGCAATCGTTGTGCTGATTTCGCTCTTAAGCTTTTTTTCGTCTTTTGCACCGTAAAATTCCGACATAATGATTCCGGCACCAAGACAAATTCCAACGATAAGAAAAATCATTATGTTCATTACCGGATTTGCAATTCCAACCGCGGCAAGACACTCTTTTCCTGCATAACGGCCAAGAATAATCGAGTCAACCGCATTGTACGTCAACTGAAAAAAATTTCCTAAAATCAACGGAATTGCGTAGTTTATTAACTGCGGATAAGTTCTTCCAACTGTAAAGTCTTTCATTTTTTCCTTCTTTTCCGGGCGTATCCCTTCGTTTGCACTCAGGGCCGGGCTTTCCGGGGTTCCGCCTTTCGGCTGCATTCAAAAACGGGGCCTCGACAGGCTCGACCGCCGTTTTCGAACGCGCTGCGCGCGCCCCTCCAATCCCTTACGCGTAAGCGTAAGGTCGTGCGCATATTGCGCACACGTAAATAACAAGTTTGCGCAAGCAAACTTGCAGCGTAGCAGTCATTAGACTGATACGCAAAAATCCCTTACGCGTAAGCGTAAGGTCGTGCGCATATTGCGCAAGCAAAGGTCAGAAAATACGTCCATATCAAAAAAAACAGGCCTGATATAAATCAGACCTGTTTTTTAGGTTTTGATTTTGCCTACTGTTTTATCATTGCATGGTATTCCTGTAAAGACTTAACTCCGCCTTCACCACCATTGCCAGACATAACAGCTTCAATTCCCTGTACAGCAGCATAAGCTCCTGCCAATGTTGTAATATAAGGAACTTTGTACTTTAAGCAGGCAATACGGATTGTTTTTCTGTCTTCTGCATAAACGCGCTTTGGTTTTGGAGTGTTAATAACCAGGCAAACTTCTTTGTTCATGATAATATCAACAACATCCGGACGTCCTGCACCAATCTTGTTTACTTCTTCGCACTTAATTCCATTTTCGCGGAAGAACTCACCAGTTCCCTGAGTACAAACAAGAGAAAATCCCATCTTTGACAGAGTTTTTCCAATATAAAGAACCTGATTCTTTAAGCTGTCTTTGTCGCTCAAAGAAATCAGAACTTTTTTGTTTTCCCACGGAGACGGCGCGTGTGGAAGCTCTGCACCGGCAGCTTCCTGTGCCTTGTAATAAGCAAGCGGGAAGTTGTCCGAAAGTCCAAGAACTTCACCTGTAGAACGCATTTCCGGTCCAAGGATCGGGTCAACTCCAGGGAATCTTGCCCACGGAAGAACAGCTTCTTTTGCTCCAAAATAAGGAATTACCTTTTCTTTAAGTCCGAGAGATTTTAACGATTCGCCGAGCATCATTCTTGTTGCAAGACGAGCCATCTGTGTGTCGCAGACTTTAGAAACAAGTGGAACAGTGCGGCTTGCACGTGGATTTGCTTCAATAACGTAAACTTTGCCGTCTTCAATTGCGTACTGCATGTTCATTAAACCACAAACGTGCAATGCTTCAGCAATCTTCTTTGTGTATTCCTTGATTGTTTCCAGATTTGCAAGAGGAATCGAAACAGGAGGAATTACACAGGCAGAGTCACCTGAGTGGATTCCTGCAAGTTCAATGTGTTCCATTACAGCTGGAATATAAACGTGCTCAGAATCTGCAAGTGCGTCAGCTTCGCATTCGAGGGCATTCTTTAAGAAACGGTCAATCAAAAGCGGACGATCTGGAGTTACGCCGACAGCTTTTTCAACATATTCACGCAAAGTTTTTTCGTCGTAAATAACTTCCATTCCGCGTCCACCAAGAACAAACGACGGACGAATCATAATCGGATAACCAATCTTGTCTGCAATTTCTTTTGCTTCATCAAAATTAGTTGCCATTCCGCTTTCCGGCATTGGAATTTCAAGCTGTTCCATCATATGGCGGAACAAATCGCGGTCTTCTGCAATATCAATTGAATCAATAGAAGTTCCAAGAATGTTTACGCCATTTTCCTGAAGCTCGCGGGCAATGTTAAGCGGGGTCTGTCCACCAAACTGAACTATTACGCCCATCGGCTTTTCTTTTTCGTAAATCTGAAGAACATCTTCTGTTGTAACTGGTTCAAAATAAAGTTTGTCAGAAGTGTCGTAATCTGTAGAAACAGTTTCAGGGTTGCAGTTTACGATGATTGTTTCGTAGCCGAGTTCCTTTAACTGCATTGCAGCGTGGCAGCAGCAGTAGTCAAATTCAATTCCCTGACCAATTCTGTTTGGACCGCCGCCAAGAATCATTACTTTCTTTTTATTGTCCGTTGCAGTTGAAGTATCTTTTGCATTGTAAGTTGAATAGTAATAGCAGGCATCTTTTACGCCACTTACAGGAACGCGCAGCCATGCTTCTTTTATTCCAAGTTCATAACGACGCTTACGAATATCTTTTTCTGCAACCTTTAAGATTTTAGAAAGATATTTATCAGAGAAACCGTCTTTCTTTGCCTGAATCAGGAGTTTATCTTCCGGAACTTTTCCAGGATTCTTGAGCATTTCTTCTTCAAGATCAACAAGTTCCTTCATTTCCTTTAAGAAATATTCTTTTACATAAGTAATCTTAGAAAGTTTGTCGAGAGGAACTCCCTTGCGGATTGCTTCGTACAACTGGAAGTATCTTTCAGAACTTGCAACTTTAAGCATTTCGCAGAGTTCATCTGCACTCTTTTTATTGAAGTCTTTAGCAAAACCAAGACCAGAACGTCCGTTTTCAAGACCACGGATTGCCTTCTGGAAAGTTTCCTTAAAGTTTTTGCCAATTGCCATTACTTCGCCGACAGCCTTCATCGAAGTGCCAAGTTCATCTTTTGCCCCGCGGAATTTTTCAAAAGCCCAGCGTGCAAATTTAAGAACGACGTAGTCACCGTCTGGAGCTCCGCCAAGAGTATATTTTTCGAGAGTTCCGTCGCGCCAGTAAGGAATTTCGTCGAGAGTAAGGCCAGCAGCAAGTTTTGCAGAAATTAAAGCAATCGGGAAACCTGTAGCCTTAGAAGCCAGAGCCGAAGAACGTGAAGTTCTCGGGTTAATTTCGATAATTACAACACGGCCGTTTTTTGGATTGTGGGCAAACTGAACGTTAGTTCCCCCGATTACGCCAATGTTTTCTACAATCTTAAATGCCATCTTCTGCAGTTTCTGTTCAAGCTCTTTGTCGATTGTCATAAACGGAGCAGCACAGAAAGAGTCGCCGGTGTGAACACCAACAGCATCAATATTTTCGATTGTACAGATTGCAACCATCTGATTTTTTGAATCGCGAACAACTTCAACTTCAAGTTCTTCCCAGCCTAAAATCGACTCTTCAATCAGACACTGATGAGTAAGCGAAAGGTCAAGGCCATTAGAAACAATTGAACGCAATTCTTCAACGTTATAACAAAAACCACCGCCTGCACCGCCCATTGTATAAGCCGGACGAACAACCAGCGGAAATCCGATTTCTTCAGCAATCTTTTCAGCACCTTCAACAGTGTGGCAGATGTCAGAACGTGGAGTGTCAATTCCAAGGTTTTTCATTGTTTCCTTGAAAATTTCACGATCTTCGCCACGTTCAATGGCATCAAGATTTACGCCAATAACCTTTACGCCGTATTTATCAAGAACGCCGAGTTTGTTCAATTCCATTGCCATATTCAAACCAGTCTGACCACCAAGGTTTGGCAAAAGAGCATCCGGACGTTCCTTTTCTATAATCTGGCTGATTCTTTCAACATTAAGAGGTTCAATGTAAGTTGAATCCGCCATAACAGGATCTGTCATGATTGTTGCCGGGTTAGAATTTACCAGCACAATTTTATAACCAAGTTCACGGAGAGCCTTGCAGGCCTGAGTTCCAGAATAGTCAAATTCACAGGCCTGACCAATTACAATTGGACCTGAACCAATAATCAGAACTTTCTTAATGTCTTCCCTTTTCATAATTGCTCCTATTTAAAGTTTAAAGACTTAATTTTCAAAAAATTGCAAAAAAAAACTGACTCCACAAAAAATGAAATCAGTTTAAAATCTGCCAGTAAAAACAGTAAGACCAGCAAGTTCTGTATCGAAAATTTCAACTACTTTCAAGCACTGCTGTATCATACAGATAAATATTCTAACTGTAAAAATATGTTTTGCCAATATTTTTAATTTTATTTTTTAAGCCACAGAGTATGTAAACCTCTACAGTCTCTGCCGGTGTTCCGTAGTTCCGCTTTCGCTCCAGTGCTGCGCACCCACGCTAACGCGAGGCTACTCCATACCGGGCTAAATCTTTGTAAACAATGCACCGTCGTGAGGATTCTAAATTACTGGCGTAATTTCTTTTCTTATTGCATACGCTACAAATTTATAGTATAAATAAAATTATTGGAAATGCCTTGAACTGGCGGTTATCTCCCACACTCAACCGGTTCGCCGGAATTTGATTATGGGAGGCTAAAGATGACGATTTACGAAATTCTTTCGTTAGCAATAAATATTGCCATTCTGATTCTTACGGCACTCTCTTACCTTAAAGATAAGAACGAGTAAAAAATATAGCCGCCCTCGTTTGAACCTCTAGGACGGCTATTCGTCTCAGTGGAGATAACCCGATGTTTGGGGCATTTCCTTTTTTTAATATACAGCAGGTTGTACCTTTCGTCAAATATTGCTTTCTGTGCTCGGAATGACAAACTTGTATGCAATACAGATTTATGGTATAAGAACTTATTGGAAATGCTCAGTTTCTAAGGCGGCGTCTCCCAAACTCAATCAGCTTTGTGCTGAAATTGATAAAGGGAGGCTTACTAAGGTGACAACTTACGAAATTATTTCGTTGGCTATTAATTTAGCTATTTTGATCCTTACAGCCCTTTCCTATTTTAATAATAGAAAGAGTTGAAAAAAGTAAAGCCGCCAAGTCTGACACACTTATAGCGGCTTTATAGCACTAATCGTGGAGACGACCGTAAGAAACGGGCATTTCCTTTTTTTTAATATACAGCAGGTTGTACCTTTCGTCAAATATTGCTTTCTGCGCTCGGAATGACACAAAAAGCCTACTTTACTAGGTTCTCGTATAGTTTAAACAACTCGGCTACAACCTCGCTTTCTGTCATTTTTGGGTTAAAGCCGTACGATTGCATTACGGCCTTGTCGTTTTCGCGGTGAGCGGCGCGCAGGTCTGCGGGCATTACGGTTTCGTCGTAAAGGTCTGCAAGGCTTGAACCTGGGTATTTTGCCCTGGCGTCTAATATTGCCTGTGCTGTCTGTTCTATTTTTACCTTTTGTTCCGGGGTTGGCGTTGGCCAAGGAAAGTTGTTGTAGACGATGTCTTTTGAATAACGGTAACGCATTTCAAGACGACCGCAGACAGCACGCATCCAGGCGTTGTGTACATTGCTTGTAAGGATTCCAAAGTCGTAGATTGTGGCGTTGGGGATTGTTTGTATTTGGTTTGTAGGAATTACATCACCATGTAAATATGCCATTGGAATATAACGGCGTTTTTCAGAAGAAACCATCGGAAGTGCTATATAATTTTCAGGATTATTTGTATCTCTGAAAGTTGTAGGAGTATCAGCAAGTTTTTGAGTACCTTTGTCTTTCATTGCAAGTCTATTCTTTCGGCATAATTCAACTCTTTCATATACCTTTTTATTTGCTTTGATTTCGCTTGGATTTGCTCCAACCAGCCAAAGAACATAACGGATTTCGTTATGTAAAAGTTCTTGCCCTCCCATGAGCCGCTTTATCCATTTGCAATCTTTAAAATATTTTTCATAATCTTCAACTTCAACTTTTAAAGCATCTCCATCAAGTGGAACATTTCCATTTTTCATTACAGGAACATTACAAAGAGGTTTTGAATTTATCTCAATAAAAACATTTGGTGCATCAAGCAAATATCCGTTTATATTCTTTGCTTCGATTTTTTGATTGTCGTTCAGGTAGATGATTTTAGGCTTATGAGATTCCGAAACAAGTTCGGAATGACAATTCTTGCTGGTGGTTTCGACTGGCTCAACCACCGTGTTTTTCTGTTTAGCATCCGTGCTGAATCCTATTATTACGCAGTGAACGTGGGCTTTTATGCTGGCTTCGCTGTCCCATCTGAAAGTTCTGTAGGCAAAATCAATATGAACATTAAAATCAGTAAAAAGTGGTTTCCATAATGCTGCAACCTGTTCGCCCTGTGTAATTGAATTTGTAGAAACTAAAGAACAGCGGGTATTAGTTCCCTTTATCAACTGTGCTGCCTTGTAATACCAGCAAGCAACATAATCAATGTCTTTATATGTGAAAAATTGGGCAATTTCATTTTGCTGTTCATTATTTCTATAACGTCGTCCTACAAACGGCGGATTCCCCATAATGTAGTCGTAGTGGTGTTCTGTGCCGTCGGTCTGGGTTGTAAAACCTGCAAAAAGCGTGTCTTCTTCCTGTTTGTTTTCTGGTTTTAGCGTGCTCCAGTTCATGCGCAGGGCATTACCTTCTACAATAAATGCGTTGGTGGTAAGCGGTAAAAAGTCTTTTTTTGTCTGCAGGATTTCGTTAATTTCGTTTAAAACCTGGCTTTCACTTATCCACAAGGCGGTCTTTGCAACAGTTACGGCAAAGTCGTTTATTTCAATTCCATAAAACTGGCTGATAGAAACTTTTGTCTGCCCCTGCACTAATGCCATTTCGTTTTTATCAATCGTGGCTTTTAAAGCTTCAATTTCCAGGCGTGCAAGCGAAAGATAGCTTTCCGTCAAAAAGTTTCCGCTTCCGCAGGCAGGATCTAAAAACTTCAGATTAGAAATTTTTGTCTGAAATTCTTTTATTGCATTAAGTCTTTCTTTATGTATGTTTATCTGTTTTATTTCTTCAAGTTCTGCCTTAAGGTCATTTAAAAACAGCGGATCAATCACCTTGTGAATGTTTTGAATGCTTGTGTAGTGCATTCCTCCCTTTCGTCTTGTTTCCGGGTTTAAAGTAGACTCAAAAACAGCACCAAAAATCGTAGGACTAATTTCTGACCAGTTGAATGGTGCGCACTGTTTTATGATTACATCAACAATTTCCTGCGAAAAATTTGGAATTTCAATCTGTTCATCACGGAAAAGTCCACCGTTTACATAAGGGAACGGTTTTAGTTTTGTGTCATATTTGTCGCGGTTTTCGATTTTTGTATCCAGGGCTTTAAAAAGTCCGATTATTCCGGCACGCAGGTTTTCTATTGCAAAGGATTTTATATAGTCTTCAAAACTGGTTTTGCTTTCAAAAAGTCCTGCGTCTTCGGCATAAAGACAGAATACGATTCTTACACAAAGAATGTTCAGGCTCTTCAGGCTGTTTGCGCCCGGGTCTAAGTATTGTTTATAAAGGGAATCGTAGAGTTTACCGACTAAGTCTCCGGCTTTTAAACTGATTTCTTCTTCTTTTTTAAGGTTTTCGTTTTTGGAATCCACAAGGAATTCCAGGCGGTAGAAGTCTTTTTCTAAATCTTTTAAGAAAATCTGCTGAGGCTCGCCATTCGGCTGTTCCATGTCGTAGATTAAAAATTCGTCAAAGTTGCAGGTTACAATCCACCGCGGATGCTGCGAAAGCGGAAGATCTGCAACATATTTTTTTGCCTGCTGGAACGGCGTTAAAAACGAACCGTCTGACTGTTTTATTGGTTCGCGCAGATCCTTGTGGCTCGACTTCTGTTCAATCATTACGCGCGTCTGTGGAATGTAAGCGTCTATAAAATTTGTAATCGTCTTGTTCTGAATTTTGTCCTTTACCTGCTCTTCAAAGAAAATAAAGTCTGTAAAATCCTGCACTCCAAAAACGTTGCAAAGTAAATCCAGCCAGAATTTCTGACTTTCGCCTTTTTCGTATCCCCTGCCAGCCCACGATTCACTGAACTTTTTTGCGGCGGTCTGCTGTTGTAATTGTGTCATTTTTATTTTCTTTACTCCCTGCAGTTCAAATCAATTTCTTACTCTATCATAAAAAGCAGGAGATTAGAATTTATAATGAACCGTGTAAAAAAAGTTGTTTAAGCGTTATTTTTAACCTACACTTAGCAGATAAAAATTTTATTCAAGGATAATTTTATGAAGTCTCAACTTACAACTCTCTGCTATATCGAAAAAGATAATTCTTACCTTATGCTTCATCGCGTAAAAAAAGAAAATGACATAAACCACGACAAATGGATTGGCGTTGGCGGACATTTTGAACACCACGAAAGTCCGGAAGACTGTCTTTTGCGCGAAGTAAAAGAAGAAACCGGGCTTACGCTCAACAGTTTTTCTTTCCGCGGAATTGTTACTTTTATTTCGGATGAAGATCCTGCTGAATATATGTGTCTTTATACTTCAGACAATTTTGAAGGCAGGTTAATCGAATGCAACGAAGGCACTCTTGAATGGGTTCCTTTTTCAAAAATCGAATCTCTTGAACTTTGGGAAGGTGACAAAATTTTTCTTCGCCTTTTACACACAAATGAACCGTTCTTTTCTTTAAAGCTTGTCTATAAAAATGGCAGACTTGTAAAAAAATATCTGAATTCAAAAGAAATTTAAAATCTTTTTGTATTCAAATGAGAGAATTAAAAAAAGGCATAAAAAAAACACCCTGCAGTATTTAAAAGCGCGCTTCACACTGCAGAGTGTTTTTCTTTTTATAAAAGCATTTTACTTACTGAACATCGCAGTTATCAGACTTTTCTGTTGTAACTGGTTTTCCTGCAGCAAGGGCAGTTTTTCCTGCAATTACAAATTTATGGTCTTTAACCTGGTAGCTTACCTTTGCAAATTTTTCAATGTCAATCTTTGCAGGTTTTTCGCCAGGTTCGCTTCCTTCTAATGTAATTACAGTTCCAGGAGCTGCCCATGGCGCTGTTAAAAGTTCAACTTTTTCTTTTCCGTCTTCTGTATAATCGCAGGCAAGCAGCATTCCGCGGCTTTCTACGCCCTTCATTTTGCGTGGAGCAAGGTTTGCTGCAATAATTACATGCTTTCCAAGCAATTCTTCTTCGCTCAGGTAAGGACGCAATCCCGACTGAATTATTCTCGGAGTTCCAGAACCGTCGTCCATTGTTTCAACGTAGAGTTTGTCGCCCTGTGGATTAGTTTCAACCTTTTCAATCTTTGCAACTAAAAGTTCAATATGGCTGTTAAAGTATGCAACAGGATCTGTCTCTGCCGGGCTTACATTTCCGCCAGCCTTGTTTTCTGTCTTTGCTTTTTCAACCGGCTTTGTATGTGGTTTTTCTTTTGGCATTAAAGCTTCTACATCAACTTCGCCTGCAACACAAGGAACCATAATTCCCCAGTTTTCAAGAACCTGCGGATGAACTTCGCCAAATACACCAATCTGTTTTCCGTCAAGCATAATTGCTGCCTGACGTCCTGGAATAAAGCGAGGATCTTCAACTTCCTTTACATCGTATTTATGATCCAGAAGATAAAGAAGCGTGCTTACTTCGCTTGCAAGGCTGTTAAAGTTTGCATTGTTGCATGCTGTCATAAATCCAAGGGACTGAATTGTCTTTGTTCCTGTATTCTGTGTTTCATCAAGGAATGCAACTTTTCCGATTTCGAAAATTTTATGAGGGAATACAGCCTGTCCTGCCTGACTTTCTGCACGCAAAAGACTTGCAATAATTGAAGGACGAACAAACTGATAGTTTTCGCTCATCGGGTTAGCAATTTCAATTACTTTTTCTGAACTTACGCACATTCTGTCAATGTAATCGCGTTTTGAACCAAGATAGTTAAAAATCATTTCCTGGTAGCCAAGACCAACCATTATTTCCTTTGCCTTACGGCTGAACAAAGTAACGTCAGAAAGCTGACCGACTGTAAAATCGCTCGGGCGGATCGGCTTAAAGTTGTCGAGTCCAATTCCAATCATTACATCTTCAATTACATCAACTTCGTGCAAAAAGTCGTTTCTGTATGGAGGAGGATTCAATGTAAATTCAACATCGTTTTTGTTGGCTTTTAAATATCCTGAAGTTTTTTCTGTTGCTTCAAAATCTTTAGCTTCAACATCGTTGTCCATGCGGCTAAGAGCGTCTAAAACTTCTGCCTTTGTTAAATCGCAGCCAAGTTTTTTGTTGATTGCTGCAAGAGTTGCCTTTGTCGGCTGCTGGAAGTAATAAGGAACTGTAATTTCTTTTCCAAGTCCCGTGTCATAAGGATGAATAACTTTTACAGGAAGAATTTCGTATCCTGCATCTGCAAAATCGCAGGCAACAATGTTTGCTGACAAAATAAGGTTTTCAATATTGTCGCCGGTAAGTTCTACCATAAGACCTTTATCGCCTACTTTTACGGCTCCAAGTGTCGCAGAGTTGATTACAGGAGCCATCGACATAATTTCGCCTTTGTCGTCTGTCAAAATCGGGAATTTCTTAAAGTCTTTTATAATCCATCCAAAGTCTTTTCCTTTTGGATGTTCTGTAAGAATCTGACGGCATGTCATTGGCTGTTCGCACTGCAACGGAACAAAAGAAGTTGTATCCGGATCAACAGCCTTGTAATGAACCGGGAATTTTATTTCAGAAATTCTGTAAACGCCCATAGAAATTGAACGTCTTTTTCTACCGAAGTTCCATGCAAGTTTTTCCTGAGTCTGGATAATGTCTTTGAGCATTGGATCGTCAATCGGTTTTCCGGAAATTACAAAACTTACCATGTAAGGACGGATCTTTTCGAGTTCTGGATCTACAGTTACGATTCTGTCTCCGCAGTCTTTTATGTCATTTTTTGTTGACATAAATTTTGAATAGTCGGAACGTTTTGCACCATCATGAAGTCTGAGCTGTCTTGTAACGCCTCCTGTAGACCACAGGTCAGGACGGTTTGTATCGTTTAATTCAATTTTGATAACTCTTTCGTCTTCTTTCTGAGACATGTCTGGTTTTTCGTCAAGTTCAGCCTTACCAAAAGTAAGTTTTTTCTCCAGAGTGTCGTAATCATATTTTGTTCCAAGAAGATTAAAAAAAAGTTTCTCGTTTACTTCAATTTTTGGCATAATTTTCCTCTATTTGTATTTATTCCACTCTATATCAAAAAAAATCAGCTTTTCCAAAATCTGCCAGAAAGCCAATTAACGATATATATAGAAACAATGGGAAAAATTATATCGAATTAAAACTCAACTGTCCATAAAACCATTTTTTTCTATTTTTTCGAACGGTTTTCAAAATGATTAAAAGAATAGGATTTTTCTTCTGTCTGATTATTCAGAGAATTTAAAAATAAAGTTGTAATTTCTTCCTTTAAAATGTAATTATCAGCTGGAGACGCAAGCAGCATTTTCGGGTCAATGCCAAAAACTTTAGAAACTGCAGCAATTGTCGAAGATGAAGGCCACCGCCCTTTTTCCATATTGCGGATTGTATTTACAGAAACCCCGCTTTTTTCTGACAGCATTTCCTGTGTAAGCTTTTGTTTTTTACGATAGTTTTTAGTATTATCTGCAACTCTTTTTCTGATTTCTTCATCGCTACACATGATAAAAAATTTATATCCAAAAACATTGCAAAGACAGTCATATATATTAGTTATATTTTATACAAATAACCAACTCATTGTTGATTTTATGTAAAGTTGAATTTTTATGTTTCAAAAGTTATTATCTTTTCTATGATTGAATTAACAAGTAAACAGAGAAAATTTTTAGAAAAAACAGCACAGCCAATGTCTCCTTTAGTTATTATTGGCGGAGCCGGCTTAACAGAAGAACAGATTAAACAGATTCAGACTGTTATAAAAACTCACGAACTTATAAAAGTAAAATTTAATGAATACAAAGACGAAAAAACTGAACTTTCGTCTGCAATCCAGGAACAGACAGATTCAACTTTAGTAAGAATTATCGGTAACGTTGCAATTTTTTACAAAGCTGCAGAAAAACCGGCTGACCGCAAATACGAAAAAGCACTTTTAAAAGCCTGACAGGCTCAATCACCGGCTGTCATGCTGAATTTATTAGCCTTCGGCGGCTACGCTCAGCATCTCCTTCTTTACGAAGAAAAAACACCAACAGATTATTTATAATTTTGCAAAATAGACAATCTGTTTGGTTTTATTATATAACAAACTGTTATAAATTAAATGTACGGACAGTTGCAGAAAAATTCAGGTCTTACCAAACCGATAAGATTGTTTCTTTTTTATAGAAACTGCTTCTGCGCCAGGGTTGTTGATAAGTTTTATCTTCAACCCCTTTTTTTGTCCTACGCCGGATACGAAGCCCGACAGTCGACCGCAGCGAAGCGAGGACGATGAGCGTTAGCGAAGGCGGAGTAGCCGGAAGACGTCCTTATAAAATTTCCATAAAGTTCACTTTTTAGGCAAAGACAAAAGTGCTACGATAAGCATAAAAAATGGAAAAAATAAATTACCAGAAAGAACTTGAAAAAATAATTTCGCAATTTGCACAACATTCTGAAAACAAATTAAAACCGACGCTTCTTTTACACGCCTGTTGCGGACCTTGCAGCAGTTATGTTATTGAATATTTATCTTCTATTTTTGATATTACAATTTACTATTACAATCCAAATATTCATCCAGAAAAAGAATATTACAGGCGGCTTGAAGAATTAAAAAAATTTTTGACGGTTTTTCCAGATGCACTAAAAAATAAAGTAAAACTCGTCGTTGACGATTACGAACCGGAAGATTTTTTTAAGGCAACAAATGTCCGTAACGAAATTCAATTACAGACAGAACCAGAAAAAGGCGAACGCTGCAGAAGATGCTACAGATTAAGAATGTCGCGTTCATGGCAATACGCCTGCAAAAATAATTTTGACTGGTTTACAACAACATTGAGCATAAGCCCTCACAAAGACAGCCAGATGATAAACGAAATCGGACTGGAACTTGAAAAGTCTAAAAATGAAAATCTGGCGGAAAACACAAAAACGAGATTCTTAGTTTCTGATTTTAAAAAGAAAAGCGGCTATTTAAGAAGCACCCAACTTTCCAGCGAATACGGATTGTGGCGGCAGGATTACTGTGGCTGCGTTTTTTCTATGAGAAACAATTCAAATTAAGCAAAACTGACAGACAAAAAAAATCTGCAGAGAATTGTCATAAACCAGCCTTTCGCGATAACCTAAACTTAAACTAAATTTATAAAAGGCAGAATATGACATCCAGCGAAAAATCAATCCAGACAAAGGCAGACAGCATAAGAGACGTAATCCGCTATATAAGCCGGTTTCACAACGCAACAGTTGTAATTTACATTGACGACCGCATTATAGATTCTCCAATGTTTACAAGTCATATTCACGATATTGGTCTTATAAAAGAATCTGGGTTAAAAGTTCTTCTTGTGCCAGGGGCACACAAACGCATAGATAAAATCCTTACAAAAAATTCAATTAAATGGACAAGCCACAACGGAAGCAGAATAACTCCACCAGAAGCAATGGACTTAATAAAAACCGCAGCTTTTGAAGTTGCAAACAATGTTATGACAAGTCTTGCAGGAGAACACATTACAGCAGTTATCGGAAACTGGGTTCGCGCACGCGGAAAAGGAGTTTTAAACGGAATTGATTATTCAACCGCCGGCGAAATAGACAAAATCGACGACACAAGCCTTAACACAGTTCTCGACGATGGATTTATTCCGATTTTTCCATGCATTGGCTGGAGCTTAAACGGAAAACCTTACAATATTTCTTCAATGCAGCTTGCAACTCAGCTTGCAGTTCATCTGAAAGCCGACAAACTTTTTTTCCTTATTCCAGACGGAGAAATTTCTGAAAAAAGTTTTAAAATTCCAGAAAATACAGGACTTTCGCCAGAAGGCCATATTCCTGCCCTTAATATTGAAGAAGTTGAACAATTTACACAGTTAAATGAAAATTTTTCGAGTGAGCAGAATATTCTTTCTATTTTGAAGCTTTCAAAAGAAGCCTGCCAGAAAGGAGTTTCGAGAGTTCATATTTTAAATGGTTCAATCGACGGAACCTTGCCCTGCGAAATTTTCAGCAACTTAGGTTCTGGAACTATGATTTATTCTTCAGATTATGGAAAATTCAGGGCAATGCGCAGAGAAGACATTTCCCAGGTTCTTTCTCTCATACGACCGTTCGTTATTGATGAAATTTTACTTCCGCGCACAGAAACCCAGCTTGAATCTTCTTACAGCGACTACATTGTTTACGAAATTGACGGTGCAATCAGAGCATGTTCCGCATTACACATTTATGACCGCACTCAGGCAGAAATTGCAGCCGTTGCTGTTGATAAAACATTCGCACATATTGGAATCGGCCCAAAAATGATTGCCTATCTTATCGAAAAAGCAAAATCAATAAATCTCGAAAGCGTTTTTATTTTAACGACACAAACAGCCGACTGGTTCGAAAGCCAGGGATTTAAGGCAGATTCAATAGAAAGTCTTCCAGAAAAACGCCGCCAGGAATGGAATCCAAAACGAGGTTCCAAAGTTTTCAGATTAAAACTGAATTAAAAAAACAGCTCGAAAAGATTTAACAAAGAACTCAAAAAAACACAATTACATCTTTTTTTTTAACTTTCTGGACGAATTTTCTGTATTTATAAATCTTTACAGCAGGCGCTGAATATCTTCCGTGTTTCCGGCTTTGCGCAGTTCCGCTATCCGCTTCATTGTACTTTGTTTTTTACACGGTAAAATTGTGCCACGGACGGCACTAAAGACAACAGCCACCACAAATTGCAAAGGCACGACAGGAATGTCGTACAACGCCTTCGGCGCTGCTCCAATCCGGCGTAGATAATTTTTATAAGCGCACTAAAACAAAAAGACTTCCAAAAACAACCTGACGGTTGTAAGTTTAATAAAATCAAAAATAGAGCTGTATTTTACGGGATTTTTGAAAAACTCATAATAATGTGCGTCATGCTGAATTTTATTTCAGCACCTTTTATTTATCAGCCTGAATTTTGGATTTTTGTGCAAATTTGGCACAAAAAAAAGACGCAGAAAAACTCTAAACAAGATGGTTGAGTCCGTCGCTCGAAGGCGCTATGTTTTACACTTATTCGAGAGTTTTTTAGTGTTAATTGCAAAAACTCGAAGTCAGGGCTAATTAAAAAATTCACCTTTAATAAAAACCCAGACATTTTTAAATGACGAACATTCGTCATTTAAAATTATAAAAAACAAACTACCGTTTGACAGTTTAAATATCCACCGTTCAGAGAAGATTTACCACAAACTTTTAAAAAAAACTTTTCGAGCACGAACCAGAACAAAATAACAAAATAAATGTTTCTCATGAAACATTAAAAAACAGGATTTCCACATAAACTAAAACAGGTTGTCTAATAAGCCTGAATATTGCCTTTTCTGTATTACAGTGCAATCTGGTACAAAAAAGGCACAAAAAAACTCTAAACACGATGGCTGGCCGTCGTCCGTAGCACAAGCGAAGCGCAGTAACTACCAGTTAAGACTGTTATTGAATTTAACAAACCTGATTTCTTGTCGCGACATAGGGAGTAGCGGCTAAGAGTCGCAAAAACACTCTACTGAACTGTTTTTAGAGACTCTCCAAGGAACTGTGATTCGAATGTTTTCAACAGGTTCAATCGGTGCTATTAAACTTTTAAAGCAGTTTCTTCATTAACAATCAGAGAATGTTTCTCATGAAACATTTACCGAATCCGTCTCCATATATTTTTACAGAAAACAAGGACATCTCTAAAAAATCATTTACACTACTTTATTTAGAAATGTCTGCGACTTTTAATTCATTGATACAGTACGAATTAAAACATCGTTTTTTATAAAACTTTCAAATCTCTAAATAAAAGAAATCTATCAGCAAAAAGAAACAATCCGTAAAAGAGAATAATTTTTCCGTCAAAATCTTTTTACCAGAGCACTTTGTATTTTTTACAAAAACGCCCTACTCTGCCCTGTTTTATTACGAATGTTTCTCATGAAACATTTTACATTCCGCACATGAGAAAAGCCGCCGAAGACAAATAAAATTCAGAATGACATATCTCTTAAACATTTTCTTAGCTTCCACAGAATTTTCAAGATTTTTCTAACGTCTCTCTTTTTTAAGGAAAACAACTTTTTTTTTCTAAAAAATCATTTTTAATGAAACATCTAAAAAGCCGTGCCTTTCTTAATTCAGTTCAACACAAATATCAATCTGACAAATAACTTCCGTAAAAAGCGTCAAAGAATATCAGGATTCCTAAATAACACCATGAAACAAAATTCTTATCTGCAAAATGTTTCTCATGAAACATTTAAAACATAATTTCACAAATAATTCCATGAGGCATTAAAAGCATTTTATTCCTTAAAAAGTTTTTTTTATCTTAAAAAAAACACGGCTTACCAGGTTGTAAACCGTGTTCAAAATCATTTTAAAATGTTTCTCATGAAACATTCTGGAAATAAAAAAAATACATGCCTGTAAAATCCCTCAAAAAAAACGCTATATAACAG